>NZ_LSMW01000001.1:0-230147 GCF_001566765.1 Pseudomonas sp. HUK17
CCGAAGCCGAAGCCGAAGCCGAAGCCGAAGCCGAAGCCGAAGCCGAGCCTGACCGCGAGCTGCCGGAAGCGGCGGAGGAGCCTCTGCCGCGGGCCGCGGACACCGAGTCGCCGGACGCCGCGGCGGTCGAGTCGGAGGCTACCGCCACCGTCGATCCGGAGATGCAGCTGATCTTCCTCGAAGAGGCCCAGGATCTGCTGGACAGCGCCGACCGGGCACTGAAACGTTGGCTGGTTGAGCCCCAGCAGAGCTTCCACCTCGGCACCTTGCAGCGCGATCTGCATACCCTCAAGGGCGGTGCCCATCTCGCCGGGGTGGTGCCAGTGGCGCGCCTGGCTACGGAGCTGGACGCCATCTACGAAGGCCTGCTCGACGGCCGCCTCGCCGGTGGTGGCGAACTGGCCCAGCCTCTGCAAGACGCCCATGGCTGCCTGGCGGCGCAGTTGGACGAGCTGGCGGCGGGTACGCCGGTCAGCGAGCATGCCGAGCAGGTCGAACGCCTGCAGCGCATCCGTACCGGTCACCTCGATGACCTGGCCGCAGGTGAATCCGAGCCAGCTCCAGGCCAGGTGGATGCCGCCAACGACATCGATGACCCGGTAGCGAACAGTGCGCCCGAGACCGAGTCCCAGCACCCGGAACCGCTGCCCATGGCCGCTGTGCCGGAGGCGGACGAAGGTCCCGACGCTGAGCTGCTGGCCATCTACATCGAAGAGAGTCGCGACCTGCTCGACAGCATGGCGACCTCGCTGCGCGCCTGGGAAGCCGAGCCGCACAATAGTCTCGCGCTGGAATCCCTGCTGCGCGACCTGCATACCCTCAAGGGCGGTGCACGCCTGGCCGAGGTGGATGCCATCGGCGATCTGGCCCATGCCCTGGAGGCCTTCTACGAAGGCCTGGCGCGGGGACGGATCAAGCCCGGCGCAGAACTGGGCGGCCTGCTGCAGCGTTGCCATGACCGCCTGCACGAACAACTCGAAGCCCTGGCCCAGGGGCAGGCCCCGGCCCCCGCCGCTGAGCTCATCGAGGCCCTGCGCGATTATCGCGGAGCGCCGCTGGCAGCGAGCGTGACCGCCACCGCGGTGCCCGCCGCCACGCCGGTCTTCGACGCAGACACCGACGCGGAAATCCTCGAAATCTTCATCGAGGAGGCCCAGGACCTGCTGGTCAGCATGGACGAGGCCCTGGCCGGCTGGCCGGCCGCGCCCGAGGTGGCAGTGGACGAGCTGCTGCGCTGTCTGCATACCCTCAAGGGCGGTGCTCGCCTGGCTGGCCTTCATGGCCTGGGCGAGCAAGCCCATGGACTGGAACAGCAACTGGTCGAGTTGCGTTCGCAGGCCGTAGGGCTGGGCGCAGGCGACCGCGTTCGCGACCTGGCGACCCAGGGAGTCGACGGGCTGCAACTGGCCGTGGCCCAGTTGTCGCTGCCTGCCACGCCCCTGACGGTCGCACCCCAGGCGTCGGACGCGCCCGCCGACCTTGAGCAGCAGTCCTTCGAAGCCGACCTGCCGCTGGCCGCGACGGACGCGGATGCTGACGTTGCAGACTCTCCAGGCGTGGACGGCGCAGCCGGTGCGCAACACGCACCGACCGAATTGCCGGTGGCAGGCGTTGCCGTGGCGCCGCTCATGGTGGCGGCCGAGACGCCCGCGGCGCCCATTGCGCCGCTGCCCTTCGTGCAGCGCCTGCAGCAGGTCCGCCAGCAGGCGGCGCAGCGGCGCTCTTCCCAGGAATTGGTGCGGGTGCCGGCCGCGTTGCTGGAACAGCTGGTCAACCTGGCCGGCGAGACCTCGATCTTCCGCGGTCGCGTCGAACAGCAGGTCAGCGACATCGGCACCACCCTCGGCGAGATGGAAGCCACCATTGAGCGGGTCCGCGATCAGCTGCGCAGGCTGGATACCGAGACCCAGGCGCAGATCATCAGTCGTCACCACGAAGACGTGGATCGCGCCGGCTACGAGGATTTCGATCCCCTGGAGCTGGATCGCTATTCCCAGCTGCAGCAGCTGTCCCGGGCGCTGTTCGAATCGGCTTCCGACCTCTTGGATCTGAAGAACACCCTGGGCCAGCGCAATCGCGATGCCGAGACCCTATTGCTGCAGCAGGCGCGGGTTAACACCGAGTTGCAGGAAAGCCTCATGCAGACGCGCATGGTGCCTTTCGAGCGCATGGTGCCGCGGCTGCACCGGGTGGTACGTCAGGTCAGCGCCGAACTGGACAAGCCGGTCGAGCTGCAGGTCGGCAACGCCGAGGGCGAGCTGGACCGCACGGTGCTGGAGCGGATCATTCCGCCGCTGGAGCACATGCTGCGCAACGCCATCGACCACGGGGTCGAGGACGCCGCCGGGCGCCAGCGCGCCGGCAAGCCGGCCGAGGGCGTGATCAGCCTGGATCTGCGCCGCGAGGGCGGCGACATCATCCTGACCCTGGCCGACGACGGTCGTGGCATCGATCTGGCCGCGGTGCGCCGCAAGGCCATCGAGCGCGGCCTGATGGCGGAAGACGCGCAGCTCACCGATCAGGAACTGCTGCAATTCATCCTCGAATCCGGCTTTTCCACGGCGCCAACCGTCACCCAGATTTCCGGACGTGGCGTGGGCATGGACGTGGTGCACCAGGAGGTGAAACAGCTCGGCGGCAACATGGACATCCACAGCGTGGCGGGCGAGGGGACGCGCTTCACCATCCGCCTGCCGTTCACCGTGTCGGTGAACCGCGCGCTCATGGTGCATGCCGGCGACGATCTCTATGCCGTGCCGCTCAACACCATCGAGGGCATCGTGCGGGTGACCGCCGCCGACCTCGAACGCTATTACCGCCCGGGCGCCAGTACCTTCGAATACGGCGGCCAGCACTATGATCTGCGCTACCTGGGCCACCTGCTCGGCAACGGCCAGCAGCCCAAGCTGAGCGGCCAGAGCTTACCGCTGCCGGTGGTGCTGGTGCGCTCCGCCGAATACGCGGTGGCCGTGCAGGTGGATGCGGTGGCCGGTTCGCGGGAGATCGTGGTGAAGAGCCTCGGCCCGCAATTCGCCGGGGTACCGGGCCTGTCCGGTGCCACCCTGCTGGGGGATGGGCGCGTGGTGGTGATTCTCGACCTCTTGGCCATGATCCGCAGTCAGCGCGGTACCCGCGACGAGTTGGCACGGCTGGCGCAGGGCTCGGCCACGGTGGCCGAGGTCACCCGGCCGGCGCTGGTCATGGTGGTGGACGACTCGGTCACGGTGCGCAAGGTCACCAGTCGCCTGCTGGAACGCCATGGCATGGAGGTCTTCACCGCCAAGGACGGGGTGGACGCCATCGCCCAGTTGCAGGAACGGCAACCGGACATCCTGCTGCTGGACATCGAGATGCCGCGCATGGACGGCTTCGAGGTGGCGACCCTGGTGCGCCACGACGCACGCCTCAAGGACCTGCCGATCGTGATGATCACCTCCCGGACCGGGGAAAAACACCGCGAGCGGGCGCTGAGCCTGGGCGTGAACGAGTACCTGGGCAAGCCCTACCAGGAGAGCGAACTCCTGGCCCACATCCACCGGTTGGTCAGGGATCATGACTGAGATGCACAATGCCCGCGTCGCCATCCTGGCCGACAGTCCGCTGCAGCGCCACGTGCTGCAGCAGGTGCTGGCCGACAATGGCTATCACGTCGTCCTCAACAGCGATCCGGAGCGTTTCGACGAAGCGGCCTGGCCCACGGTCGCGACCGACCTGTGGCTGATCGATTTGAGCCAGACGGAAGAGTCGTCGCTGGTCGACGCGCTGCTGGAAGGGGCCGAGGTGCCCATCCTGTTCGGCGAAGGCCAGGCGCCCGAGCGCTTCACCGATCCCTTCACCCAGTGGGAGAAGCGCCTGATCGGCAAGCTCAAGCGGCTGATCGGCGATCCGGTGGCGGCGGTCGGCCCGGCGCTGGAGACCCTGCTGCAGGACCAGCCGCGCCCCCCGCGCCTGACCCTGCCCGAACCCCTAGCCAATCTGCCGTTGCCGGCGGGCGATCCCGCACCTGAAGTCTGGTTGCTGGCGGCGTCCCTGGGTGGTCCAGCGGCGGTGAAGGCCTTTCTCGATGCCCTGCCGGGCGGGCTGCCGGTCGGCTTCCTCTATGCCCAGCACATCGGCGACGGGTTTGCCGCCAGCCTGCTGCGCGCGGTGGGCCGGCACAGCCAGTGGCACATCCAGGGCGTGCGCCCGGGTGAGCCGGTGCGCTGCGGCGAGGTGGTGGTGGTACCCACCCAGCAGGAACTCACCTTCCGTGCCAACAGCGCCCTGGACATCGTCGAGCGCGCCTGGCCCGAGCCCTATACGCCGTCGATCAGCCAGATGATGCTCAACCTGGCGCAGCACTTCGGCACCCGTTGCGGGGTCATCGTCTTCAGTGGCATGGGCAACGATGGTACCGCCTCGGCGCCCTATGTGCGGCGCCGCGGTGGCACGCTCTGGACCCAGTCGGCGAGCACCTGCATCGCCCCGAGCATGCCGGAAAGCCTGCGCGAATCGGGTCTCGCGACCCTTACCGCCGATCCCCGCGGCCTGGCCGAAGCCCTGGTGGCGCGCCTGGCCGAGCAGCGAAGCTAAAGGAATCTCCGATGTCGACCGCCGCTCCCGCCGAACACCTGACCGGTCTGCTGCTGACCCTGGCCGATCGTACCCTGCTGCTGCCCAATGCGGCGGTGGCCGAACTGGTGCCCTGCCGCGAGATCCGGCCGCTGCCGGTGCAGCCCGACTGGTGTCTGGGACAGGTCGCCTGGCGCGATCTGCGCCTGCCGCTGATCAGCTTCGAGGCGCTCTCCAGCGGCCATGCCGCGCAATTCGACGGCGATCGCCATGCGCGAGTGGCCATTCTCAATGCCCTGGGTGGGCGTGAGCGGGTCCGGTTCCTGGCCCTGCTGATCCGCAGCATTCCGCGTTCGCTACGCATCACCCCGGAGCTGGCCGCGGCCGAGTTACCCCTGGCCGCCCTGGAGCTGGGGGCGGTGGCCTACGAAGGCGGCACGGCGCGCATCCCCGATCTGATCGGGGTGGAAGAGCGCCTCGCCGCCGCGGGTGTGTTCTAGTCCTGTCGGGTCAGGCGCATCGCGCCGTTTTCTTCACGGCTGATGCCGACGCCGCGATAGTCGGCCAGGGTCGGCAACCCCAGGTCCAACGGCTGGCGATGGGTGGCGGTGATGGCCACGGCATCGGCGCCGGCCGCCTTGGCCGCGGCAAAGCCGGCATGGGCATCCTCGAACACCAGGCAATCACCGATCTCCACGCCCAGCTTGCGCGCCCCGGCCAGGAAGCAGTCCGGCGCGGGTTTGCCCTGGGTGACGTCCTCGGCGCAGATCATCACCGGCGGCAGAGCCATGCCCGCGGCGGCCAGGCGGACTTCGGCCAGGCGGCGTGACGCCGAGGTAACCAGCGCCCAACTGCCGGCCGGCAGGCTGGCGAGAAAGGCCGCGGCCCCGGGGATTTCCTGGATGTCCGCGACATCGGCGATCTCCAGTTCGGTGATGGCGCGGGTCTCGGCTTCGATATCGGCGCCGGCGGGCGCGAAGCGCTTGACCGTCTCCACCGCGCGCACGCCGTGCATCACCGCCAGGACGTCCGCCGGGTCGAGGCCATGGCCGAGGGCCCAGGTGCTCCAGGCGCGTTCGGCGGAGGCCACGCTGGTGAGCAGGGTACCGTCCATGTCGAACAGGAAGGCGGCGTAGGGGCGAGAGGGCAGGGTCATCCAGGGCTCCAAAACTATCCGTGGGGAAAGAGGCGGGCCACCGCGGGGCAGCGGCCCAGGTCAGATCATGGGGTCTGGAAATCACCCCAGAGTTGCTGGGCCACGCTCAGGGCCACCACCGGGGCGGTCTCGGTACGCAGCACCCGCGGCCCAAGGCGGGCCGGCTGGAAACCGACGGCGCGGGCGGCCGTGACTTCGGCCTCGCTGAGGCCGCCTTCGGGACCGATCAGCAGCGCCAGACGGGTAGGGCGGGCATGGCTTTCCAGCGGCTCGGCCACCGGGTGCAAGACCAGCTTGAGGTCGGCATCCAGCCCGGTCTGCCAGTCGGCCAGCAACTGTGGCGGATGGATCAGCGGCACCGTGGAGCGCCCGCACTGCTCGCAGGCGCTGATGGCGACCTGACGCCAGTGCTGCAGACGCTTGTCGGCGCGTTCGTCCTTGAGGCGCACCTCGCAGCGTTCGCTGACCAGCGGGGTGATCTCGGCCACCCCCAGTTCGGTGGCCTTCTGGATCGCCCAGTCCATGCGCTCGCCGCGGGACAGGCCCTGGCCGAGGTGGATCCGCAGCGGCGAATCGGGCTGGCCGGGCAATTCCTCGGTCAGGTCGACGCTGAGGGTTTTCTTGCCCACCGCGGCGACCTGGCCGAGGTACTCCCGGCCGCTGCCGTCGAACAGCTGCACGGCATCCCCCGGCGCCAGGCGCAGCACGCGGCCCAGGTAGTGAGCCTGGGCCTCGGGGAGGTCGAGGCGGCCGAGGGCCAGGGGCAGGTCGAGGTGGCAGCGGGTGAGACGCATGGCGGACTCCAGATCAGCCGGGATCGCGGTGGTTGGGGTGCAGGTCGCTCAGGGCGATGCTGACCGAGGTGCGGGTGGCGAGGTCGATGCCTTCGCTCGCCACCTCGGCGAGGAAGTCGATCTGCTCGGGGGTGATGACATAGGGCGGCAGGAAGTAGACCACGTTGCCCAGGGGTCGCAACAGGGCGCCACGGGAGAGGGCGTGCTGATAGACGGCGAGACCGCGGCGCTCCTGCCAGGGGTAGGGCGTACGGCGAGCCTTGTCGGCGCTCATCTCGATGGCCAGGGCCATGCCGGTCTGGCGTACCTCGCCAACGTGGGGATGGTCGACCAGGTGCGCGGTGGCCTCGGCCATGCGCCGGGCCAGGGGCTTGTTGGCTGCGATGACGTCGTCCTCGGCAAAGATGTCCAGGGTCGCCAGGGCGGCGGCGCAGGCCAGCGGATTGCCGGTGTAGCTGTGGGAATGCAGGAAGGCGCGCAGGGTGTGGTAGTCGTCGTAGAAGGCCTGGTAGACGGCATCGGTGGTCAGGCAGGCGGCCAGCGGCAGGTAGCCGCCTGTGAGGGCCTTGGACAGGCAAAGGAAATCTGGACGGATGCCGGCCTGTTCGCAGGCGAACATCGTCCCGGTGCGACCGAAGCCCACGGCGATCTCGTCATGGATCAGGTGCACGCCATAGCGGTCGCAGGCCTCGCGCAACAGGCGCAGATAGACCGGGTGGTACATGCGCATGCCGGTGGCGCCCTGGATCAGCGGCTCGACGATGACCGCGGCGACGCTGGCGTGATGCTCGGCCAGGGTGCGCTCCATGTGCGCGAACATCTGCCGCGAATGCGCTTCCCAGCCCAGGCCCTCGGGGCGCAGATAGCAGTCGGGGCTCGGCACCTTGAGGGTGTCGAGCAACAGGCCCTGGTAGGTCTCGGTGAACAGCGCCACGTCACCCACCGACATGGCCGCCACCGTCTCGCCGTGGTAGCTGTTGGTCAGGGTGACGAAGCGACGCTTTTCCGGCTGGCCCACGTTGCGCCAGTAGTGATAGCTCATCTTCAAGGCCACCTCGATGCACGAGGAGCCGTTGTCGGCATAGAACACCCGGTCGAGGCCGGCCGGGGCCAGGGCGACCAGGCGCTCGGACAACTCGATCACCGGCTGGTGGCTGAAGCCGGCGAGGATGACGTGCTCCAGCTGGTCGACCTGGGCCTTGATGCGGTCGTTGATGCGCGGATTGGCGTGGCCGAAGACATTGACCCACCAGGAGCTGACCGCGTCCAGGTAGCGGTTGCCGTCGAAGTCCTCCAGCCAGACGCCTTCGCCGCGGCGGATCGGGATCACCGGCAGCTGCTCGTGATCCTTCATCTGGGTGCAGGGGTGCCAGAGCACCTCCAGGTCACGGCGCATCCAGTCGTGATTGGTCATTGGCGTCTCCTGGCGGCGGGCCCGGCGATAAAAAGGGGGCGCAAGCCTAAGCCAGGGCGCGCGACGGGAGCAAGGCGCGGGCCGATTGCCGGTCATGGCGCCGTCTGGTTGCCCCGGGGCCGCTGGCGTATGCTGCGCCACCGCCGTTTCCCGGTCCCAGGAGTCTAGAAAAGATGTCGTCGCGTTGGACAGGTTTTACCGTCTGCTTGGCAGCCGGCGTATTCGCTACCAGCCTGAGCGCAGGCGCTGCCGAGAAGGCCCATAAAGAGACGCACAAGGCGCCGGAAAAGGCTGCCGCGGCACCCGTCGCGCCCAGTGGTCCCTCGGTGATCGTGGTCGGCGCCGGCATGGCCGGTCTGGCCTCGGCCTATGAACTGCAGCAGGCCGGCTGGAACGTGACCCTGCTGGAAGCCGGCGCGCGCGTCGGCGGTCGTTCCGGTCTCGCCTCCAGCGAATGGATCGGCGATACCAAGGCCCAGCCGGTGCTCAATCATTATCTGGACACCTTCAAGCTCAAGACCGTGGACGCGCCGTCCTTCGTGCGCACCCCGGGCTATCTGATCGAAGGCCAGTACTTTTCCCAGGACGACCTGGCGCAGAAGATGCCGGCCGTGGCCGATGCCTTGAAGCGCGTCGACAAGTCCCTGGACGACCTGGCCGCCGCCATCAGCGATCCGCTGCAGCCGACCGCCACCCCGACCCTGCACGCCCTCGACCAGATCAACGCCGCCACCTGGCTGGACAAGCAGAATCTGCCACCAGTGGCCCGTCAGCTGATCAACCAGCGTATCCGCGTCCGCTACGACGAGCCCTCGCGCCTGTCGCTGCTCTATCTGGCCCAGCAGACCCGCGTCTATCGCGGCGTCGACGACAAGGACCTGCGCGCCTCCCGTCTGCCCGGTGGCAGCGAGGTGCTGGCCCAGGCCTTCGTCAAGCAGATCAAGACGATCAAGACCGACAGCAAGGTAGCGAGTATCGTCCAGGACAAGGACGGCGTCGTGGTCAAGGCCGGTGCCACCGGCTACAAGGCCGACTACGTGGTGATGGCGGTGCCGCTGCGCGCCCTCGGCCAGGTGCAGATGACCCCGGCGCTGGACGCCACCCAGCAGGCGGCGATCAAGGGCACCACCTATGGCTGGCGCGACCAGATCCTGCTCAAATTCAAGACCCCGGTGTGGGACAGCAAGTCGCGCATGAGTGGCGAGATCTACAGCGACCAGGGCCTGGGCATGCTGTGGGTGGAGCCGGACGTGAAGGGCGGCGCCAATGTGCTGGTCAACCTGGCCGGTGACAGCGCGCGCCTGGTACAGGCCTTTGGCGACAAGCAGATGGTCGACCAGGTGCTGATCCGCTTCCATGCATTCTATCCCAAGGCGCGCGGCGCCTTCTCCGGCTACGAAGTCCGCCGCTACAGCCGCGATCCGGGCCTGGGCGGCGCCTACCTGGCCTATGGTCCGGGCCAGATCACCCGCTACTGGCGGTTGTGGGAAAAGCCCACCGGCCGGGTGATCTTCGCTGGCGAGCACACCGATCCGCTGCACCCGGGCACCCTGGAAGGCGCCCTCGCCAGCGGTCAGCGCGCCGCCGGCCAGGTCCGCGACCTCAAGGCCGGCAAGGCCGTGGTGCCGGTCGCGGCCAGTGCCAAGAACACCGCCCAGCCGGCTGCTGCGCCCAAGGCCACCGAGGCCGCGCCGGCCAAGGACAGTGGCGAGCACGGCTTCTTCTGGAAGCTGTTCCACTGGTCGTTCTGAGCGTGACCCGAACCCGGACGCTGCCCCTGCGCAGCCTCTGGGCCTGAGCGGACGGGGCGCTCGCGCGTCGTCCGATCCATCGATTCCTTCGATATTGATTCGACACTTTTTCCGCTTTCCATCGATACGTTTGCGGCTAGGCTTAGGCAAAGCTTTTTCAGGAGAGAAAAGCGATGCACTGGCGCAACGACGGCCTTCGCTACGGTCTGGTAAGTCTGGTTCTGCATTGGGTCATGGCCCTGGCGATCGTCGCCATGTTCGCCTCCGGCCTGTGGATGCGCACCCTGGACTACTACGACACCTGGTACCACACCGCCCCCGAACTGCATAAGAGCGCCGGCATTCTCTTGCTGATCGCCCTGGTGCTGCGCCTGCTCTGGCGCCTGGTCAGTCCGCCGCCGCCGGTGGAGGGCAGCCCGCTGGTACGTCGCGCGGCGGGTGCCGGGCACTTCCTGCTCTATGGGCTGATGCTCAGCGTCATGGTGGCTGGCTACCTGATCTCCACCGCCGATGGCGTGGCCATCGATGTCTTCGGCTGGTTCAAGGTCCCGGCGACCCTGAGCGGCCTGCCGGATCAGGCCGATACCGCCGGCAAGATCCACCTCTGGTTCGCCTGGACGCTGATCATCCTGGCCGGCCTGCACATGCTGGCCGCGCTCAAGCACCACTTCGTCGACCGCGACGGCACCCTGGTCCGCATGCTCGGCCGGGTCCACATCCCTTCCTGATGTTCGCTTCCCACCACCACATGGAGCTCCATCCAATGCTGAAGAAAACCGTTGCCGCCCTGGCCCTGGGTACCGCTCTGCTGGGCGCTGGCCAGGCCATGGCCGCCGACTACAAGATCGACAAGCAGGGCCAGCACGCCTTCATTCAGTTCCGTATCCAGCACCTGGGCTACAGCTGGCTGTACGGCACCTTCAAGGACTTCGACGGCAACTTCAGCTTCGATGCCAAGGATCCGGCCGCCGACAAGGTCAAGGTGACCATCAACACCGACAGCGTCGACACCAACCACGCCGAGCGTGACAAGCACCTGCGCAGCGCCGACTTCCTCAACGTCGCCGCCCATCCCCAGGCCAGCTTCGAATCGACCAAGGTCACCCCCACTGGCGACGGCACCGCCGACGTCACCGGCAACCTGACCCTGAACGGCGTGACCAAGCCGGTCACCATCAAGGCCCACTTCATGGGCGAGGGCAAGGACCCGTGGGGCGGCTACCGTGCCGGCTTCGAGGGCACCACCACCCTCAAGCTCAAGGACTTCAACATCCAGAAGGACCTCGGCCCGAAATCCCAGGAAGTGGAATTCATGCTGTCCTTCGAAGGCGTACGCCAGTAACGGGACGCCTGCAGGTTGTAACCAAAGATGCCGGATTCGTCCGGCATTTTTGTGTCTGGTCGTCTTTGCCGACGAGCCGGGCGCCACCGGGATTCCCCGGCAGAACTCGGCTCCCGCCGCATGGTCTGCTACCGAGGTCGGCCGCACCGGCCTGACTTTTCTCGGAATAGTCGTTTTCGCGAGGGGTCGTCGTATCCGGCGAAATACCCGAGCATGGCACTTGGATTATTTACAAACAGTCGTGAACGTAAGTATATTTGTCTGATAACAATATCCTATGCTCGAGCCGGTGCGGATCCACAAGGCGCGCTGCGCATGCTCATTTCCCCGCTTTCAAGGACTTTTGATATGCAGATCAAGCCGGCGCATGCCTTTTTCGCTCCCGCCCTGCTGGCCGTGGCCCTGGCCCTGGGCGCCTGCGGCAAGCAGGACAACAAGGACCAGCAGCAGCAACAGCAGAAGCCTGCGGAAGTCGGGGTGGTGACGGTGCAACCCCGCACCGTCACCCTGACCGACGAACTCCCCGGGCGTACCTCCGCCTTCCGTATCGCCGAGGTGCGGCCCCAGGTGAGCGGCATCCTGCTCAAGCGCTCCTTCACCGAAGGTGCCGACGTGAAGGCTGGCCAGCAGTTGTATCAGATCGATCCGCGCACCTACGAAGCCGACGTCAATTCCGCCAAGGCCTCCCTGGCCCAGGCCCAGGCGACCCTGGCGTCGAACCGGCTCAAGGCCCAGCGCTATGGCGCCCTGGTCAAGGAACAGGCGATCAGCAAGCAGGAAGCCGACGATGCGCTGTCCATGCAGCGGCAGAATGAAGCCCAGGTGGAATCGGCCAGGGCCGCCCTGCGCAATGCCGAGATCAATCTGGCCTACACCAAGGTCGCCGCGCCCATCGCCGGCCGCATTGGCCGCTCGATGATGACCGAAGGCGCCCTGGTCACCGCCGATCAGACCACCGCCCTGACCAGCATCACCCAGCTCGATCCCATCTATGTCGACGTCACCCAGTCCGCCACCGACCTCTTGCGTCTGCGCCGCGAGCTGGACAGTGGTCAACTGCAGAAGGTGCAGGGCGAGAACGCCGCCGAGGTCAAGCTGATGCTGGAAGACGGCAGTGCCTACAGCCGTTCCGGCAAGCTCAAGTTCGCCGAGGTCTCGGTGGATCAGGGCACCGGCTCGGTGACCATCCGTGCCGAATTCCCCAACCCCGACAAGCTGCTGCTGCCCGGCATGTTCGTGCGTGCCCAGTTGCAATCGGGGGTGCGCCAGAATGCCATCCTGGTACCCCAGCAAGGGGTCACACGTGATCAGAAGGGCAAGCCCACCGCCATGGTGGTGAATGGGGAAGGCAAGGTCGAGCTGCGCGAGTTGGTGACCGAGCGGGCCTTGGGTGCCGACTGGTTGGTATCCAAAGGCATCAAGGCGGGTGACAAGGTCATCACCGAAGGTCTGCAGAAGGTTAAACCCGGCGCCAGTGTCACTGCCAAGCCTGCCGGCAACGTCGCCTCCGCCGAGCAGCAGCCGGCCGGTCAGGGCCAATAAAGGGAGCGCCCGATGTCAAAGTTCTTCATCGACCGGCCCATCTTCGCCTGGGTAATCGCCCTGGTGATGATGCTCGCCGGCATCCTGGCGATCGTCAATCTGCCGATCAACCAGTACCCGAACATTGCCGCTCCGGCGGTCTCGATCCAGGTGACCTATCCTGGCGCCTCGGCGCAGACGGTGCAGGACACCGTGGTCCAGGTCATCGAGCAACAGATGAACGGGATCGACAACCTCAGGTACATCTCCTCGGAGTCCAACTCCGACGGCAGCATGACCATCATCGTGACCTTCAATCAGGGTACCAACTCGGACATCGCCCAGGTCCAGGTGCAGAACAAGCTGCAGCTGGCGACGCCCTTGCTGCCACAGGAAGTGCAGCAACAGGGTATCCGCGTCGCCAAGTACCAGCGCAACTTCATGATGGTGGTGGGCCTGGTCTCCAAGGACGGCTCCCTGACCAGGGACGACCTGTCCAACTACATCGTCTCCAACATGCAGGATCCCATCGCGCGGACCAGCGGTGTCGGCGACTTCCAGGTATTCGGCTCGCAGTACGCCATGCGTATCTGGCTGGATCCGGACAAGCTGTTCAAGTATCAGCTGACCCCGGTCGATGTCAGCAATGCGGTCAGCAGCCAGAACGTGCAGATCGCCTCGGGTCAGCTCGGTGGCCTGCCGGCGGTCAAGGGCCAGCAGCTCAACGCCACCATCATCGGCAAGACCCGCCTGACCTCGGCCGAGGAATTCGGCAAGATCTTCCTCAAGGTGGATCAGAGCGGTGCCCAGGTTCGGCTGCGTGACGTCGCGCGGATCGAACTGGGTGGCGAGAACTCGTCCATCGATGCCCAGTTCAACGGTAAGCCGGCTTCGGGTATGGCCCTGCGTCTGGCCACCGGGGCCAACGCCCTGGACACCGCCAAGGCGGTCCACGCCACCATCGACCGCCTCAAACCGTTCATGCCCGAAGGCATGGACGTGGTCTATCCCTATGACACCACGCCGGTAGTGACCGCGTCCATTCACGAGGTGGTCAAGACCCTGGGTGAGGCGATCCTGCTGGTGTTCCTGGTGATGTTCCTGTTCCTGCAGAACTTCCGGGCCACCCTGATTCCGACCATGGCCGTACCGGTAGTCCTGCTGGGTACCTTCGCGGTGCTGCTGGCCGCCGGTTTCACCATCAACATCCTGACCATGTTCGGCATGGTGTTGGCCATCGGCCTGCTGGTGGACGATGCCATCGTGGTGGTGGAAAACGTCGAGCGGGTGATGGCCGAGGAGGGGCTCTCGCCCAAGGAAGCGACCCGTAAGTCGATGGAGCAGATCCAAGGCGCCCTGGTGGGTATCGCTCTGGTGCTGTCGGCGGTGTTCGTGCCCATGGCCTTCTTCGGTGGCTCCACCGGGGTGATCTATCGCCAGTTTTCCATCACCATCGTCACTTCCATGGCGTTGTCGGTACTGGTGGCTCTGGTCTTCACGCCCGCGCTGTGCGCCAGCATGCTCAAGCCGGTCAAGCAGGGGCACCACGAGAAGCGTGGTTTCTTCGGCTGGTTCAATCGCAAGTTCGAGAGTGGCCAGCACCGTTACGAGCGCAGCGTCGCCGCGGTGATCCGCCACAAGATCCCGTTCCTGCTGGTCTATGTGGTCATCGTCGCCGGCATGGCTTTCCTGTTCACGCGCATTCCCTCGTCCTTCCTGCCAGAAGAAGACCAGGGCATTCTGTTCGGCCAGGTCACGACACCGCCCGGTTCGTCCGCCGAGCGCACCCAGCAGGTGCTCGATACCATGCGCGAGCAGATGATGAAGAACGAGCCAGCCGTGGGTTCGATGTTCACCGTCAACGGCTTCAACTTCGCAGGTCGCGGTCAGAGTTCGGGCTTGGCGTTCATCCAGTTGAAACCCTGGGACCAGCGCCCTGATGCCAACGACGCCGCCGGTGCGGTTGCCGGACGCGCCATGGGCTATCTCTCGCAGATCCGGGATGCCATCGTCTTCGTGGTGGTACCGCCCGCGGTACTGGAGCTGGGTAACGCCACTGGTTTCGACTTCTATCTGCAGGACAACGGCGGCATTGGCCACGAGGCGCTCATGGCCGCGCGCAATCAGCTGCTCGGCATGGCTGCGCAGAATCCCAAGCTGATGCAGACCCGGCCCAACGGTCTCAACGACGAGCCGCAGTTCAAGCTCATCGTCGACGACGAAAAGGTGCGGGCGCTCGGTTTGTCGCAGAGCGATGTCAATCAGACGCTGTCCAGCGGCTGGGCCTCCAGTTACATCAACGACTTCATCGATCGTGGTCGGGTGAAGAAGGTGTACATGCAGGGCGAAGCCAGCGCACGGATGAATCCCGAGGATTTCAACAAGTGGTACGTGCGCAACGGCTCGGGCGAGATGGTGCCGGTGTCGGCCTTCGCCCGTGGCGAGTGGATCTACGGCTCGCCCAAGCTGGAGCGCTACAACGGCATCTCCTCGCTGGAGATCCTGGGATCCGCCGCGCCTGGCTACAGTACCGGTGACGCCATGGCCGAGATCGAGCGCATGGCCAAGGACCTGCCGCAGGGCGTGGGTATCGCCTGGACCGGTCTGTCCTACGAGGAGCGGCTGTCGGGCTCCCAGGCACCGGCGCTCTATGCCTTGTCGATGCTGGTGGTGTTCCTTTGCCTGGCGGCGCTGTACGAGAGTTGGTCGATTCCGATCGCGGTGCTCCTGGTCGTGCCACTGGGCGTCATCGGTGCGCTGTTGGCCACCTACTTCCGCGGCCTCGCCAACGACGTGTTCTTCCAGGTCGGTCTACTCACCACCATTGGCCTGGCGGCGAAGAACGCCATCCTGATCGTGGAATTCGCCAAGGAACTGCACGAAGGCGGCAAGAACATCGTCGACGCGGCGGTGGAAGCCTCGCGCATGCGTCTGCGGCCCATCATCATGACCTCCATGGCCTTCATCCTGGGCGTGGTACCCCTGGCGATCTCCTCGGGTGCCAGCTCCGGCAGCCAGCACGCCGTGGGTACCGGCGTGATCGGCGGCATGCTCACCGCCACGATCCTGGCGATCTTCTGGATTCCCATGTTCTACGTGGTGGTCAGCAGCCTGTTCAAGGACAAGGCCACCAAGGACCAGGAAGCCCATGGCAAGGAAGGACACTGATATGAAGAAGTCTGTCTTGGCGGTGGTCGTGGGCATGCTGGCCGTCTCCGGCTGCAGCCTGATCCCCGATTACCAGCGACCCAATGCGCCGGTGGAGAACGCCTGGCCCCATGGCCAGGCCTACGATGCCCTGACGGTCAATCGTGACCAGCAGGCAGCCGACATCGGCTGGCGCGATTTCTATCGCGACCCGGCCCTGCAGCAGCTGATCCAGCTGTCGCTGGACAACAACCGCGACCTGCGTCAGGCCGCGCTGAACGTGCGCCTCTACCAGGCGCAATACCGCGTGCAGCGCGCCGAGCTGTTTCCCGACATCGGCGTCAGCGGCACCGGGACCCGTACCCGGTCACCCGAGGATCTGAGCCAGGTCTCCGCCATCCGCGAACTGCTCGCCGGCAACGGCGCCGATGGCGCGGGGGGTGGCGGCGGTGGCAGCATCAGCAGCCAGTACAGCGTGACCCTGGGTTTCACCTCCTATGAGTTGGACCTGTTCGGGCGCCTGCGCAGCCTCAGCGAGCAGGCGTTGCTCAACTACTTCGCCACCAGCGAAGGACGCCGCAGCACCCAGATCTCGCTGGTCTCGGAAGTAGCCAACGCCTACTACGCCTGGCTCACCGACCAGCGCATGCTGCAACTGACTCGCGAGACCCTCGCCGCCTACCAGCGCTCCTACGACCTGACCCGCCAGACCGTGGAGAACGGCGTGGCCAGCGGCCTGGACCTGCGCCAGTCGCGCACCGCCCTGGAAGGGGCGCGGGCGAATCTGGCCCAGTACACCCGCCAGGTGGCCCAGGATCGCAATGCCCTGGCCCTGCTGCTGGGTACCTCGATCCCGGCGGAGCTGCCGCAGAGCAAGGGGTTGGACGGTACCGATCTGCTCGCCGACCTGCCGGCCAACCTGCCGTCGGATCTCCTGCAGAAGCGTCCGGACATCCTCCAGTCCGAGTTGCAGCTGCGCGCCGCCAACGCCAACATCGGTGCGGCCCGGGCGGCCTTCTTCCCGCGCATCAGCCTGACCGCCCAGGGCGGTACGGCCAGCCGGGACCTGAACGGCCTGTTCGACGCCGGTTCCGGCTACTGGACCTTCTCGCCGAGCATCAACATCCCGATCTTCACGGCCGGCAGCCTCAAGGCCAGCCTGGATGCGGCCAAGATCCAGAAGGACATCAACGTCGCCACCTACGAGAAGTCGATCCAGACTGCCTTCCGCGAGGTGGCCGATGCCCTGGCGGCAAAGGGCACCTACGACGACCAGCTGCAGGCCCAGCAGGACCTGGTGCAGGCCAGCCAGGAGTACTACGACCTGGCCAACCTGCGCTATCGCCAGGGCATCGACAACTACCTCACGGTACTCGACGCCCAGCGCTCGCTGTACAGCGCCCAGCAGCAGCTGATCACCGACAGACTCAACCAGCTCAACAGCGAGGTCACCCTGTACAAGGCCCTCGGTGGCGGCTGGCTGGAACGCAGCCAGACCCGGCCGCCGCTGGCGGCCAAGCCCTGACCCTGGTTTGAAGAGACGCCGGCCCGAGCCGGCGTTTCCTTGTCCGGGGGGCCCCGTCTATCGACGCCGCTGGGGGGCTGGGTATACTGCCCCCTGTCCCTTTCTCTGGAGTTTCTGCATGCGCTATCGCCTGTTGCTCGGCCTGCTCGCCGCCACTGGTCTGACCCTGGCCGGCTGTGCCAGCAGCCCTCAGCAATTGAGTCCGCAACCCCAGATCACCGCGCCCATCGCGCCGGTCGGCCAAGGCCAGCCGGTCTCGGTCCGGGTGGTCGACGGGCGTTCCTCCTTCACCCTGGGCACCCGCGGCGGTCTCTATCCCGACACCAGCGTGGTGGTGGTGCAGACCCAGGACGTGATTCCCAAGCTGCAGGCGGAAGCCGAGAAGGCCGTACGCCAGATGGGCTTCACCCCGTCGCCCAATGCCGGCCCGGGTGCGCCCCAGCTGACCCTGACCCTGGCCGAGCTGAACTACCAGTCGCCCAAGGAGCTGTACGTCACCGCCTCCGACGTCGCCGCGGCCTTCCAGGTGGACGTGCGCAACAGCCAGCGTGGCTACCGCGGCCGCTACGGCGCCAGCCTCAACCAGCGCTTCGGCATGGCACCCAACGCCGAGGCCAACACCAAGCTGGTCAGCGATGTGCTGAGCGATGCCCTGACCCGGGTGTTCAAGGATCCGACCGTGGTGCAGGTGCTCAGCGGTCGCTGAAAACCTACCGCCCACAAAAAAGCCCGGCACTGGCCGGGCTTTTTCGTGGGCTGCTGGCGACTATTCCAGGCCGGCCAGCACGCGGTACTTGTTCAGCACCGGCTGGGCGTACTGGCGCACCAGTTGTGCCCGGTACTCCGCCGGGCATTCGGCCAGGCGTCTTTCCCACTCGGCACGGGCGACCTCGATCTCCTCGGCCGGAAACAGGGCGTCCACGGCGGGCACGGCCAGCTCCGCATCGCGGCCATCCCAGGCGGCATAGGCCAGGTAGCTGGCCGGAAACAGCCGGTAGTTGCCGAGGATCTGCCGGTCCATTTCCTGGGCCAGCGCCTTGGCGTCCTCGAATTCGCCGCTCACCGGCTCGCCAAAGGCCACGTGCACTCGGCCCTTGTAGCCGGTGATGCCCAGGGCGATGCTGACGTCGTCCTCGCCCGGCGCCTTGGTGTAGCTGCCAGTGGTAGCGCGGATGTGCAGTTCGCGGGCCTTGGCCTGGTCGCAGGGATCGAATTCGTAGCTGATGGACACCGGCACGATGTTGAGCGCCTTGACCAGCTCGGCGAAGGGCTCGTCCTTGCAGCTCATGTGGAACATCTTGAGGATGGCCGAATCGGTGCGGTCGTTGCCGTCCTTGGCCCGGCCCTCGGCCTGGGCGATCCAGATGGACTGGCCGTCCTGGCGGATCGAGTGATTGATGTAGGCGGACAGGTTCTGGTACGCCGCCAGCTTTTCGCGGCGACCGCTGATGGAGCGGTGCACGATGAAGCTCTTGTTCAGCCGCATCAGGTCGCTGACGAAGGGCTTCTGCAGCAGGTTGTCGCCGATGGCGATGCGCGGCGTTGGCAGACCGGCGTGGTAGACGGCATAGTTGACGAAGGCCGGGTCCATCACGATGTCGCGGTGGTTGGCCAGGAACAGATAGGCGCGACCACTGCGCAATTGGTCGATGCCCGAGTAGGTGACGCCGTCCGAGGCCTTCTCGATGGCGCGATCCACATAGGGTTCGAGCTTGTCCTGCAGCGCCGCGACGCTCTGGATACCACTCAGTTCCTGGCGCAGGCGGGTGCGCAGCAGGGGGCGCACTACCCAGCCGAGTCCCTTGGACAGGCGCGGGAACCGGTAGCCGGCAAGGATGCCGATGAAGTGGTCGTCGTCGATCAGGCGGGCCAGAACCCCGGGGACTTCCGCGTCGTTATAGGGTCGAATGGCTTCGAACTCGCCCATGGTGTTCTCTTGTAGAAATTCCGGCGGCCATAGTAGTGGGCGTGGCGCCAGATGCAAGCGTCAGGGGCCGGATGGGCGGCAGGTTGGCGGTCAAGGAGTGCAGGCAGATGCTGGAAAGCCAGGAATACGATTGCCCTTATTGCAGCGAACTGGGCGAGGTGGTGCTCGACCTCAGCGGCGGTGACCAGGACTACTACGAGGACTGTGAAGTCTGCTGCCGACCGATCCGCTTCGGCCTGCACACCGATGGCGAGGACTGGAATCTCGAGGTTCGGCGGGAGGACGACTGATGCGCCGCATCTATGAGCCGGGTTCGCTGCACGAAGGCGAATTGCTCCTGGCGGTGCTGGCCAGCGAGGGCATCAGCGGCTTTCTCGCCGGGCGCCATCTGCTCGGTGGCATCGGCGATCTGCCCGCGGTGGGCTTGCTCGCCCTGCTGGTCGAGGACGAAGAGGCGCAGCGCGCGCAGGCGCTGATCGCCGCGTACAATGCCGCCACGCCCCTGCCGGGAGAGGATCCTTCTCCCGAGCAGGGCATCCTCATTTGTTGAAAGGTTTTCATGTCCGGACGCTACGCCCTGTTCCGCTGGCCCGCTGAATTCGCCGGCTTGCCGGGTTTTCCCGACAAGCATCCCCCGCGCTGGAACATCTCGCCCCACCAGCAGGTGCTGCTGCAGCGGCGGACCGCCGAGGGCGAGCGGGTCGACAGCGGTCGCTGGGGGCTGACGCCGCCCTGGCTCACCGATCTGTCCCGCACCCCCACCCATGCCCGCGCCGAAAGCCTGGCCACCCAGCCGATGTTTCGCGAGCCCTTTCGCCTGCGGCGCTGTCTGCTGCCGGCCAACGGCTTCTACGAATGGCGCGGTGGCCACCGCAAGCGGCCCTACTGGATGCTCAATGGCGAACCCCTGGCCTGGTTCGCCGCGCTCTGGGAGGCCTATCCGGCCGGGGATCAGCTCTGGCTGTCGGTGGCCATGGTCACCCAGGCGGCCGGTCCGCTGCGCCGCCCCATTCTGCTCGATGCAGCGGGTCGTGCCCTCTGGCAGGATCCGGACAGCACGCCCGAAGCCCTGCAGGAGCTGTTGGCCGCGGGCGGCATGCCGCTGCGCGAGCGGGTCTTGGCCAACATCGTCAACCGGCCCGAGGTAGACGGGCCGGAGTGTTTGACGCCCTTGTGACCCGCTAGACCTTGAAGCGCGCCGCCAACTGGCGCTGCCGTTCGGCCAGTTCGCTCAGGTGGCTACCGGCGCGGGTGGCCTGATCAGCCTGGTCGTGTACGCCATTGGCCGCCTGGCCGATGTTGACCACGTTGCGATTGATGTCCTCGGCCACCGCGCTCTGCTCCTCGGCGGCGCTGGCGATCTGCAGATTCATTTCGGTGATCTCGCCCACGGCGGTGAGGATGACCTCCAGGGCCCGGCTGGCCGCCTGGGTCTGTTCCACCTGATTGCTGGTCTGGGCATGGCTGTTCTGCATCAGCGCCACGGTCTCCCGGGTGCCGCTCTGCAGGCGCTGGATCATGCTCTGGATCTCGCCGGTGGCGACCTGGGTCTTTTGCGCCAGGGTGCGCACCTCATCGGCCACCACGGCGAAGCCACGGCCCTGCTCGCCGGCCCGGGCCGCCTCGATGGCCGCGTTGAGCGCCAGCAGATTGGTCTGCTCGGCGATGCCGTTGATGGTGGTGAGGATGGAACCGATGTTCTCGCTGTCATCGGCCACCAGGCGTACCTGGGTCACAGCGCGCTCGATTTCCGCGGCGAGGGTGGCGCAGTCGCTGACATTCTGCCGCACCACACGTTGGCCTTCGCTCACGGCGCTATCGGCCTGGGTAGCCGCCTGGGCGGCGCGTCCGGCATTGCTGGCGACATCCTGGGCGGTGGCGGTCATCTCCTGCATGGCGGTGGCCACCTGGTCGATCTCCTGCAGCTGGCGCTGCACGCCGTCGCGGGTGCGCTGGGCGATGTTGGAGGTCTGGGTGGCGGCCGTGTTCACGTCGCTGACCGAATGTACCAGCTGACCGATGAGGTGCTGCAGCGAACCGAGGAAGGCATTGAAACCGCTGGCGATGGCACCGAGTTCGTCGCGGCGATTGACCGTCAGCCGCTGGGTCAGGTCCCCATCGCCCTTGGCGATGTCGTCGAGCATGGCCACCATCTGCCGCAGCGGGCGGGCGATGCGCAGGCTGACCAGCCAGAGCAGCAGCAGGCCGCCGCCAGCCACCAGCAGGCCCACCAGCAGCATGCCGGCCATATCGGTACGGCGTTGCTCGCCGAGGGCCTGTTGCAGGAGATGCAGATCGCTGAGCACCGCCGCGCGGGGTAGCTGCAGGATCAACGTCCAGGTGGTGGCATTGTTGCCCAGGCGCAGCGGCAGATACACCTGATAGAGGTCGTGTTGGCTATCGAAGCGGCGGGTCACCCCATCGCCGAGTTGCGCCAGGCCCTGGGCCGCGTCGCCGAGTATCTGCGCGGCCGGCTGACCGAGCGCCTTGGGATCCCGGGTATAGGCCACCAGGGTGCCGCGGTTGGCGACCAGCGCCATGCTGCCCGCGCCCTCGTAGAGACCGGCGTTGGCCTGCTTGAGCTGCTCCTGGATGAAGGCCAGGGACAGGTCGGCGCCGACCACGCCCTTGAAGGCACCCTTGACCAGGATGGGCACGTTGAAGGAGGACATCAGGATCTTCTGTCCATTCATCTCGTAGGGTGCCGGATCGACGATGCAGGGCTTGAGGCTCTGCCGCGGGCAAAGGTAGTACTCACCCTCGCGGACCCCGGTGGGCAGCACCGTCTGGCTTTCCATGGTCGGCCCCAGGGGTTCCACCTTCAGGCCGCCCTCGGGTGTGCGATACCACCAGGGCATGAAGCGACCCGTGGCGTCATAGCCGGCTTCGCTGCGTCCGGCGTACTGGGCATCCGCGCCGTCGAAGGCATTGGGCTCCCAGCCCACATAGACATCGAGCAGTTCGGGATTGTCGAGCAGGGTCTGCTGGAGCAGGTTGTTGAGGCCTTCACGGTCGATCCGCAGGGGCCGTTCGGCGCTGCTGTCGGCCTGGGCATTGAGTTGGGCGATACCGCGGGCGACCGTGAGCGGCAGATCCAGCTTCTGCATCAGGCTGCCGGCAATCGCCTGGGCCTGGGCATCCAACCGGGCCTGGGCAGCACGCTCGGCAAGCTGGGCGGTATGGGTGTCGACCAGGCTTTGGGTGCGCATGCCGGCAAAGAGCACATAACCGACGAGCGCCATGACCACGGCCAGGATGCAGCTCCCCGAGAGCAGCGTGATGGTCGTACGGACTGAGCGGAAAGACATCGACAACACTCCAGTGCTTGGGTGGCGCGAGGTTATCGGCAGTGCACCGCGCTACCTTTAGGTTTTAGCGGCGCATCGGTGCCGACGAATCCCTCCCCAAGCAGAGAGGAGGGGCACGCAGCTAGCCTTGCTAGACGCGGAAGCGTCCCGCCAGCTGGCGTTGCTGCTCGGCCAGTTCGCGCAGTTGCTGGCCGGCGCGGGAGGCGCTGTCGGCTTCGCCGTGGACCGCCTGGGCGCTCTGGCCGATATTGACCACGTTGCGATTGATGTCCTCGGCCACCGCGCTCTGCTCCTCGGCGGCGCTGGCGATCTGCAGATTCATGCTGGTGATTTCGCTCACCGCCGCCAGGATGGTGTCCAGAGCGCGCCGGGTGGCCTCGGTCTGGGCGACCTGGGTGCTGGTCTGGGCGCCGCTGGCCTGCATCACCGTCACCGCCTCGCGGGTGCCCTGCTGCAGGCGCTGAATCATGCTCTGGATCTCGCCGGTGGCGACCTGGGTCTTTTGCGCCAGGTTGCGCACCTCGTCGGCCACCACGGCGAAGCCACGGCCCTGTTCGCCGGCGCGGGCCGCCTCGATGGCGGCGTTGAGCGCCAGCAGGTTGGTCTGCTCGGCGATGCCGTTGATGGTGGTGAGGATGGAGCCGATGTTCTCGCTGTCCTCGGCGACCCGGCGCACCTGCTCCACCGCACGCTCGATCTCCTCGGCGAGGGCGACGCTGCTGGCGACGTTCTGCTGCACCAGGCGCTGACCTTCGTTGACCGCGCCGTCCGCCTCGGTGGCGGCGCGTGCCGCGCGACCGGCATTGCCGGCCACGTCCTGCGCGGTAGCGGTCATCTCCTGCATGGCGGTCGCCAGCTGGTCGATCTCCTGCAACTGCCGCTCCACGCCGTCGCGGGTGCGCTGGGCGATATGGGAGGTGTGCTCGGCCGCCGTGGCCACTTCGCCCACCGAGCGGACCAGCTGGCCGATGAGGTTCTGCAGCGACGCCAGGAAGCGGTTGAAGCCGCCGGCCATGGCGCCGACCTCGTCACGGCGCTCGGTGGCGAGGCGCTGGGTCAGGTCGCCGTCGCCCTGGCCGATGGCGTCGAGCATGGCGACCATCTGCCGCAGCGGCCGGGCGATGCGCAGGCTGATCAGCCAGAGCACCAGCAGGCCGGCACCGGCGACCGCCAGGCCCACCAGCAGCATGCCGACCACATCCTGGTGGCGTTGGCTGCCCAGGGTGTCCTTGAGGCTATGGAGATCGGCCAGCACGGCTTCGCGGGGTAATTCGACGATCAGCGTCCAGACCTGGCGGTTGTCGCCAGTGAAGCGCAGCGGCAGATAGACTTGGTAGCGCTCGCTTTTGGTGTCGAAACGGCGGGTGACGCCCTCGCCCAGGTCCTTGAGGCCGGCCAGCATCGCGCCCAGCACTGGTTCGGCCGGCTTGCCCAGTTGGCTGGCGTCGGCGGTGTAGGCGACCAGGGTGCCCCGCCCGGCGACCAGGGCCATGCGGCCCACGCCGCCATAGAGGCGGCCATTGGCCTTGACCAACTGGCGCTGGATGAAGTCCAGCGGCACGTCGGCGCCGACCACGCCCTTGAAGGCGCCACCGACCAGGATGGGCACGTTGAAGGAAGCGATCAGCACCTGCTGTTCGTTGACCGTGTCGGGCATGGGGTCGAGCACGCAGGTGGTGCGAGTTTCCCGTGGACAGAGGTAGTACTCGCCTTCGCGCACGCCCGAGGGCAGGCGGGTCTGGCTTTCCACGGTCTCGCCAATCGGCTCCACCGTCACGTCGCCATCAAGGGTCTTGTGCCACCAAGGGGTGAAGCGGCCTTGCTCGTCGTAGCCGGCCGCGGCGTCGCCGCGATGGCGCTCGTCCTGGCCATCGATGGCATTGGGTTCCCAGACGGTATAGAGGCTGAGCAGGCCGGGCTGGCGCTTGAGGGTCTGGCCCAAGAGCCGGACCAGACTCTGGCGATCCAGGTCGACCTGCTGGTCGCCACCGCTGCCCATGGCCACGTTGAGCTGCGCCAGTTGATTGGCCAGTTGCAGGGGAACGTCCAGTTGGCGCTGCAGCTGGTTGCCCACGGCTTCGGCTTCCGCGGTCAGCTGGGCCTCTGCGGCAGTGGCGGCCAGGGCTTCGGTATGGGTATCGACCAGCGTGCGGGTGCGCTGACCCGCGAGCAGGGTATAGGCGATCAAGGCGATCACCACCACCAGGATGCAGGCGCCGGCCAGCAGGGTGATGGAGGTGCGGATGGATCTGGAACTCATCGGGGACTCCGGAGGGCATTCAATGCCGTGGCTATCGGCGGCGCTGACGATCCATTGAGGCCTCCGGTCGCCTGCGCACGAACGTTGCCGGGCGCGACGCCCCTCTCTATGCTGTATCCGCCTCGATACCTGGAGATTCCCATGCGCCGTATCCTTCCCCTCGCAGGCCTGTCCTTGAGCCTGCTACTGGTCGCCTGCCAGACCGTCAACACCACCTCGGGTGGCGCGGTCGGGGTGCAGCGCAAGCAGTACATGTTCAGCATGCTGTCCGAGCAGCAGGTCAACCAGATGTACGCCCAGTCCTATGCCAAGACGGTCAGCGAAGCCAAGGCCGCCGGCAAGCTGGCCAATGACAGCGCCGACGGCAAGCGCGTCGCCGCCATCGCCAAGCGCCTGATCCCGCAGACCGCGGCCTTCCGCCCGGACGCGGTGAACTGGGACTGGCAGGTCAACCTGGTGCAGAGCGACGAGCTCAACGCCAATTGCGGTCCGGGCGGCAAGATCTTCGTCTACAGCGGCCTGATCGATCAGCTCAAGCTGACCGACGACGAGCTGGCGGCGGTGATGGGCCACGAGATCGCCCACGCCCTGCGCGAGCACAGCCGCGAGCAGATGTCGCGGGCCTATGCCATCCAGATGGGCGAGAACCTTGGCGGGGCACTGCTGGGCGTTGGGCAGGGCGGCATGCAACTGGCCGACCAGGTGTCCCAGGTGGCCCTGACCCTGCCGTTCAGCCGCGGCAACGAGAACGAGGCCGACCTGATCGGCCTGGAGCTCTCGGCGCGCGCCGGCTACAACCCCAATGCCGCCATCACCCTCTGGCAGAAGATGGCCCAGGCCAGCCAGGGCAAGCAGCCGGCGGAATTCCTCAGCACCCACCCCTCCGACGCCAACCGCACCAAGGCGCTGCAGGCGGCGATTCCCAAGGTGATGCCGTTGTATGAGGCGGCGAAGAAGGGGTGAGGTTTTGGCTAGGGGTGGCGGTTTCCCTCACCCCAACCCTCTCCCAAGGGGAGAGGGTGCTGGTTGGGTACTACGGGGGTAACATTGCCGCGGTTCGGCCGCGCCTGTTGGGCTTCGACGATGGAGCCGTCTCAACCCAACCTACGGATGCCGCGTAGGTTGGGTTGAGCGCAGCGAAGCCCAACAGCGTTACCGCCGCCGCGCGCTATAGACCTTGAAGCCGTCCCGCTCGGCCAGGGTGCGGCAGTTGCCGAAGGCAGCCTCGATCAATGGGGGATAGCGCAGAAAGCTGTTGGCCACCAGGCGCAGCTCGCCGCCGGGGCGCAGATGGTGTACCGCGTCGGCCAGCAGGGTCTCGGTGGTGCGATAATCGGTCTTCACGCCACTGTGGAAGGGCGGATTGCTGACGATGGCGGCAAGGCCCGTGGGCGCCGCGGCGATGCCGTCGCCGGCGATCACCGTTCCGGCGAGACCATTGGCCGCCAGGGTCTGGCGACTGCTGGCCACGGCGAAGGCGTCCACGTCCAGCAGATGCAGGGTGCTGGCGGGATAGCGGCGAGCCAGGGCGGCGCCGACCACGCCGGCGCCGCAACCGAAGTCCAGCACCGCGCCCTCGGGCAGGCCGTCGAGCTGGTCCAGCAAGAGCGCCGTGCCTACGTCCAGCCGGCCATGGCTGAAGACGCCCGGCAGACTGAGAATGTCCAGGTTCACCCCAGCCCGCTCCAGCCGCTGGCGTTGCAGCCAGGCATCGGGGCGCGGATCGGCTTCGGTGTGCGGTCCCTGCACCACCCACAGCTGGCAATGGCGGGCACTGTCGAGCTTGCTGGCCTTACCGAAGGCACCCAGCTGGCGCGCGGCGCGTTCGATACCGGCCTTCTTTTCGCCGACCAGATAGAGGCTGCCCTCGGCGGGCAGGCAGCGAGTCAGGGCGGTGAGCAGGAAGTCGGTGGCCTCGCGGGACTTGGGCAGAAACAGCACGGCACTGGCAAAGTCGCCCGCCGGGGGTTCGATCCCCAGGCTGACGCGACCCGGATAGCGCCGGACCAGTTGTTCGGCCTCGCCCGCATGCCAGCTCCAGCCGCTGGCCGCGGGCAGGGTGCCGAGCAGGTCATCGGCCGGCAAGCCGGCGAGCAGCAAGGCGCCGCCAAAGCGCTCGGGGTGACGGAGGAGGACTTCGCTGCGCGGATCCATGGGGCTACCTGGCGAAAAAAGCGCGAACTTTAGCAGACCACCCGGTGCGGCGTGCCGGCGAAATGCCCCTCGGCATTGGCGGCGAGCTGGCCGATGATCCGTTGACGCGCCTCGCGACTACCCCAGGCGTTGTGCGGGGTGACGATCAGTCGCGGAATGTCGCCGGCGAGCAGCGGATTGCCGTCACGCGGGGGCTCCACGCTGAGCACATCGGTGGCGGCGCCGGCCAGGTGGCCGCGCCTCAGGCAATCGGCCAGGGCCTGTTCGTCGACGATGCCGCCGCGTGCGGTGTTGACCAGGAAGGCCGTGGGCTTCATCGCGGCCAGTTCGGCGGCGCCCAGCATGCCGCGGGTCAGCTCGGTGAGCGGACAGTGAAGGGTCAGGGCATCTACCTGGGGCAGCAGTTCGGCCAGCGGCAGGCTGCCCGGGCGCGCCGGGCGACCGGGCAACTGGCCCACCAGGGTCTGCATGCCGAAGGCTTCGGCCAGGCGCTTCACCGCGCTGCCCAATTCGCCCAGGCCGAGCAGGCCAAGGGTCTTGCCCTCCAGCTCGACGATGGGGTGATCGAGCAGACAGAACTGGCTGGCGGTCTGCCAGCGCCCGGCGCGGATATCCGCCTGGTAATCCGGTAGCCGCGTGGCCAGGGCCAGCAGCAGGGTCAGGGTGTGCTGGGCGACCGAGGCGGTCCCATAGCCCTGGCAGTTGCAGACCCGCACGCCCTGGGCGCGGGCGGCGTCCAGGTCGATGTTGTTGGTACCGGTGGCGCTCACCAGCACCAGTTTCAATTCCGGGCAGGCGGCCAGGGTCTGGGCGTCCAGCACCACCTTGTTGACGATGGCGACCTGGGCGCCGGCCAGTCGCGCGGTGATCTCGTCCGAGGCGGTGGCGGGGTACAGCTCCAGCTCGTCGAACACCGCACGCAGCGGCGCCGGGTCCAGATCGCCCAGGTCAAGGGAGGCATAGTCGAGGAACACGGCGCGAGCGGGCATGACGACTCCAGCGGAGAAGGGAAGGAGGCCCGAGCCTAGCAGCCGCGGGTCGTCCAGGAAAACCGCCCGGTTGCGGCTGGAGTATGCTGGTGTGATGAATTATCTCGCTCACCTGCACCTGGGCGGCCCCAGCCGCGAAGACCGTCTTGGCAGTCTCTATGGCGATTTCGTCAAGGGTTCGGCGGACGCCTGGCCAACCGGGATCGCCGCCGGCATCCGGCTGCATCGGCGCATCGACGTCTACACCGATGACCACCCCCTGGTGATCCGGGCCAAGGCCCGGCTGCCCGCGGCGCGGCGGCGAGTGGCCGGTCTGCTGGTGGACGTCTTCTTCGATCACTGTCTGGCGCGCCTCTGGCCCGACTACGCCGATCAGCCGCTGCCGAGCTTTGTCGCGGATTGCTACCAGACCCTGCTGGACGAGCCGGAACTGCCGCCGCGATTGGCCTCTATCGCCCCCCTGATGGCGCGCCAGGACTGGCTGGGCAGCTACACGGACTTCGCCGTGCTGGAGCGGGTGGTGGAGGGCATGGCGCGACGGCTGTCGCGCCCGGAACTGCTGGCCGGCGCCTTCGCCGAGCTGGACGCCGCCTATGACGGCCTGCTGCAAGACTTTCGCGACTTCTATCCGCAGCTGCAGGCCTTTGCCGCCGCCGAACGGGCCGCGCGCGGTTCCAGCTGAATCCCGAGGCGGGCAGCGATGGCGGCCTGGCATTCACCTGCCAGCACCTGGCGCGGCCGGCCCTGGGGCAGGATGGGCGGCAGCAGTTCGATCCTCAGGGTGGTGCCGCCGTTGTCCAGCAGGCGCAGCAGATGGCTCACCAGGTCGTCGTCACCGATGAAGGCCGCGGCCCGGTCAGGCTCGCCGTGGCGCCAGTAGCTGAGCGCCACGGGTTGCAGCGGGGTGCCGGTGGCGATGGCCGGACTCAGCAGCCGGCCGTGAAAGGTGCGCAGCCCGCTGCCGTCGGTGGTGGTGCCCTCGGGAAAGAGCGCCAGCGACAGGCCCTGGGTCAGGCGCGTGGTCAGGGCCTCGCCCAGGGCATCGCCGCGCTCGGCGCCACGGCGGATGAACAGGGTACCGGCCTGGCGCGTCAGCCAGCCGGCGAAGGGCCAGTGGGCCACCTCTGCCTTGGACAGGAAACTCAGCGGCCGCAGACTGCCCAGGGCGACGATATCCAGCCAGGACACGTGATTGGCCAGCCAGAGATGGGTGCCGCGCGGCACCTCGCCGCTGACCTCCAGCCGCAACCGCAGCGCCCAGGTCAGCACCTGGAAGAAGCGCCGCGTCAGCCGTTGCCGCAGCACCAGGCAGGGCCGGCGACTCAGCGCCACCGCCAACGTCACCGTCAGGGCGAACAGTGCCCCGAGTAACAGCGCGGCCAGCACCGGCAGCAGTCGCCGGGCGCGGCGCAGTCGCCTCATACCGCGGCCTTGAAGTGGCGGGCATAGCGCGGGCAGAGGTCTTCGCGCTTGAGCAGGATGAAAACGTCGGCCACGCCGAATTCCGGATCCCAGCAGGGCGCGCCGCAGACCTGGGCACCTAGGCGTAGATAGGCCTTGAGCAGGGGTGGCAGCTGCACCACCAGGTTGTCCGGCACGGCGACGAAGGGCAGCGGCCGCCGCGGCGTGGCGCGGATCGCTGGGATGCGTTCGTCCCGCGCCGCCTGGCGCAGCAGGGCGGCCGCCTGCAGGCCGCCGTCGGCCATGGGCACGCTGGCGCAGCCCATGAGGTAGCGGTAGTCGCCGCAGGCCATGATCTCGGCCAGTTCCGCCCACAACAGGGCGATGGCCGCGCCGGTGCGATGCCCGGGCGCCACGCAGGTGCGGCCGATTTCCAGCAGCGGGCCCTGCAGCGTGTCCAGACCCTCCAGCTGGAATTCGCTCTCGCTGTAGAGACTGCCCAGCCGCTCGCGCCGACGGCCGTCGAGCAGCCGGGTGGTAGCGATCAGCTCGCCGCTGCGCAGGTCGCGCACGCCCAGGTGCAAGCAGTGAGCGTCGTAGGGGTCCTGGTCGAGGTTATCAGCGAAATGCACGCCGTAGGTACTGCCGAAGACCGCGGCTCGCAGGCGCTGGGCGGCGCGGATATCTGCAGCGGTCGACAGGCGTTCGGCGCGCAGCGCGGGCGGTGCGGACACTGAAATCGGCATGGCAGGGCTCCGGCAGTGGGTATGCAGCAAACCCTAGGTAGCCGGGATGACAGCCCCGTGAAGCGGCCGTGGCGATTGCGTGACGGGCGGTCGCGCACCGTTGCAGGGGCGCCCTCCAGATGCCTCCGGGCGCCAGGGGACTGACCGAACGCATTCGCAATTGCTAAGTTGGACGCGTAGACTGATGCGTCATCCTAAATTTTTCCCAGCATGAAGGTTCTGGCCATGCAGATCGCGGCGAACACGGCAGTATCCATCGACTACACCCTGACCAACGACGCCGGCGAAGTCATCGACAGCTCCGCTGGTGGTGCTCCGCTGGTGTACCTGCAAGGCGCAGGCAACATCATTCCGGGTCTGGAGCGTGCCCTGTCCGGCAAGCAGGCCGGTGACGAGCTGAAAGTGGCCATCGAGCCGGAAGACGCCTATGGCGAATACACGCCCGAACTGGTTGCCACCCTGGGCAAGGAAATGTTCGAAGGCGTGGACGAGCTGGAAGTGGGCATGCAGTTCCACGCGTCCGGCCCGGACGGCGCCATGCAGATCGTCACCGTGCGTGACATCGACGGCGACCAGGTCACCGTCGACGGCAACCATCCCCTGGCCGGCCAGCGCCTGAACTTCGATGTGAAGGTGGTCAATGTGCGTGCCGCCAGCGATGAAGAAATCGCCCATGGTCATATCCATGGCGAAGGCGGTCACCAGCACTAAGCCTGGCGACAGCTTTCCACGACGCCCGTGTCCGGCCTTGCCGGCGCGGGCGTCGTCGTTTGTGGAGTCCGTGCGGGGAGCGCCCTCACCCCAACCCTCTCCCAGGGGGAGAGGGGGCTTGTTTGGCGGTGTGGGCGGAGCGCGCCGTAGGTTGGGTTGAGGCGGCTCCATCGCCGAAGCCCAACAGCCAGAAACCATGGTATCCGGCGTGGTGGTCCGGAGTTGTTGGGCTTCGCTACGCTCAACCCAACCTACGCGGAGGATAGCCGTAGGTTGGGTTGAGGCGGCTTTATCGCCGAAGCCCAACAATCGGGAGTCGCTGTCGGGATAGGGTGTGTTGGGACGTCCGGCGGGCAGGGCTCAGGAGCGCACCACCAGCGCCTTGTTGCCTTCCTCACGTACCCAGAACAGCGTCGCCCCGGCCACGGCGGCAGGCATGAACAGGGCGTTCAGGCCGGGCACCAGCAGCGCCAGGTAGGTCACGCCACCAAAGCCCAGGCAGCGCAGGCGGCGGGTGCGCAGCCAGGCGAGCATGCTGCGGAAATCCAGCTTGTGGTTGTCGGCGGGAAAGTCGATGTACTGCACCGCCATCATCCAGACGCCGAACAGGATCCACAGCGGCGCGGCGATCAGGTTGAGACCGGGGATGAAGGTCAGCACCAGCAGGCCCAGGGCGCGTGGCAGGTAGTAGCCCAGCTTGCGCAGTTCACGCTGCAGGGTGCGCGGCACCATGGTGACCAGCTCGGTGAGATTGAAGGGTGGGAAGTCGTCCTGCCCGCGCACCAATACCTCGACCTTTTCCGCGAGAAAGCCGTTGAAGGGCGCCGCTACCAGGTTCGCCAGCAGCGTGAAGGTGAAGAAGATGATCGCCAACAGCAGGAGCACGAACAGCGGCCAGAGCAGCCATTCGACGAAGCCCGCCCAGGCCGGCAGGCTTGGCATCAGTTGCTCCAGCCAGCCTTCGAAGCCCCGTACGGCGAAGGTGAGGATGGCGGCGTAGAGCAGCAGGTTGATGGTGAGCGGGATGACCACGAAGCGGCGCATGCCGGGGCGGGTCACCAGGCGCAGCCCTTCGGCGAAGTAGGCGGAGCCGGACAGGGGAGCGACAGCCATGAACATTCCTGACAGGTGGCGGGAAGGCACAGCTTACCTCAGGGCGCCATTGGCGAAGCAGTCGACATAGGCGCGCCCTATGGTCTGGATTTAGAATGCTCGCTTCTGTGGCGGGGCGGCACCCGTTAGGCTTAGCCCCATCCCTGGACCCGGCGTCCGCCCGTCGACACCGGTCGCACCCTCGCCAGGAGCGATGGGCGCTCGCGGAACGGCTCCGCACGCACACCGGCCGGTGCGCCCCAACGGCGCGCGGGCCACTTTACTCTTAGGTCTGCCGGAGACCCCGGCAGGGAGAATGTCATGTCTGAAGCCAGCACCACGCGTCATTCGCGTCTCATCATCCTCGGTTCCGGTCCGGCCGGTTACACGGCCGCGGTCTATGCCGCCCGGGCCAACCTCAAGCCGCTGCTGATCACCGGCATGCAGATGGGCGGCCAGCTGACCACCACCACCGAGGTCGACAACTGGCCTGGCGATCCCCATGACCTGACCGGTCCGGCACTGATGGAGCGGATGCGCGAGCACGCCGAGCGCTTCGAGACCGAGATCGTCTTCGATCACATCAACGCCGTGGACTTCGGTGGCAAGCCCTATACCCTCAAGGGTGACAGCGCCACCTACACCTGCGACGCCCTGATCATCGCCACCGGTGCCAGCGCCCGCTACCTGGGTCTGGCCAGCGAAGAAGCCTTCATGGGCAAGGGCGTGTCCGCCTGTGCCACCTGCGACGGTTTCTTCTATCGCAACCGTGAGGTGGCGGTGGTCGGCGGCGGCAATACCGCGGTCGAGGAAGCCCTGTACCTGGCCAACATCGCCAGCAAGGTGACCCTGATCCACCGCCGCGAGACCTTCCGCGCCGAGAAGATCCTGCAGGACAAACTGCGCGCCCGGGTCGCCGAAGGCAAGATGGTGCTCAAGCTCAATGCCAGCGTCGACGAGGTGCTGGGTGACAACATGGGCGTCACTGGGGTGCGTTTGAAGAACAACGACGGCAGCACCGAGGAGTTGCAGGTGGCCGGTCTGTTCGTCGCCATCGGCCACACGCCCAACACCGCGCTGTTCGAAGGCCAGCTGGACAGCCACGACGGCTACCTGGTGGTGAAGGGTGGTCGCGAGGCCAATGCCACCGCCACCAACGTCCCGGGCGTGTTCGCCGCCGGTGACGTGGCCGACCACACCTACCGCCAGGCGATCACCTCGGCCGGTGCCGGTTGCATGGCCGCTCTGGACGCCGAGCGCTACCTGGATGGCTTGGGCGATCTGCAGGTCCTGTAAGCGCCTGATTGTCGCCTGACAACGAAAAACCCCGGCACTGGCCGGGGTTTTTTCGTTTCCGGGCTCTTCCGGCCTGCGACAAGACCTGGCTTGGCTGCCTTGACGATCTTTCTGGAAATGCAACGAGCCCCGGCCGATTGGTCGGGGCTCGTTGTTTGGGGTTTTCCCTCACCCCGGCCCTCTCCCAGGGGAGAGGGGGGAAGGCGGACCTCTTACTTGCCGTATACCGGCAGGCGGGCGCAGACGGCCTGGACCTTCTCACGCACGGCGTCGATCACGGATTCGTCGCCCATGTTGCCGAGGATGTCGCAGATCCAGCCGGCCAGCTCGCGGCACTCGGCTTCCTGGAAGCCACGGGTGGTGACGGCCGGGGTGCCGATGCGCAGACCGGAGGTGACGAAGGGCGAGCGCGGATCGTTCGGCACCGAGTTCTTGTTCACGGTGATGAAGGCGCGACCCAGGGCAGCGTCCGCATCCTTGCCGGTAATTTCCTGTTTGATCAGGCTGAGCAGGAACAGGTGGTTGTCGGTGCCGCCGGAGACCACGTCGAAGCCGCGCTCGATGAACACGCCGGCCATGGCCTGGGCGTTCTTGATCACCTGCTGCTGATAGGTCTTGAACTCGGGCTGCAGGGCTTCCTTGAAGCACACCGCCTTGCCTGCGATGACGTGCATCAGCGGACCGCCCTGGGCGCCGGGGAAGACCGCCGAGTTGAGCTTCTTCTCGATGGCTTCGTTGGCCTTGGCCAGGATCAGGCCGCCGCGCGGGCCGCGCAGGGTCTTGTGGGTGGTGCTGGTGACCACGTCGGCGAAGGGCACCGGATTGGGGTAGACACCGGCGGCGACCAGGCCGGCGAAGTGGGCCATGTCGACGAACAGGTAGGCACCCACGGCATCGGCGATGGCGCGGAAGCGGGCGAAATCCAGCACCTGGGAGTAGGCGGAGTAACCGGCGACGATGACCTTGGGTTTGTGCTCCTGGGCCAGGCGCTCGACCTCGGCGTAGTCGATCAGGCCTTGCTCGTCGATGCCGTACTGGACGGCGTTGTACAGCTTGCCTGACGAGGACACGGTGGCGCCGTGGGTCAGGTGGCCGCCGTGAGCCAGGCTCATGCCGAGAATGGTGTCGCCGGCTTCGATCAGCGCCAGGTACACGGCCGAGTTGGCCTGGGAGCCGGAATGCGGCTGGACGTTGGCGTAGTCGGCGCCGAACAGCTGCTTGGCGCGGTCGATGGCCAGTTGCTCGACCACGTCGACGTATTCGCAACCGCCATAGTAGCGCTTGTGGGGATAGCCTTCGGCGTACTTGTTGGTCAGCACGCTACCCTGGGCTTCCATGACCGCCGGGCTGGTGTAGTTTTCCGAAGCGATCAGCTCGATGTGATCTTCCTGACGCTGGGCTTCCTGCTGCATGGCGGCATACAGGTCGGCGTCGAAGCGGGCGAGGGTGGTTTCACGGCTGAACATGGCGGCAGGGTCCCCTGAGGCATGGCGAAGAGCGAGCCCGGTCGGGCTCGTGAGGGGCAACATTCTACCCCATCGCGGGAACTCTGAGGTATGAGCGCCAGTCATGCGGTGGCGCCACCGGTCTCATGTCAGCACGGGAAACAGACCCTGACGTTCCAGGCGCTGGCGCAGCAGGTCCGGCGGCAAGGGGCGATCGAAGAGGAAACCCTGGACCTCGTCGCAGCCATGGGTGCACAGGAAATCCAGCTGCTCCTGCTCTTCCACCCCTTCGGCGATCACCGAGAGGTTGAGGCTGTGGGCCATGGCGATGATGGCCCGGGCGATCTGGGCATCCTGCTCGCCGTGGGGCAGGCCGTCGACGAAGCTGCGGTCGATCTTGAGGATGTCGATGGGGAACTGCTTGAGGTAGTTGAGCGACGAGTAGCCGGTACCGAAGTCGTCCACCGCGATGCACAGCCCCAGGCCCTTGAGTTCGCCCAGCAGTTGCAGGGCTTCGCCGACGTCACGCATCAGGATGCTCTCGGTCAGTTCCACTTCCAGGCAGGCCGGTGCCAGACCGGTCTCGGCGAGGATGGCGGCGATGCGCTGGCCGAGCTGGCCATCGCTGAACTGGCGGGCGGAGAGGTTCACCGAGACCTTGGGGATGCGCACCTTGGCGGCGTGCCATTCGCGCATCTGCCGGCAGGCCTCGCGGATCACCCAGTCGCCCACCTGGACCACCAGGCCGATCTCCTCCAGCACCGGGATGAACTCCGCCGGCGAGACGTGGCCGCGCACCGGGTGCTCCCAGCGCAGCAGGGCCTCGACCCCGGTCAGGCGGCGGGTGTCGCAGCGATACTGCGGCTGGTAATGCAGGCGGAACTCCCCCTGCAGGAGGGCATGGCGTAGATCGGCTTCCAGTTCCAGGCGTTCCAGGGCGCGGGCGTTCATCTCGGCCTGGTAGAACTGGAAGTTGTTCTTACCCATCTCCTTGGCATGGTACATGGCCGTGTCGGCGTTCTTCATCAGCTGGCTGAGCTCGCTACCGTCCTGGGGCGACAGGGCGATCCCGATGCTGGCGGAGACGAAGAATTCGCGGCCTTCGAGGATGAAGGCTTCGGCCAGCTGGGTAAGGATCAGCTCGCCGACGCGGATCGCCTGGGCCAGGGCGGCCTCGCGGGTTTCCAGGCCGGAAAGCAGCAGGGTGAATTCGTCACCCCCCATGCGCGCCACGCTGTCTTCGGTGCCGACGCAGGCGGTCAGGCGCATGGCCACCTCCTTGAGCAAGCGGTCGCCGGCGGCGTGGCCGAGGCTGTCGTTGATCGGCTTGAAGCGGTCGAGGTCGAGGAACATCAGCACCACCCAGCTGCCGTTGTGGCGGCTCTGCTGCAGGGCGTTGTGCAGGCGATCCTGGAACAGGGTGCGGTTGGGCAGCAGGGTCAGGGCGTCATAGTAGGCCAGGCGGTGGATGCGTCTTTCGCTGGCCTTGCGCTCGCTGATGTCGACGAAGAAGCAGACATAGCTCATCAGGTCGCCGTCGTCGTCGCGGATGGCAGTGATGCCGACCCAGGAGGGGTAGGGCTCGTTGTCGTGCCGGCGCTGCCAGAGTTCGCCTTCCCAGCTCTCCTCGGTGCGCAGCTGCTGCATCACGTGCTGCAGCTGGTTGGCTTCCTGCTTGTCGGCGCAGAGCATCATCGGTTGCTGGTCGAACACCTCTTCGGGGCTGAAGCCGGTGATGCGGGTGAAGGTGCGGTTGACCCGCACGATGTAGCCCGCCGGATCGGTGACCAGGATGGCGCCGGCCGAGTGGTCGAACACCGTGGCCGCCATGCGCATGTCCTTGTCCGTGCGGCGCTGGGCGGAGATGTCGCGGCAGATGCCGAGCAGGCCGGCGAAGCGCTCGTGGTCGTCCCACAGCGGCTTGAGGCGCAGCTCGATCTGCAGGGTATGCCCCTGGGCGTGCAGGCAGTCCAGCACCAGGGGCGCGAAGTGCTCGCGGCGCAACTCGGCCAGGGCGCGTGGATTGTCGAGGCTGCGCAGCAGCCGTTGCAGGGTGCGCCGGACCTCCTGCCACTGGCGCGAGTGCACCACCAGTTCGGCCAGGGTGCGCTGTTGCAGCTCACCGACGGGATAGCCGAGCAATTCCTCCACCGAGGGACTGATGTAGTTGAGCACCAGCTGGGCGTCGGTGGTGAAGATGACGTCGCTGATGCTTTCCGCCAGCTGCCGGTAGCGATTCTCGCTTTCGCGCAGGCGCTCGCTGGCCCGCACCATGTCGGTGACATCCAGGGCCAGCCCGACCACGCTCGCCGCGGTGCCGTCCGCCGCACGGGCAAGGCGCTGCTCGCGCACGTCGAACCAGCGCCAACCGCCGTTGCGGTGCTGCCAGCGCAAGAGACTGCTGCTGGGCTGGTCGGAGAGCGTCGGGCGCATGCTCACCACCCGCTCGTGCAGTTCGAGGTCATCCGGGTGCAGGCGCGCACGCCCGAGGCTGGCGAAGGCCTCCGGCGGATAGCCGAGCTTGAGGGCCAGCGAACGACTCTCGTAGGTCAGCTCGCCGCTGGCCACGTCATAGGTATAGAGGGTGTCGGGGATGGCGCTGATCAGATTCGACCAGAAGCTGTCGCGCTCGAGCAGGCGCAATTCGCCGAGCTTGCGCTGGGTGATGTCGTTGAGGCTGAGCAGGGTCGCGTCGAGGTGCCTGGGGTCGGCTGGCAGGTGCATGGTCAGCCAGAGGTGCCGTTCGCCCTCGGCGGTGCTGATGCAGGTCTCGAGTTCCAGTACCTGCTGGCCGGAGAGCAGGCCGGCCAGCAGGCGGTAGCGCTTGCCACCGAGCTGGACGTGGGAGTCACCTACCAGCCGCGCCCAGGCCTGGTCGAGGTGCTCGATGCCGAGCATTTCCAGAGCGCGCTGGTTGATCTCGGTGATGCGTACCTGGCGACCCAGGGTATCCAGCACATCGGGCTGGCGGGCGAACAACTCCGCCAGTTGCTCGGGGCGCTCCAGCCCCAGGTCGCGCATGCGGGGCCAGATGGCGCTCAGATCGACCACGCAGATGCCGGTGTGCACCCCGTTGAAGATGTTCTCATAGCGCTGACGGGTGGTCTGGATGGTGTCCAGGTTGCGCTGCTGGTCGGTGACGTCGCGCAGCACCCAGACGAAACCGTCCTGGGTCTGGGTACGGTCACGCAGGACCCGGGCGCTGGGCTGGCTCTCCGCCAGGGCATGGCAACTGACCGTGAAACGGCGTGGCTGCCCCTCCACCGTCAGGCTGATCAGGGCACCACTGTCCCGCTCGGCGGGCGTCAGGGCAACCAACGGGGGCAACAGACTGGCGAGGAAATACTGCTGGGCGTCGTCGGGGGCGATGCCCAGCAGACGGCCGGCCGTGGCGTTGACATGGACCAGGCGGCCATCGGCCTGGGTCATGCAGACGGCTTCCTCGATGCCGTTCAGGGCGGTGCCCGCCAGGCGCAAGCCACGCCGCGAGGCGAGGGTGAGGGCACGCAGGCCCTGTTCTTCGCGCAGCAGCAGGTAGAGCAGAATGGCGGCCACCAGGCCGGACAGGCTGAACAGCGCCAGGCGGCCGAAGGAGGCGCCCAGCAACGTGGCGCCCACGTCTTCGCCGGGATGGGTACCCACCACCTGCCAGTTGCTGTAGGCCAGCTCCTGGCGGACCTCGTCGATGCCGCTCGCCGCCGGGATCGCGCCGACGCGGAACAGCAGGGTGCCCTGGGTGCGATCCTCCAGGCGCCAGTCGAGGCCCGATGGCACCCGGCTCGGCCGCCACAGGGATTCGAGCAGGGGCGCGCTGGTCAGCACCCACCAGCCGTCCTGCAGTTGAGGATCGCCGGCCAGCAGCACATAGAGGGGCGCGGCGCTGGCCTCGGCGTTGTAGCCGTAGCGGAAGTCGGCCTGACCGCTGCGGGCGATCAGTTGCTGGATGAAGGCGGCGTCTGGTGTATCACCCAGGCGCGCGGCGCGCAGGTTGGCATTGGCCGGCAGCCAGCGCACCTGTTGCAGGCCGGGAAAGAAGTCCTTGAGACTGAGCAGCAGATTGGGCGCCAGCGGCAGGGTTGGATCCAGCGACCAGCGCAGGGTGCTGCGCACGGCCTGGGCCTTGAGCGCCAGCCCGAATTCGACGGTGTTGGCCAGTTGCCGGGTCAGGCCTTCCAGCTGTTCGCGACGCAGGGCCTCGCGCTCGGCCACGCTGGCGAAGGCCTGCCAGAACATCAGGGCCAGCATGGCCAGCAGCGAAAGGATCAGCAGACCGCGGGTCAGGCGTCGCGAGGAGGGGGCGAGCGGCTCTTCCGGCAGCGAGGAGGGCGGGCTATTCACGACGGACTGCGTTCCTGCAGAGGCGATGGCCGTTCGGCTGCGCCCGGTTCCGCGGGGCAGGGATGGCCTATGATAAGGGACCGGACGGTGTCTCCGCCGGTTTTTTCCGCGTGATCAGCGTCGGCGCTTTCGTCGCGCGGGGTTTCGACAGCGTTCGCTGCTGACGCCATACTGTGTCCCCTGTTTTTCATTCCGGTCCCAAGGTTCTCCCATGGCTCAATACGTCTACACCATGCACCGGGTCGGCAAGGTCGTGCCGCCCAAGCGTGAAATCCTCAAGAACATCTCCCTGTCGTTCTTTCCCGGCGCCAAGATCGGCGTGCTCGGTCTGAACGGCGCGGGCAAGTCGACGCTGCTGCGCATCATGGCCGGCGTCGATACCGAGATCGAAGGTGAAGCGCGGCCGATGCCCGGTATCAATGTGGGTTATCTGCCGCAGGAACCGAAACTTGATCCCGAGCAGACGGTTCGTGAGGTGGTCGAGGAAGCGGTCGGCCAGATCAAGCAGGCTCAGGCCCGCCTGGACGAGGTCTATGCCGCCTACGCCGAGCCGGACGCCGACTTCGACGCCCTGGCCGCCGAGCAGGCCAAGCTGGAAGCCATCCTCCAGGCCGCCGACGGCCACAACCTGGAGCGCCAGCTGGAAGTCGCCGCCGACGCCCTGCGCCTGCCGGCCTGGGACGCCAAGGTCGGTGTGCTCTCCGGTGGCGAGAAGCGCCGCGTGGCGCTGTGCCGCCTGCTGCTGTCGGCCCCCGACATGCTGCTGCTGGACGAACCCACCAACCACCTGGACGCCGACTCGGTGGCCTGGCTGGAGCATTTCCTGCACGACTTCCCCGGCACCGTGGTGGCCATCACCCACGACCGCTACTTCCTCGACAACGTCGCCGGCTGGATCCTGGAACTGGACCGAGGCCAGGGCATCCCCTTCGAGGGCAACTACTCCGGCTGGCTGGAATCCAAGGCCGCGCGCCTGACCCAGGAAGCCAAGCAGGAAGCCGCCCATGCCAAGGCCATGAAGGCCGAACTGGAATGGGTGCGCTCCGGCGCCAAGGCCCGCCAGTCCAAGTCCAAGGCCCGGCTGCAGCGCTTCGAGGAAATGCAGTCCCAGGAATTCCAGAAGCGCAGCGAGACCAACGAGATCTACATCCCCGCCGGTCAGCGGCTGGGCGACAAGGTCATCGAGTTCAAGAACGTCAGCAAGGGCTATGGCGACCGCCTGCTGATCGACGACCTGAGCTTCGTGGTGCCCAAGGGCGCCATCGTTGGCGTCATCGGTGGCAACGGCGCCGGCAAGTCGACCCTGTTCCGCATGATCATGGGCAAGGAGCAGCCGGACGCGGGCAGCATCGAGATCGGTGACACCGTGCAACTGGCCAGCGTCGACCAGAGCCGCGAGAACCTGTCCGACACCAAGACCGTCTGGGAGCAGGTTTCCGACGGCTCCGACGTGATCAAGATCGGCAACTACGAGGTGCCCTCGCGCAGTTACGTGGGGCGCTTCAACTTCAAGGGCGCCGACCAGCAGAAGTTCGTCAAGGACCTCTCCGGCGGTGAGCGCGGGCGTCTGCACCTGGCGCTGACCCTCAAGCAGGGCGGCAACGTGCTGCTGCTGGACGAACCCTCCAACGACCTGGACGTGGAAACCCTGCGGGCCCTGGAAGACGCCCTGCTGGACTTCCCCGGCGCGGCCATCGTGATCTCCCACGACCGCTGGTTCCTCGACCGTATCGCCACCCACATCCTCTCCTACGAGGATGATTCCAACGTGGTGTTCTTCGAAGGCAACTACACCGAGTACGAAGCCGATCGCAAGAAGCGCTTGGGCGAGGCCGCGGCCCAGCCCAAGCGGGTCAAGTACAAGAAGCTGGCGTAAGCGTCAGCACCAACGCCGGCGGGGCAACCTGCCGGCGTTTTCTTTTGTGCCCTCTGTAGCAGCCAGCGTCCTGCGGCTGCAAAGGGGCTGCTAGCCCTCGATGGAGCCAGATCCGATGATCTCCAGCCGTTCCCGCCTGTTGCTTTCCCTCCTCACCGCGGCCCTGGCCACCCCCGCCCTGGCTGACGAGGTCCAGGTGGCCGTGGCCGCCAATTTCAGCGCGCCGCTCAAGGCCATCGGCGAGCAGTTCACCCGGGACACCGGTCATCAGCTGGTGATTTCCAGCGGCGCCACCGGCCAGCTCTATACCCAGATCAGGAACGGCGCGCCCTTCGCGGTCTTTCTCTCTGCCGATGACACCACTCCGGCCAAGCTGGAAAGCGAGGGCGCGGCGGTCAAGGACTCGCGCTTCACCTATGCCATCGGCACCCTGGCGCTCTGGTCGCCCAAGCCCGGCTATGTGGATGGCGAGGGCGCCGTGCTCAAGCGGAACGCCTTCGCCCACCTGGCCGTGGCCAATCCCAAGACCGCGCCCTATGGCCTGGCCGCCACCCAGGTGCTGGCCAAGCTGGGCCTGACCGAGGCGGTGGCGGCCAAGCGGGTGGAAGGCCAGAACATCACCCAGACCTACCAGTTCGTCGCCACCGGCAATGCCGAGCTGGGTTTCGTCGCCCTGTCGCAGATCTACCAGGACGGCAAGATCAAGGAAGGCTCGGCCTGGATCGTGCCGGCCGCGCTCTATGAGCCGATCCGCCAAGACGCCGTATTGCTGGACAAGGGCCAAGAGCAGCCGGCGGCCAAGGCGCTACTGGCCTATCTCAAGGGACCCCAGGCGGCCGCGGTGCTCAAGGCCTACGGCTACCGGCAGTGATCCCATGACCCTGAGCGCGGCGGACTGGGCGGCGATCCGCCTGACCCTGGAACTGGCCAGCGTGACCACGCTGCTGCTGCTGGTGCTGGGGACGCCCCTCGCCTGGTGGCTGGCACGCACCCGCTCCCGGCTCAAGGGGCCCGTCGGCGCCCTGGTGGCCCTGCCGCTGGTCTTGCCGCCCACGGTGATCGGCTTCTACCTGCTGCTGGCCATGGGGCCGGAAGGCTGGGTGGGGCAGTTGACCGAAGCATTGGGCCTGGGTCGGTTGCCCTTTACCTTCGCCGGGCTGGTGGTGGGTTCGCTGTTCTATTCGCTGCCCTTCGTGGTGCAGCCGCTGCAGAACGCCTTCGAGGCCATCGGTCCACGTCCCCTGGAAGCGGCGGCTACCCTCAGGGCCGGCCCCCTGGATACCTTCTTCCATGTGGTGCTGCCGCTGGCGCGGCCGGGCTTCGTCACCGCCGCCATCCTCGGCTTCGCCCATACCGTGGGCGAATTCGGCGTGGTGCTGATGATCGGCGGCAACATCCCCGGGCGCACCCAGGTGGTCTCTACCCAGATCTTCAATCACGTGGAAGCCATGGAGTATCCCCAGGCGCACCTGCTGGCCGGCGGCATGCTGGCCTTCTCCTTCGTGATCCTGCTGCTGCTCTATGGGCGCCGCGGGCGGTCGGCCTGGACATGAGTCTCGCGGCGAGATTCCAACTCACGCACCCGGGGTTCACGCTGGACGTGGACCTGGCGTTGCCCGGCAGCGGCGTCACCGCGCTGTTCGGCCCCTCGGGCTCGGGCAAGACCAGCTGCCTGAGGTGCGTGGCCGGCCTCGAACCCGCGGCCCGCGGGCGCCTGGTGGTGGCCGGCGAGACCTGGCAGGACAGCGAGCGCGGGCTGTTCCTGCCGCCGCATCGGCGTGCCCTGGGTTATGTCTTCCAGGATGCCAATCTGTTCGAGCACCTGGACGTGCGTCGCAACCTGCTGTTCGGCTGGAAGCGGGTGGCACCAGGCGACCGGCGGCTGGCGCTGGAACAGATCGTCGAGCTGCTGGGCATCGAGGGACTGCTCGCGCGGATGCCGGCGCGCCTGTCCGGCGGCGAACGCCAGCGGGTCGGCATCGCCCGGGCGCTGCTGACCAGTCCGCGCCTCCTGCTCATGGACGAGCCCCTGGCGGCGCTGGACGCCGAGCGCAAGGCCGAGATCCTGCCCTACCTGGAACGCCTGACCCGAGAGCTGGCGCTGCCGATCCTCTATGTCAGCCACGCCCCCGACGAGGTGGCGCGGCTGGCAGATCACCTGGTGCTGCTGGAGCGGGGCCGGGTGCTGGCCAGCGGGCCGACCAGCGGGGTGCTGGCGCGCCTCGACCTGCCCATCGCCCTGGCCGAAGACGCCGGGGTGGTGCTGGAAGGGCGGGTGCTCGGCCATGACCCGGACTACGGCCTGCTCAGTCTGGGCCTGCCGGGCGAGCAGCGCGTGTTGCTCGCCCATGCGCCGCTGCCGTCCGGGCAGGCGCTACGCATCAAGGTACTGGCGCGAGACGTCAGCCTGAGCCTGGAACGCCAGCACAGCAGCATCCTCAATGTGCTGCCCGCGACCGTTGCCGAAATCGCCCCGACCCGCTCGCCCGCCCAGGTGCTCTTGCGCCTGGACCTGGGCGGTACGGCGCTGCTGGCGCGGATCACCCGCTATTCGCTGGAACGCCTGGCGCTGCAGCCAGGCAGTCGGGTCTGGGCGCAGCTCAAGTCGGTGGCCGTATTAGCCTGAAGCTGCCGCAGGCCGGAGTCGCTCCAGCAGAAAATCCACCAGCACCCTGACCGCTGCCGGCAGCTGGCGATCCGGTGGATAGAGCAGCCAGGCGGTGCCCTGGTAGGGACCGAGGTATTGCCAGTCGGGCAGTACCCGCAGCAGGCTGCCGTCGGCCAGACCGGCTTCGGCGGCAAAGGCCGGCAGGCAGGCGATGCCGAGGTCGGCGAGGGTGGCTTCCAGGCGCACGCCGCTGTGATTGCAGGCCAGGCGGCCGCGCACCGTCACGCTTTCCACCCGGTCGCCGCGGCGCAGTTGCCAGCGCTGGTCGCCCGGAGTTTCGCCCAGGTACAGGCAATCGTGTTCGGCCAGTGCCTGGGGCTGCTGCGGCGTGCCGCGCCCTTTTAGATAAGCCGGGCTGGCGCAGAGCACGAAGTCCATCTCCCGCAGCGGTCGGGCGACGAAGCCGGCAGGCGGCTGCTCGGTGATGCGCACCAGCAGATCCTGGTCGTCGGCGATGGGGTCCAGCGGGCGGTCGTCCAGGCGCAGTTGCAGATCCACTTCGGGATAGCGCTGGAAGAAGTCCGGCAGCAGCGGCGCTATCAGCCGGTAGCCGACCGCCTTGGGCACCGCCAGCCGCACCTGGCCGCGAGGTTCTTCGCGGTGCTGCAGGCCACTGTCCAATGCCGCGCCGGCGGCGGCTAGCAGTTGGCGGCAGTGGCCAAGCACCTCGCGGCCGGCCTCGCTCAGGCGCAGCTGGCGGGTGGTGCGCTGCAACAGGCGTACCCCCAACTCCCGTTCCAGCCGTGCGACCTGGCGACTGACCGCCGAAGGCGTGGCGTCCAGCAGCCGGGCGGCGGCGGTGAAGCTGCCGGTCTCCACCACCTTGGCGAAGGCGACCATGCAGGGCAACAGGGGAAGGGCGCGCAGAAGGTCCATGCCAAAATCCACGGGAAGCAATGGGGCCGGGAAGACTGTCATTGCTTCCCTGGCGGAACAAGAGCTATGCACGCAGGCGGGCTTATCGCACCTACCTGGGGCGGGCACACTGGCGGCCTAATTCAGGGAGATGCTGTCATGTCGCAACGCCCCACCTTCGGCCTCGCCGAAGGCCTGCTGCTCGCCACTGCTTTGGTCTGGGGGACCAGCTATGCCGTAGTCAAGGACGCCGTGGTGCTCTATCCGGTAATGGGCTATCTGGCGCTACGCTTCTGTCTCACCGCAGCGCTGCTGCTACCCACTCTGAGGGGCGAGGGCCGGCGAGCCTGGCGCCCCGGGGTGCCGACCGGTCTGTTGCTATTGGCGATCTTTCTCGCCGAGACCTATGGCGTGGCCCTGACCAGCGCCAGCAACGCCGCCTTTCTCATCAGCCTCTGCGTGGCCCTGACGCCCTTCGCCGAGTGGTGGCTGCTCGGCCAGCGCCCCGAGGCCCGCGCCCTGGGCGCCGCGGCGCTGGCGGTGGCGGGCGCCGGGCTGCTGACCCGTGGGGTGACCCTGAGCTTCAACCTGGGGGACGGCCTGATCCTGCTGGCGGCCGTATTGCGCGCGGTCAACGTCTGCGTGGTGCGCCGGCGTCTGCAGCAGGCCAGTGCCCCGGTGCCGGCCCTGGCGCTGACCGCGGTGCAGACCGGCGTGGTGGGCCTGGCCTGTCTGCTGCTGTTCGTCCTGGGCCCGGGTCTGGCGCCGCTGCCCGTGCAGCCAGGCTTCTGGCTCGCCACCGGCTACCTGGTGCTGTTCTGCACCCTGGGCGCCTTTCTCGCCCAGAACTATGCCCTGGGCCGCACCAGCGCCACCCGCGTCGCCCTGCTGATGGGCGCCGAGCCGCTGTTCGGCGCGCTGTTCGCCAGCTTCTGGCTGGACGAACGCCTGGGCCTCTGGGGCTGGCTGGGCGGCCTGCTGATCGTCATCGCCTCGCTGTGGGGGACGTTGCCACGGCGGGCGCCAGACTATTCGAACACGATCCGCGGGAAATAGAAGCCAACCACCCAGTTGGGCACGTCGACGATCTCGCTGATGCGCAGGTCGCCACAGACCGAACAGAGCAGATAGGCCTGTTCCGCCGGCAGGTTGCGGGTCTGCCCGAGCCAGTCGATGGCGCCGCTGACGGCCATGCGCGCCGCAGCCAGCAGGTCCGGCCCGACGCCGGTGAAGACCTCGTAACCCGCGCCGTCCAGGTGACGGGTGACCGGCCCCGGGGTGCTGAAGCGCGGCATGGCCAGCGGCTGCTGCTTGATCAGCTCGAAGGTCGCAGTGACCGCCATGGCGGTCTCGATGGCGGTGCCGCAGACCTCACCATCGCCCTGGGCAGCATGGGTATCGCCGATGGAAAACAGCGCCCCGGCTACCTCCACCGGCAGGTAAAGGCTGGTGCCGGCGGCCAGGTCGCGGATATCCAGGTTGCCGCCCACCCGCCGCGGTGGCACCACCGAGTGCAGACCTGGCGCAGCAGGAGCCACCCCCAGGGTGCCGGCGAAGGGCTTGAGCGGGACCCGCGCCAGCTCGCCGAAGGCGGCCGGTGTCTGCCCGCTGCGGTCGTAATGCCAGAGCTGCAGCACCGGGTCCGGAAACTGGTCGGCGAGCAGGCCGAAGCCGGGTATGTTGGCGGTCCAGCCAAAGCCGCTGGGGGTGAAGCTGTCCAGCGTCACCCTGAGTACATCACCGGGCTCGGCACCCTCGATCCACAGCGGGCCGCAGACCGGATTGACCCGCTCGAAGGGCAGGGTGGCGACGTCGGCGGCACTGGAGTGGGCGTGGAAGTGGCCGTCCGCCGCGTCACGGCAGGCAAAGCTCACCGTCTCGCCCGGCGCGACCGCCAGCGCCGGGGCGAGGCTGTGATCCCAGCCGCAATGGCAGTGCTGGCTGTGCAGGGTCTTGATCATCGGAAGCCTCCGCGGGCGGGCAATGCCTAGTGGACGGCGTCATTGGCCTTGAATTCCGTGGTCCGACCGCTGAGTTTGAGAAAGGCCAGCACGGCCAGACCCAGCACCATCCAGCAGCTGCCGCCGACCTTGGCGTAGATGTCGGCGTTGAACAGCACATAGGCGAGGATGATGAAGCCGACCAGCGGGACCAGGGCGTACAGCAGCGGGCGACCGGCGCCGCGGTGATGCCAGGCCACTGCTACATGCAGGAGCAGGAAGGCGGTCAGCGCACCGAAGTTGCACATGGAGGCGAGCAGGTTGATCTGGCCGACAAAGAACAGTCCCAGCATCAGACTCAGAGCCGCCACCAGCAGGATGGCGCGCTGCGGCACCCGGGTCTTGGGATGGATCTGGCGCAGGAACTGCGGCAGCTGGCGGTCGCGGGCCATGGCGAACAGCAGCCGGGAGGTGGCGGCCTGGGCCACCAGGGCATTGGCGATGGCGGCACCGATGGCCACCGCCAGGGCGATCACCACCTGCAGCCAGGGGCCGGCGATCAGTCGGCCGATCTCGTAGAAGGCGTTGTTCGAGGCATCGGCGTCGGGGTACTGGATCAGGTTGGGTTGCAGCAGGGCGGCCAGCCAGGTCTGCACCATGAACAGCGCGGCCACCAGGGTCAGGGCCAGTAGGGTGGCGCGACCCACCACGCGGCTGCCGCCGCGGGTTTCTTCGGAGAGGGTGGAGATGGCGTCGAAGCCGAGAAAGGACAGCACCGCCACCGACAGGGCGCTGAAGATCAGCGGCAGGGAGAATTCCTGGGAGTTGTACAGCGGCTTCAAGGTCCATTCGGCGCCGTTGACCCCGCGGCTGATGGCCAGGGACGCCAGCACCACGAACACCAGCAGCACCGCCAGCTGGCCATAGAGGAACAGCCGGTTGGCGCGGGCGGTGGTCTCGATGCCACGCAGGTTGACCAGGGTGTTGAGGCCGACGAAGAAAACGATCCACAGCGGCTGGGGAATGGCTGGGATGACGTTGGCCATGGCGTTGGCGCCGATCACATAGAGCAGGGTGGGCACCAGCAGGTAGTCGAGCAGGATGGCCCAGCCGGCGAGGAAACCCAGCGCCGGGTGCAGGCCGCGGCCGACGTAGGCATAGACCGAGCCGGCCACCGGGAAGGCGCGCGACATCTGCTGGTAGCTGACCGCGGTGAACAGCATGGCGACGAAGCCGATGAGGTAGGTGAGGGGCACCATGCCGTGACTGGCGTCGAATACCCCGCCAAAGATGGAAAAGGGGGCGATGGGCACCATGAACACCAGACCGTAGATCAGCAGGTCCTTCAGCCCGAGCTGGCGCTTGAGTTCCTGGGTGTAGCCGAAGCGGGCGAGGTCGGCGCTGTCGCCGGACGGAGCGTGCTGAGTCATAGGGGCTTCCTCGAAGGGGCGGGGTAGACTCGACTCTAGGCCAGGGTGGACGCTGGCCCCATCCATAAAAGTGCTAGGTTTGCAGCAGCGCTGGCGTGACTGGCAGAACCTTTGCTTCGCGTTCCCCATCGTGATCCAGGGGAGGAGCTCCAAGATGCATGCCGATCTGCTCACCATCAGCCGCCGCCTCGTCGGATTGCCCACGCTCGACGCCTGTCTGGATGCGGTGCAGGCCAGCGCTGATCGCCTCGGCTGCAAGGCGCTGATCTACGACTACGCCCCGGTGCCGCTGAGTCACGAGGGGGTGCTCATCACGCCCTCGGTGTTCAAGGTGCGCAACGCCCCGGCGGACATGCAGGCCTTCTGGTGCGAGCGCGGCTACTACCAGATCGATCCGGTGCAACAGTGCGCCAGCCGGCGCGCGGCACCCTTCGTCTGGTCGTTTCGCAGCGAAACCCGTAGCGCCCTGCGCGAGTACCTGGGTGACAGTCATCGGCCGGTCACCTGCTATGTGCGTGACAGCGGCCTCGCCACCGGGGTGACGGTACCGCTGCACCTGCCCGGCGGTGCCTTCGCCACCCTGACCGGCATCCTCGATGCCGATGCCCCGGACGCCGAGGCCGCCGGCGAAGCCTGTCTAGGCGCCTTTCTGGTCCTCGCCCATGCCTTCCAGGCCCGCGCCGACGAATTGCTCGCGCCCGCCGAGCGGCGCTGCGGCCAGATCCGCCTGACACCGCGCGAGCGTGAATGCCTGCAGTATTCCGCCAAGGGGCTGACCGCCAAGCGCATCGCCGCGACCCTCAACCGCTCCACCGCCACGGTCAACCTGCACCTCAACTCCGCCGCCCGCAAACTGGGCGCGCGCAACCGGGTCGAGGCGGTGGTGCGGGGATTGCACTATCGCCTGGTAGAAGTCTGAGCGACTTGGCCAGATCCGTGGGCCGTTCGACCTTGTGACACTCCCGCTGCGGCCTGACACTGGGGCCTCATCTGCCAAGGAGAGTCCCCATGAGCGCTGCCCGTCCCCCCGTTCCTCCCTTTACCCTGGAGTCCGCCCAGCAAAAAGTCCGCGCCGCCGAAGACGGCTGGAACAGCCGCGATCCGGCCAAGGTGGCCCTGGCCTATACCGCCGACAGCCGCTGGCGTAATCGCTCGGATTTCCTCCAGGGCCGCGCCGCCATCGAGGCCTTTCTCACCCGCAAGTGGCAGCGCGAGCACGAGTACCGGCTGATCAAGGAGCTGTGGGCCCATGACGGCGCGCGCATCGCCGTGCGCTTCGCCTACGAATGGCGGGATGAAGACGGCCAGTGGTACCGCGCCTACGGCAACGAGAACTGGCACTTCGACGACCAGGGTCTGATGGCCGAGCGTCACGCCAGCATCAACGACCTGCCGATCAGCGAGGCTGAACGGCTGTTTCACTGGCCCCAGGGGCGGCGGCCGGACGATCATCCGGGGTTGAGCGACCTGGGGTTGTAAGACTTGGATAGGGCGTAGCCTGGACCGGGGCGTTGCCTTGTCCACCGGGTGCGGCTTTAGGTCTCGGTGGAAAACGCGACGGATGACCCACCGCGAAGGCTGGCCATCCGCGACAGCAGGCCGGATCTAGTCAGGGCGCTGCTCCGGATTGCGCCGCAATCGCCCCACCACCCGCAGCACCAGCACGAAGAACACCGGCACGAAGATCAGCGCCAGGGTGGCGCTGAGCATGCCGCCGATCACCCCGGTGCCCACCGCCTGCTGGCTCGCCGAGCTGGCGCCGGTGGCCAGGGCCAGCGGTACCACGCCGAGGATGAAGGCCAGTGAGGTCATGACGATGGGCCGCAGGCGTAGCCGGGCGGCACGGCAGGTGGCCTGGTACAGGTCCATGCCGCCGTCGTGCAGGCTCTTGGCGAATTCGATGAGCAGGATGGCGTTCTTCGCCGTCAGGCCGATCACCGTGATCAGGCCGACCTTGAAGAAGACATCGTTGGGCATTCCCCTCAGGGTCACCGCCAGCACCGCGCCTAACACCCCCAGGGGCACCACCAGCAGCACCGCGGTGGGAATCGACCAGCTCTCGTAGAGGGCGGCGAGGCAGAGGAACACCACCAGCAGCGACAGCCCCAGCAGCACCGGTGCCTGGCCGGCGGAGAGGCGTTCCTGCAACGACAGCGCCGTCCACTCCAGGGCGAAGCCCCGTGGCAGCTCCGCGGCCAGGCGTTCCAGTTCGGCCATGGCCTCGCCGGTGGTGTGACCGGGCAGCGGCTCGCCGGACAGGCTGATGGCCGGATAGCCGTTGTAGCGCGACAGTTGCGCCGCACCCTGGGTCCAGTCGGCGCTGACGAAGGCGGACAGGGGCACCATGCGCCCGCGCTCATTGCGCACCTCCAGGCGCAGCAGGTCGTCCACCTGGCTGCGGCTGCCCAGCTCGGCCTGCACGATCACCTGCTGCATCCGTCCGCGATTGGGAAAGTCATTGACGTAGCTGGAGCCCAGGGCGGTGCCCAGGGTCTCGCCGAGGGCGGCGAAACCCACTCCCAGGGCGGCGGCCTGGCGGCGATCCACCACCAGTTGCACCTGGGCGCTGTCGGCCAGGGCCGTTTCCCGCACGTAGGCGATGATCGGATTGCCCGCCAGCTTGGCCTGCAATTCATCCCGCGCTGCCTTGAGCGCCGCCTGGCCGCGATTGGACCGGTCCTGCAGGCGCACCTCGAAACCGCTGGAGGTGCCCAGGCCTTCCACCGGCGGTGGCAGCACGGCGAAGCCCAGGGCCTCGCTTTCGCCGGCCAGGGCGGCATTGGCGCGCTCGGCGATGGCCGCGGCGGAATCGGCCGGGCCGCGGGCGGACCAGTCCTTGAGGGTGGTAAAGGCCAGGGCGGCGTTCTGGCCGCTGCCGGAAAAGCTGAAGCCGAGCAGGACGAGATCGTTGGCCACCCCCGGCTCCTCGGCGTAATGGCGCTCCAGGCGCTCGATCACCTTGAGGGTGCGCTCCTGGGTGGCCCCGGGCGGCAGCTGGATGTCGGTGATCAGATAGCCCTGATCCTCGGTGGGCAGGAAGGCACCGGGCAGACGGCCATAGAGCGCTACCAGGGCCGCCAGCAGGACGGCGAACAGCACGAGATTGGGCAGCAGGCGGCGGATGGCGCGGGCCACCCAGCCCTCGAAACCGCCGGTCAGGCGCTCGAAGCCCCGATTGAAGGCGCCGAAGAAGCCGCTGCGGGCATGGGTGCCCTGGGCAATCGGCTTGAGCAGGGTGGCGCACAGCGCCGGGGTCAGGCTCAGGGCGAGAAAGGCGGAGAAAAGGATGGCCACCGCCATGGACGCCGAGAATTGGCGATAGATGACGCCGACCGAGCCGCTCATGAAGGCCATGGGCACGAAGACCGCGGTCAGCACCAGGGTGATGCCGACGATGGCGCCGGAGATCTCGCCCATGGCCTTGCGGGTGGCCGCGCGGGGATCGAGGCCCTCCGTGGCCATGAGTCGCTCGACGTTCTCCACCACCACGATGGCGTCGTCCACCAGGATGCCGATGGCCAGCACCATGCCGAACAGGGTCAGCACATTGATCGAATAGCCCAGCGCCAGGAGCACGGCGCAGGTGCCCAGCAGCGCCACCGGCACCACCAGGGTCGGGATCAGGGTGTAGCGCAGGTTCTGCAGGAACAGGTACATCACCGCGAACACCAGCGCCATGGCCTCCAGCAGGGTATGGATGACCTGGGTGATGGAGATCTCGACGAAGGGCGCCGTGTCGTAGGGGATGTCGTATTTCATCCCGGGTGGAAAATACTGGGACAGCTCGGCCAGCTTGGCGCGCACGGCCTGGGCGGTGGCCAGGGAGTTGGCGGTGGGTGCCAGCTGCACCCCCACCGCCACCGAAGGCTTGCCGTCCAGCCGCGTGCCGAAGTTGTAGCTCTGGCTGCCCACTTCGATCCGGGCCACGTCGCCCAGGGTCACGCTGGAACCGTCGGCTCCGGCGCGCAGCAGGATGCCGGCGAACTCCGCGGGGTCGCTGAGCTGGCCCTTGATCAGCACCGGCGCGGTCAGTTCCTGGCCAGCGGGGGCCGGTAGCTCGCCAATACTGCCGGCCGCCACCTGGACGTTCTGCTCGGCGATGGCCCGGGTCACGTCCGCCGGGGTCAGGCCGACCGCCACCAGGCGACTGGGATCGAGCCAGACGCGCAGGGCGTGCTCGGCACCGAACAGCTGGGCCTTGCCCACGCCGTCCAGGCGGCGCAGTTCGTTGACCACGTTGCGTGCCAGATAGTCGCTCAGGGCGGTGGTGTCGAGGCGCTGGTCGGTGGCGGAGAGGGTGACGAACATGAGGTAGCCAGCCGAGGTCTCCTCGATCTGGATGCCCTGCTGGGTGACCGCCCGCGGCAGGCGCGGCTCCACCACCTTGAGGCGATTCTGGATGTCCACCTTGGCCAGCTCCGGATCGGTGCCGGGCTGGAAGGTCACGGTCAGGGTGGCGCTGCCCTGGCTGCTGCTGGAGGAGAAATAGAGCAGGTGATTGACGCCATTGAGCTCCTGCTCGACGAGGCTGACCACGCTCTCGTCCAGGGTCTGCGGCGAGGCGCCCGGATAGGTCAGGTACAGCTCGATCTGCGGCGGCGCCACATTGGGGTACTGGGCCACCGGCAACTGCGGGATGGCCAGCAGCCCGGCGAGCAGGATGAACAGCGCTACCACCCAGGCGAACACCGGGCGGTCGATGAAGAAGTTGGCCATCAGCGCACCTCCGCCGTGGCGGCCTGGGCTTCCTGGGGTTCCACCACCAGGCCCGGTTGCGCCTGTTGCAGACCGGAGAGCAGTACGCGCTCACCAGCGGCGAGGCCGGACTCCACCACCCAGCGACCTTCGACCACCGGGCCCAGGCGCACCTCGCGCAGGGCGACCTGGTTTTCGGCATCCACCACCCAGACCTGGGCCCCGCCATCGACGCTGCGCTGCACCGCCTGCTGGGCGACGCTCAAACCCTGATCGAGGCGCGCCTGCTCCAGGCGTACCCGCACGAAGCTGCCCGGCAAGAGGTCGCGCCGTGGATTGGGAAACTGGCTGCGCAAGGTGATCTGCCCGGTGTTGGCGTCCACCGTGAGATCGGCGAACAGCAGGCGGCCGCTCTCGGGGTAGGGGCTGCCATCCTCCTGCAGCAGCGTCACCCGTGCCTGATCCGGCGCCACCTGCTGCAGCCGGCCGTCCCGCAGGGCATCGCGCAGCGCCTTGAGCTGGCGGGTCGACTGGGTGACGTCGGCATGGATGGGGTCCAGCTGCTGGATGATCGCCAGGGGCGTGGCATCGCCCTGGCCGACCAGCGCGCCCTCGGTGACCAGCGCCTTGCCGATGCGCCCGGCGATGGGCGCGGTGACCGTGGCATAGCCCAGATTCAGCCGCGCCCGCTTGAGCGCCGCCCGGGCCGCCGCCACCTCTGCCTCCGCCTGCAGGCTGGCGCCACGCGCGTTGTCCTGCTCCTGGCGACTGATCGCCTCGCTCTCGACCAGCGCCGCATAGCGCTCGGCCAGGCGCCGCGTCTGGAAGGCGCTGGCCTCGGCCTTGCGCAGGGCCGCGGCGGCACTGTCCACCTCGGCCTGCAGCGGCGCCGGATCGATGCGGAGCAGCACCTCACCGGCCTTGACCTCACTGCCTTCGCGAAACACCCGCTGCAGCACGATGCCGGCGACCCGTGCCCGTACTTCCGCGGTCCGTGGCGCCACCAGGCGGCCACTCAATTCACTGGCGATGGCCAGGGGCTTGGGGTGCAGGGTCTCCACCTGCACCCTGGGCGCGGTCGGGGCGGCGGCTTCCGGGGCCGGACGGTCGCAGGCGGCGAGCAGCAGACAGAGCAGCACGAGGCTGCCGAGGGCAGGGCGGATCGGGAACATCGGGGCTTCCTCCAGAAGAGCGTCATGGTAGGCGCCTCGCGCAGGCCACCCTGTAAACGTCTGTAGGTCTCTTGTGAAAGAGTGTTAAGGCCTGCGCCCGCCGGTGCTGCGCTCGGCTATGCTCGGGCTTTGCCGCCATGAAGAGCTGCCGTGATCCCCTTGCTCATCGTCGAAGACGACGCCGCCCTGGCTGACCTCATCGCCACCTACCTGGGTCGCCAGGGCTATGCCGTGACCGTGATCGGCCGTGGCGACGAGGCCCTGGCCGCGGTGCAGCGACTGCGCCCGCAGCTGGTGGTGCTCGATGTCATGCTGCCGGGGCTGGATGGCCTGCAGGTCTGCCGCCAGCTGCGCGCCGCCCAGCCGGGCCTGCCGATCTTGATGCTCACCGCCTTGGACGACAGCCACGACCAGGTGCTGGGGCTGGAGATCGGTGCTGACGACTACGTCAGCAAGCCTTGCGAGCCGCGGGTGCTGCTGGCGCGCATCCGCACCCTGCTGCGCCGCTGCCAGCTGGGCGAGGTGGCCACCGATGATCGCCTGGTTATCGGCCAGCTGCGGTTGCTGCCGGGCGAGCGCCAGGTCTGGTGGCGCGACCAGCTGGTGGAGCTGTCGTCCACTGAATTCAACCTGCTGGCAGTCCTCATGCGCCATGCCGGCGAGGTGCTCAGCCGCGACCAGCTGATCCAGCAACTGCGCGGCATCGAATTCAACGGCGTCGACCGCTCGGTGGACGTGGCCATCTCCAAGCTGCGCCGTCGTTTCGAGGAGCATCCTGGCGAAGCGCGACGGATCAAGACCGTCTGGGGCAAGGGTTATCTGCTGTCTCGCGCCGAGTGGGAATAGATGCTCAAGATCCTCGTCCGCCTCTACCTCATCCTGCTGGTGACCTACGGCGCCGCCAGCTACCTGGTACCCGAGGCGCTGCTCAAGGTGTTCGACGAGCGTTACAGCCGCTATACCCTGGAGCAGTTGCACGGTCCGCTCAGCCTGGTTCAGCGCGCCTTCACCACCACGCCGCCGGAGCGCTGGCCGGCGCTGCAGGACGAACTGGCCGCGGAGCTGGCGCCCATCAGCCTGCGCCTGGTCCCGCGCGACGATCAGGCCCTCAGTCTGGAGGAGCGCTCAGACCTCGCTGCCGGCCAGCGACGGGTACGCCTGGGTGACTATGGCGAACCCAGTGCGGCCCTGGTGCCGCTGCCGGCAGATCAGGTGCTGTGGATCGGCATCCCCGAGGCGCCCACCGACATCGCCCTGACCTACTGGGCGATGAACGCCCTGATCGGCGCGGCCCTGCTGATCTGTCTCTATGTCTGGCTACGTCCGCACTGGCGCGACCTGGAACGGCTGCGGCGCACCGCGGCACGACTGGGCAAGGGCCATCTGGGCGAGCGTACGGCCATCTCGCCGCGCTCGGATGTCGGCGAGCTGGCGCGGGCCTTCGATGACATGGCTCAGGAGCTGGAGGCGCTGATCGTCCAGCAGCGCGACCTGCTCAACGCCGTCTCCCACGAATTGCGCACGCCCTTGTCGCGTCTGGAATTCGGCCTGGCACTGTTGCAGGCCGATCCACTGCCCGCCGAGACCCACCGCCAGCTGGAGCAACTGGTGCGCCACGTCCGCGAACTGGATGCCCTGGTCGACGAACTGCTGTCCTTCGCCCGGCTGCAGAGCAGTCAGCAGCCGCCCGAACGCCTGGGCCTGGATCTCGAAGCCTTTCTCGACAGCGTGCTGGCCGACTTCGCCGAGGAGCAGGAGCGTCGCGGCGTCGAGGTGCACCTGGACATGGTGCAGGCGCCCATGCGGGTCGAGCTGGCCCCGCGGCTCACGGCCCGCGCCCTGCAGAATCTCGTCGGCAATGCGCTGCGCTATTGCCAGCGTGAGGTCTGGGTAACGGTCCGCCGTGACGGCGAGACGTTGCTGATCGCGGTGGAAGACGATGGCGAAGGCATCCCCGAGGCCGAGCGCGAGCGAGTCTTCGAGCCCTTCTACCGCATGGATCGCAGCCGTGACCGTGCCACCGGCGGCTTCGGCCTGGGCCTGGCCATCAGCCGTCGCGCGGTGGAAAACCAGGCTGGCCGCCTGGGCCTGAGCGCCGGTACGCGGGGCGGTGCGCGGTTCGAGATCCGCCTGCCCCTGCAGGCGCCCGCGGGGCTCGCCTGAGGCCGCCAGGGCCCCTACACTTGGCGCCCCCGCCCGCCTTGGATTCGCCATGCCAGAGCTTTTCGATCGCCATCAGCTGCAGCCGTTGCTCGACCGTATCGCCGCCGCCGCGCCGCGCCACTTCGGCGAAGGTGAAGTGGCCGACTACATCCCGGCCCTGGCCGAGGTGGCGCCGGATCAGTTCGGCATCGCCGTCTGTGACATCAACGGCAAGGTCTGGCGTGCGGGTGCGGCCGATACGGCGTTTTCCATCCAGTCGATTTCCAAGGTGCTCAACCTGGTGATCGCCATGCAGCGCCTGGACGAGCCGGACATCTGGACCCGCGTCGGCCGCGAGCCGTCCGGTCATGCCTTCAATTCCATGGCTCAGCTGGAAGAAGAGAAGGGCGTGCCGCGCAATCCCTTCATCAACGCCGGCGCCGTGCTGGTCTGCGAGCTGCTGGTGTCACGCATCATGTCCATCCACTGGATGATGCGTGAACAAGCGCGGCGCCTGGCCGGCAATCCGGCCATCAATTTCGACGACCGGGTAGCCCGTTCGGAAATGGACCACAAGGCGCGCAACGCCGCCCTGGCCTATCTGATGAAGGCCTACGGCAATCTCCACAGCGAGGTGAACGACGTCCTCGACGTCTATTTCCATGGCTGCGCTCTGGCCATGAGCTGCAGCGACGTGGCCAGGGCCTTTGCCTTCCTGGCCAACGGTGGGGTCAATCCCCAGGATGGTCAGGCGGTGGTGACCCCCCAGCAGACGCGTCAGCTCAATGCCTTGCTGCTGACCTGCGGCCTCTATGATGCCGCGGGCGACTTCGCCTGGCGCGTCGGCCTGCCGGGCAAGAGCGGGGTCGGGGGCGGCATCGTCGCCATCGTCCCGGGGCAGATGAGCATCTGTGTCTGGTCGCCGCGGCTGGACAGCTATGGCAACTCGGTGGCCGGCCTGCGCGCCCTCGAATGTCTGGTCGAGGGCCTTGGGGTGGCGCCGTTGGGCTAGTAGGCCATGGACAGGCTGAGGGTCACCTGGGGCACCACGCCGTCGGTCTCGCCCTCCGGACCGCTTAACTCGCGCAGGGCACCGTCGCGGTAGAGCGCCAGGGCTTCGGCCCGAGCGCTCCAGCGGGTGTCGCCCCAGCGGAACGGTTGCTCCAGCGCCAGGCCGGTGCGGGCATAGAGGCGGTCTCCGGAATCCGGTCCGTAGAAGCCGTTCCAGCCCACCCCTAGGGCACTGGGGAAACTCAGGCGCAGACCGCCTGGGGTGAGATCCAACCCCGGCTCCAGGCTGCCCTGGGTATAGAGGCCGCTGTCGCCCTGGGTGCGGGTGGTCACCGCCAGCCCCGGGCGCCAGGCGCCCAGGCCCGTATCGGCCTGATAGGCCAGGGTCAGGCTGACCTCCTGGGTGGTGGCGGCGACGTCGTTGGGGCTGCTCTTGACCGTGTAGACGAAGCCGACCCTCAGGCCCTCGGCCGGCGACACCACCAGCCCGAGCAGGTTGTTGCTCTCGTACCAGCGCCGCGGGCTGACCCGTTCCTCGCTGGACGGGCTGTGCAAGCCATTGCTGCTGCTGAACACCAGCCAGGCATCGGCCACGCCGTCGCTTCCCTGGTGCAGATCCAGCGCGAAGCCCGCCTGCAGGTGCAAGGGGATGCGGTCGAGGCTGGCCGCGTCGTCATCGTAGTTGCCGCGGGAGAAGTCGCCGTTGCGCACGTCCATGCCCAGTTGCGGATGGAAGCGCCCGGAGTTTTCGCTGACCTCCACGCTGCCCAGGGCGGCGTCTTCGCTTTCGATGGAGGGCACGCTGCGCGGCGCAGCGGTGGCCTCCAGGGCCAGACCGCCCGCCAGCAGGCAGACGCAACGCAGCGGCGAAAAGGATGGCATGGCGGGCGACTCCGGGGGCGCGGGGCGCTCCGGGTGAGGCGCCATGAGGCATCGGACCGGGCCGTCGCAGAGCGGGTTCCGGGGTTCTAGAGCACCGGCGAAAACACCCGCGCCACGCGCATGGCCACCCGCCGCCAGCGGCGCAGGGCGGCGTTGTCCTCGGGGGTGAGTTCGCGGGAGCGACTGAAGTCCTGCTCCAGCATCTTGCGCACCTCCCAGGCGAAGGGGACGTCCATCACCATCACCATGACCTCGAAGTTGAGGCGGAAGGAGCGGTTGTCCAGGTTGGCGCTGCCCACCGCGGCCACGTCCTCGTCGATCAGCACCACCTTCTGGTGCAGGAAGCCCGGACCGTAGCGGAACACCCGCACCCCGGCGTGCACCGCCTCGAAGGCATAGAGGTAGGACGCGGCATAGACCACCTTGTGGTCCGGTCGCGAGGGCAGGAGGATGCGCACGTCGACCCCGCGCAGGGCGGCCAGGCGCAGGGCCGCCGAGACGGCTTCGTCGGGAATGAAATAGGGCGTGGTGATCCAGACCCGGTGGCGCGCCGAATGGATAGCCTCGACGAAGAACAGCGAGCAGGTCTCCTGGTCGTCCGCCGGGCCGCTGGGCACCACCTGACAGAGCACCCCGCCGTCCTCGTAGCGTTCCGGCAGCAGCAGGGTGGGCAGCCGCCGGGTCACCCAGTACCAGTCCTGGGCGAAGGTCTCCTGCAGGGTGGCCAGGGCCGGGCCGCGCAGTTCCAGATGGGTATCGCGCCAGGGCGCCAGGGGCGGCTTGAGGCCCATGTATTCGTCGCCGACGTTGAGCCCGCCGGTGAAGCCCACCTCGCCATCCACGATCACGATCTTGCGGTGGTTGCGGAAGTTGACCTGGAATCGGTTGATCAGTCCGCGGCGGTTGCTGAAGCCCTTCACCTCGCAACCGGCCTCGCGCAGCTTTTCCACATAGGCGCGCGGCAGGGCATGGCTGCCGATGGCGTCGTACAGCAGAAAGACCTGGACTCCAGCGCGGGCGCGGTCGAGCAGGGTGTTCTGCAAGGCCAGACCTAGGGCGTCGTCGTGGATGATGAAGAACTGCACCAGCACCACCTTCTGCGCCCCGCGGATGGCCGTGAGGATGGCGGCGAAGGTTTCCTCGCCGTTGATCAGCAGCCGCACCTGGTTGTTGGCGACGCAGGGGGTGCCGGTGAGGGCGGTCATGGCCTTGAGCTTGCGGTTGGCCGCGCTGCACTGCTGGGCGGCCATGGCCTCGGCGATCCAGGGCCGCCAGTCCAGCTCGGCGGCCTGGCGCGCCATCTCCTCGTCGGCCTGGCGCCGTGCCTTCACATAGCTGTCGAAGCGGCGCCGGCCGAACACCAGATAGGGAATCAGGCTGAGCAAGGGCATGAACACCAGCGCCATGGCCCAGGCCATGGCGCCCTGGGCGGTACGCACCGTGACGATGGCGTGGATCGCCGCGCTGATGCCGATCAGTTCGAGCACCAGGGCGATGTAGTGGAGATCGAGGGGCAGGGATGGCACGCGGGCGGCTCTCTTCTCCGGATGTATGTCAGAGGGGTTGGACCGCCTTGAGTATCACGAATTTCGGCGTGGCCGCGATCTGTTCGACGCGCTTGAACAGGCGCCTGAGCTTGACGTGGTAACCCAGGTGGCGATTGCCCACCAGCCAGAGTTCGCCCTGCTCGCTCAGCGCCGCCCGTGCCTGCTGGAACATGCGCCAGGCCAGAAAGTCGCCCACCACCTGTTGCTGGTGGAAGGGTGGATTGCAGAGGATCAGGTCCAGCGACCGCGGCGGCTGCTCGGCCAGGCCGTCGGCGGCGCGGATCGCCACCGGTCGCTCGCCGAAGGCCGCGGTCCAGTTCTCTTGCGCCGACTGCACCGCCATGTAGGACTCGTCCACCAGGGTGAATTGCGCCTCCGGATTGGCCAGGGCACAGGCCAGGGCCAGCACGCCGTTGCCGCAACCGAGATCGGCTACCCGGGCCTGGCCCAGACCCTGGGGCAGGTGCGGCAGGAAGGCGCGGGTACCGATGTCCAGACCCTCGCGGCAGAAGACATTGGCATGGTTGACCAGAGTCAGCGGCGGTGCATCCAGGCGATAACGACTTGGGTAGGGCGAGGCTACCGCCGGCCGCGACGCGGGCGTGGCAGATAGCAGTCGGGCTTTCTTCACCGCCAGCGAGGCCTGTACCGGGCCAATGTGCCGCTCCAGCAGGTCGCCAGCGGCGCGGGGCAGATGCTTGAGCATGCCGCCGGCGATCACCTGAGCGTCCGGCGCCAACTGGCCGTGCAGGCGGATCAGCTGTTCTTCCAGCAGGGCCAGGGTCTTGGGCACCCGTATCAGCACCAGATCGAAGGGCCCACCCGTCGCCTCGCTGGCCGGGACGAAGGTAACCGCATCGGCGGCGAGGCCATTGCGTGCCAGATTCGCCGCTAGGGCCAGGGCCGCCAGGTGCGAATCGCCACTGGAGGTCACCTGGGCATGGCCGGCCAGGCTCACGGCCAGGGCGCCAAAGGCGTCGTTGAGCACCAGCACCCGGGTGGCGGGAGCCAGGCCGCCCTCGGCGACCTGCTGCAGGAGGTACTCGTCGGCGGCGTCGAAGGCCTGCAGGGGATCGTCGCGGCGCGGTGGCTGACGGTCGAGTTCGAGGGTGGCGAAGGGCGAGACGAGAGAAGGCATGGTTTCTGTCGGTGTTTATCGGCGGCCCAGTGCGGGACAATGGCTCTAAGCAATCGGGAAAAAGAGGCCAGTATGACCGCCACCGAAGACAAGTTCACCCGCGAGACGATCACCGCCGTCTGGCCCTGGAGCGACAACCTCTTCAGCCTGAGGACCACCCGCGACCCGCGCTATCGCTTTCGCGCCGGCCAATTCGCCCGGCTGGGCGTGCGCAAGGCCGATGGCGACATCGTCTGGCGCGCCTATTCCATGGTCTCGGCACCTCACGATGAATTCCTCGAATTCTTTTCCATCGTGGTGCCTGGCGGCGCCTTCACCAGCGAGCTGAGCCGCCTGCGCGAGGGCGACGAGCTGCTGGTGGAAAAGCAGCCCTATGGCTATCTCACCCTGGAGCGCTTCGGCGGCGGTCGGGATCTCTGGCTGCTGGCCACCGGCACGGGCCTGGCACCCTTCCTGTCCATGCTGCAGGAACCCGACACCTGGGAGCGCTTCGAACGCATCGTGCTGGTCTACAGCGTGCGCGAGGCCCGCGACCTGGCCTACCAGGACGTCATCAACGGCTACGGCCAGGTGGAGCACCTCGAAGGCCTCACCGACCGCCTGGTCTATGTCCCGGTGGTCACCCGCGAGGATCACCCCGGCGCCCTGCGCGGCCGCATCACCACCCTGATCGAGAACGGCGAGCTGGAACGCGCCGCCGGCGTCACGCTGTCGCCCGAGCACTCGCGGATCCTCATCTGCGGCAATCCCGAGATGGTCGACGACACCCGCCAGCTGCTCAAGACCCGCGATCTGCAGCTGGCCCTGAGTCGCCGACCCGGCCAGGTGGCGGTGGAAAACTACTGGTAACCGGGAAGTTATCCGGGCGTCTTTACGTTTTCTTCACAATTGGAAAAGGTTGGACCTTTAGCTTTGGCCCCGCCTTGCTCTAGGATCGGAATTTCCAAGGCTACCTTTCGAGTTCCGATGAGCAGTGACAGATCCGAGCCGCCCCCGGCCTCCTGGCCAGGCGCGGCCAACACCCCCTCCCGTTGTCTTTCCTCCGTGGCCGTCCGGCCCTCTCTTGCGGAGGCATACCGCTAATGGAATGGATCTCCGATCCCACCGCCTGGTTGGGGCTGCTGACCCTGATCGTCCTGGAAATCGTCCTGGGCATCGACAACCTCGTCTTCATCGCCATCCTCGCCGACAAGCTGCCTCCGGCGCAGCGTGACAAGGCACGGGTCATCGGCCTGTCGCTGGCGTTGATCATGCGTCTGGGCCTGCTGGCCAGCATCTCCTGGATGGTCACCCTCACCGAACCGCTGTTCGAGGTCTTCGGCAAGGCCTTCTCCGGTCGTGACCTCATCATGCTGTTCGGCGGCATCTTCCTGCTGTTCAAGGCCACCACCGAGCTGCACGAACGCATCGAGGGCCATACCCACAAGACCGGTGGCAGCCGGACCTACGCCGCCTTCTGGCCGGTGGTGGCGCAGATCGTGGTGCTCGACGCCGTGTTCTCGCTGGACGCCGTCATCACCGCCGTGGGCATGGTCGAGCACCTGAGCGTGATGATGATCGCCGTGATCATCTCCATCGGTCTGATGCTGGTGGCGAGCAAGCCGCTGACCGCCTTCGTCAACGCCCACCCCACGGTGATCATGCTGTGTCTGGGCTTCCTGATGATGATCGGTCTGAGCCTGACCGCCGAAGGCTTGGGCTTCCACATTCCCAAGGGCTATCTGTACGCCGCCATCGGCTTCTCGATCCTTATCGAGCTGGCCAACCAGGTGGTGCGCTGGAAGCGCAAGCGGCAGATGCACGAGCGGCTCGGCATGCGTGCGCGGACCTCCCAGGCCGTGTTGCGCCTGCTGGGTGGTCGTTTGCGCGAAGACGAGGTGGACGAGGACATCGCCGAACTGATGGAAGGCGAGAAGGGCGAAGGCCCGGTCTTCGATCGCCGTGAGCGCCTGATGATCAGTGGCGTGCTGCAATTGGGCGAACGCCCGGTGCGTACGGTGATGACCGCCCGCGCCGACGTCGACATCCTCGATGCCGACGCTCCGCCGGAACGACTGCATGAGCAACTGCTGGCCTCGGCTCACTCGCGGTTGCCGTTGGTGGTCAATGGCAACATCGACGAGCCCCTGGGCTATGTCCACAAGAAGGAGCTGTTCGCCGACATCCTCCAGGGCCAGTCACCGGACCTGCGCGCCCGGGTGCGCACCCCCATCCACCTGCCGGCCCAGGCCACGGTGCTAGGTGCCTTGGAACAGCTGCGCGCGGCCTCCACCCACGTGGCCTTCGTGGTCAACGAATTCGGTGGCTTCGAAGGCCTGCTGACCCTGACCGACATCCTCGAGGCCATTGCCGGCGAACTGCCGGATGCCAGCGAGGAGAGCCTGCCGGAGCTGGAAAGGGTGGAGAACGGCTATCGCGCCAGCGGCGGTCTGAATCTGCATCCCCTGGCCCAGCGCACCGGTTTCCAGATCACGGAAAACGACGACTACCAGACCCTGGGCGGCCTGGTGGTGGACCTGCTGGGCCGCCTGCCGGTGGCTGGTGATCGCCTGGAATACCAGGGCTGGCAGCTGACGGTGGAATCGGTCAAGGATCGACGGATCGGCTGGATCCGCCTGGAGCGACCCGCCTCCTAGCGAGGCGGGATCCAGCAGGTTTCTACTGCGGGGTGATCGGCGGTTCCTGTTTGACGACAGGGGCCGCGGTCGCCTGGCTGTTCTGCTCTTTCAGCAGGTCGCGGATCTCGGTCAGCAGCACCTGGTCCTTGGTCGGGCCAGAGGGCGCGGCATCCTGGTGCAGGCGCAGGCGGTTGAGCACCTTGATCGCCATGAAGATGGCGAAGGCGATGATCACGAAGTCGAAGATGGTCTGCAGGAACTTGCCGTAGGACATGACCACGGCCGGTTGGTCACCTATGGCAGCCCTCAGAGTGATGGCCAGCTGGGAGAAATCCACACCCCCCAGCAGCAACCCCAGCGGCGGTGTGATGATGTCGGCTACAAAGGACGACACGATCTTGCCGAAAGCCGCGCCCAGGATGATGCCGACCGCCAGGTCGACCACGTTGCCTCTCATGGCGAATTTCTTGAACTCGGCAATGATGCTCATGCTGCACTCCTTTGGATGGTTTCGAAGAGACGATAGACGATTGTGCTCGCTTCGCTCGGGTTTGGAACCTTGCTGACGGTCTCTAGGTTCCCCGCCAGCGTCAAATCGTCAGCGAATCGGCAGCTGGTCGTGGCTGTCGCACTTTGTCGAAAGGACCGGGTCCACCCTTGTACGACGAGAGCTGCGGCCCTCGCGACCTCTATCTCTCACCCCAAGGAGCCTCTGATGGTTGCCAAACACGACCTGCACAAAGACTTTCCCGAATACGCCGAGCAGCTGGACAGCCGTCCCCAGACCGATGCGGCCTTTGCCAAGCTGCTCGAAGACTACGCGAAGCTCGATCAGCAGATCCTCGATCTGGAAGAAGTGGAAGAGTCCAGCGGCGACGAGGAACTGGGGCGCCTGCGCCGCGAGCGTGTCCTGCTCAAGGACAAAATCGCTCAGCAGCTGAAATACCCGTCCTAGCTGTGTCGGGCTCGATCTGCAGGGTCGAGCCCCACCTTAGTGCGATTGGCAAGGGCCGCCGGCGTTGCCATCATGGCCTCCCAGGAGAGGAGCCGATGACCGACGAAGTGGCGATGTACCAGCAGTGGCACCTGTGGATCACCGAAGCGGCCGTGGACGCGCAACGCCGTCGCGTCCAACAGGAATTCGCCGAATACAGCCGACTTTTGGCCGACCTGCAACTGCTCGAACAGGAGCGTTGGCAACAGGCGTTGCCGGTCTGGATGCGTGGCGATGCGGCGATGATTTCGACGCTCAAGCACTAGTCCCAGAGCGGCTGGCCCGAGGGTAAACGCCAATGATGGCGCGCTGAACGACCAACGATGCCTGACGGTCAATGGGTTACCCCAGACGAGTTTCGTGGGGTGAGCGAGGTTTATCCGGCCTACCTGGCCCTCCCCAATGAGGATGTCCCCATGAAGCGTACCGCCCTGATCGCCCTGATGATGTTCGCCACCGCCCCCGTGTTCGCCAAGGATCTGTGCGCGGTGCAGTTGCAGAAGCTGGATGACGCCAGCAAGATGAAGACCAACATGATCGGCCCGGGCAGCTCCCAGGCCCAGCAGATCGCCGACTTCCGCAAGAACGCCATGGCCGCCCAGAAGGCCGGCGATGAGAAGAAGTGCATCGCCCAGGCCAACCAGGCCCTGACCATGCTGCGTCAGCCGGGTGGCGAGGGTAACTAAGGCTCAAGCCCGCTTTTGAGAGAGGCGCGCTCCCCCGGGATCGCGCCTTTTTACTGTCTATGCATCCAGTCGTGGTATGCTGGGAACCTTCCTTTCTCGACTGGAGAATTCCGCCATGGCCAAGGCCAAGCGTCTCTACGGCTGCACCGAATGCGGCGCCACCTTTCCTAAGTGGGCGGGTCAGTGCGGCGAGTGCGGTGCCTGGAACACCCTGGTGGAAACCGTCGTCGAGACCTCCGCCGTACCCTCCGGGCGCGCTGGCTGGGCCGGGGCGCAGGCGACCATCAAGACCCTGGCCGAGGTCAGCGTCGAGGAAACCCCGCGCTTCACCACCGATTCCACCGAACTCGACCGGGTGCTGGGTGGCGGCCTGGTGGACGGCTCCGTGGTGCTGATCGGCGGTGATCCTGGCATCGGCAAGTCCACCATCCTGCTGCAGACCCTCTGTCATCTGGCCGCGCGCATGCCGGCGCTCTATGTCACCGGCGAGGAATCCCAGCAACAGGTGGCCATGCGCGCCCGGCGCCTGGGTCTGCCGGAAGACAAGCTCAAGGTCATGACCGAGACCTGCATCGAGACCATCGTCGCCACCGCCCGCCAGGAAAAGCCGCGGGTCATGGTGATCGACTCCATCCAGACCATCTTCACCGAGCAACTGCAATCCGCCCCAGGTGGCGTGGCCCAGGTGCGCGAGAGCGCGGCCCTGCTGGTACGTTTCGCCAAGCAGACCGGTACCGCCATCTTTCTGGTTGGCCACGTCACCAAGGAAGGCGCCTTGGCCGGACCACGGGTGCTGGAGCACATGGTCGACACCGTACTCTATTTCGAGGGCGAATCGGACGGCCGTCTGCGCATGCTCAGAGCGGTGAAGAATCGCTTCGGCGCGGTCAACGAGCTGGGCGTGTTCGGCATGACCGATAAAGGCCTCAAGGAGGTTTCCAACCCTTCGGCGATCTTTCTCAATCGTGCCCAGGAGGCGGTGGCCGGCAGTGTGGTCATGGCGACCTGGGAGGGTTCGCGGCCCATGCTGGTGGAGGTGCAGGCGCTGGTGGACACCAGTCACCTGGCCAACCCGCGCCGGGTCACCGTGGGCCTGGACCAGAATCGCCTGGCCATGCTGCTGGCGGTGCTGCACCGCCACGGCAGCATCCCCACCTACGACCAGGACGTCTTCATCAACGTGGTCGGCGGGGTCAAGGTGCTGGAGACGGCGGTGGACCTGGCGCTGATGTCGGCGGTGATCTCCAGCCTGAGGGACCGCGCCCTGCCGCACGATCTGCTGGTGTTCGGCGAGATCGGCCTGTCCGGCGAAATCCGTCCGGTACCCAGTGGCCAGGAGCGTCTCAAGGAAGCGGCCAAGCACGGCTTCAAGCGCGCCATCGTGCCCAAGGGCAACGCGCCCAAGGATCCGCCGCCCGGTCTGCAGGTGGTGGCCGTGACTCGATTGGAGCAGGCACTGGATGCACTGTTCGAATAGCCTGGCGCGGCCTTTGTAATATTTTTTAAAACTCTCGGTGGGGCAGGGTGGTCTATCAGGCGCTTCCATGACCCTGGATACCCGCCATGTCTCGTCTGCTCCCGCTTTCCGTACTCTTTGCCAGCTTTGCTATCAGCACCCTGGTGCAGGCCGCCGATCCCAGCAGTTCCGCCCCGGCCAGCCTGGAGGTGGATCAGCTGGAATGGCAGCACGCCGACGAGGGTAGTGTCTTCAACTGGGATCTGGAAGGCTGGGCCCTTGGCGGTGGCGCCAATCGGCTGGATTTCCGCAGCCAGGGCGAACGCACCAATGGCCACACCGAGCAGGCCGAGGTGCAGGCCCTCTGGGGGCACGCGCTGGCCAAGGGCTGGGGCAGCGTGGCCGGCATTCGCCAGGATTTCAAACCCGGCTCGCCGCAGACCTGGGCCGCCCTGGGGATCCAGGAGCACGATCCCGAGGATCTCGACATCGAGATCACCGCTTTCCTTGGCGAGAACAACCAGACCGCCCTGCGCCTGGAGGCCGAATACGACTGGGCCCTGACCCAGCGGCTGATCCTGCAGCCCCACACCGAGCTCAATTTCTACGGTCGCAACGACGAGGCCCGCGGCCAGGGCGCCGGCTTCGCCGAAAGCGAAGCCGGGCTGCGCCTGAGATATCAGGTGACCCCGGAGGTGGCGCCCTATGTCGGGGTGTCCTGGAACGCCACCCACGGCAACACCGCTGCCATGGCGCGGGAAGAGGGCGAAGACACCCACGACGCCCGGCTGGTGGTGGGCTTGCATCTGGAGTTCTAAGCGCCGTTGGGCTTCGCTTTCGCTCAACCCAACCTACGAGGCTATCGATGCAGTAGGTTGGGTTGAGACGGCTCCACCGTCGAAGCCCAACAGCCAGGGTCGAATTCGCGCATCGTAGGCTTCGCTTTGGCTCGACCCACCTTGGCAAGGCCTCGCTCAGGGCGTACCCAACGCCGCCAACTCGCGCTCCAGCAGGGTCTCGTCGCCGAGGTTCAGCTCCACCAGCCGGCGCAGGTGGCTGATGGAGTCCAGGTCGATCTGGCGACAGGCGAAGGCCAGTTGCTCCGGGGTTTCCCGTACCAGCTCCACGCCCATGGTCACCTCGGTCTCGTCATTGAGCCGGATGCGCAACTCATAGGCCGCGCGTGACTGATTCGACCAATCGGCAGGTCGGGCCAGCAGCACGCCCTTGAGCGAGATGTCGTCCACGGGCGCCGCCCACTGGCGCTCACCCTGGTGCAACTGCGCAGGGGCATCGAAGGTGAAACGGGTAAAGCGGCGACGCTCGTTGGTGTCGTTCATGGAAGGTCTTCCTGAGGTTTCCTGATCACTGTAGACGACCGGGGCCGTCTCGTATCGACTACTCCTGGAAGGGTAGCCGGCGGTGACCGGCGGAGCCAGAAGGAGAGGGCTCATTGGTCGCCTGGGCGCGAGCAGCGGCCTGCTGGTCAGACGTTGGACGCACCTTCGGGGCGCCAGCCGTACTCGCGCGCATGGCGGACCAGATCGGCCGGCTTCTGGATGTCCAGCTTGCGGCGGATGCTCAGGCGATGGGTCTCCACCGTCCGCACGCTGAGCCCCAGCTGCTGCGCCATGGTCTTGTTGTTGAGGCCCTGGGCCATGAGCAACAGCACCTGGCGTTCCCGGGGGGTGAGTTCCCCTTCGTGGGTCCCCCCTTCACCCAGGCGGGCCGCGATGGCGCTGCTGTAGAAGCGTCCGCCGACCGCCAGGGCTTCCACCGCGGCGATGATTTCCTCCGAGGGGGCATCCTTGAGTACATAGCCGGCCGCGCCCACCCGCAGCGAGGTACTGACGTATTCGCGATTGTCGTACATGCTCAGGATCAACACCCGGGCACGGGGTGCGCGTTCGGCGATCAGGGCAGTCAGCTCCAGGCCGTTGATGTCCTTGAGGCCGATGTCCACCAGCAGGATGTCCGGATCGAGACGCGCCAGCAGGTCGAGGGCTTCCGCGCCGCTGCCGGCCTCGCCGACCACCGCGAAGCGCTCGATGGTGCCCAGCAACGCTCGCACGCCGGCGCGGACCAGGGCATGGTCGTCGACCAGGAGGATGCGGATGGGCGTCATGTCGGGCTTTCCTCGTCGGCCGGGAGGTCCGAGCGTAGCAGAACCACGTCCAGGGTCGTGCCGCCGGGCCCGGACTGGATGGCGCAACGACCGCCGAACAGCTCCACCCGCTCGCGGATGTTACGCAGGCCGATGCCGCCGCTGAGGCGCTCCACCTGGCCGGTATCGAAGCCGCGGCCATCATCGTGCACGGTCAGGCAGATCCAGCGCCCGCGCCGCTGCAGGTCGATGACCACCCGCTGGGCCGCGGCATGGCGTTCGATGTTGGTCAGGGCCTCCTGGACGATACGGAACAGGGCGACGTCCATGTCGCCGCCGGCGGGACTGTCGTCGAGGGTCTGCCGATAGTCCACGTTCAGGCCGCTGCGCTGGCGGAACTCCTCCACCAGCTGGCCCAGGGCGGCAGGCAGGCCGAGGGTATCCAGCAGCGAAGGGTGCAGGTCGTGGGAGATGCGACGGATCTCGCCGATGGCCGCCGCCAGGCGCTGGGTGCCTTCGCGCAGGGTCTCGCCGGCGCTGGGCTTGCTCGCGCCGAGCTCGCGGCTGGCCAGCTCGAACTGGAATTTGATGGACACCAGCAACTGGCTGATGCCGTCGTGCAATTCCCGTGACAGTCGGGAGCGTTCCTCTTCCTGGGAGGTGATGAGCCTCTGGGTCAGCTGCTTGAGCTTGCGATCGGCCAGGCGATGTTCGCTGACGTTGAGCGTCAGTCCGCCGGCGAATACCAGCAGCACCGCCACCAGGGCCACCCCGGCGCTGGCCAACAGGGTCGTGCGGATGCCGGCGGCCACGTCGTGGCGGACCTGGGCGAGGGCGGCGTCCACGTCATCCAGATAGAGGCCGGTGCCCAGCACCCAACCCCAACGTTCTAGCTGGGTCACGTAGGCCAGCTTTTCCGCCATCTGCCCACTGGAAGGCTTCTGCCAGCCATAGCGCTGGAAGCCGTCGCCTTCGCGGGCGCTCTTGAGCAGCGCCTGGATCACCAGCAGGCCGTTGCCGTCGGTCAGTTGCCAGAGGTCGCGCCCGACCAATTCGGGCTGGCGTGGATGCATGAGGTTGCGGCCATGCTGGTCGTAGACGAAGAAGTAGCCGTCGCTGCCGAAATTCAGACTGGCCAGCAGCGCCAGTACCCTGGCCCGGGTTTCGTCGTCGTCGCGGCCGCTGCCATACAGGGGCTGGATGGCACTGACGCCCATCTCCACATAGTTGCGCAACTCGGTCTTCTTGCTGCCGAGGATGCTGTGTTCGAGCAGGCGCGCCTGCTGCTCGCCCAGGCGCTGGCTCTGTTCCAACACCACCAGGCAGACCGCTGCCACCGCCAGCAGGAGCGGCAGGAGGCCGAGGGCGACCATCTTGTATTTGAGTTGCATCGGCACCTGTCCGGACTGCCCGCTACGTAGAACTACGTAGCGGGCCTTGGGTAGTTCTGCGAATTTCGCTGTCGCGTCGAGCCGCCGATAGTAATATGGCTCCGCTGTGGGCTCTCACAATAACAAGTATCGCCGCGGTCACAGATGCGCGGCAGGAGAACAAGCATGACCCGAATGGCCAGCCATCTAGCCTGGTTCGCCGTTGCCGTACTGGGCGCCTTCGCGCTGGGTACCGTGGCGCTGAGTCGAGGCGAAGCGATCAACGCCCTCTGGATTGTGGTCGCCGCCGTGGCGATCTACCTCGTTGCCTACCGCTACTACAGCCTGTTCATCGCCACCAAGGTGATGGGCCTCGACGCCAGACGGGCCACGCCCGCCGTGCTCAACAACGACGGCCTGGACTACGTCCCCACCAACAAGCACATCCTCTTCGGCCATCACTTCGCCGCCATCGCCGGTGCCGGTCCGCTGGTCGGTCCCGTGCTCGCCGCCCAGATGGGCTATCTGCCCGGCACCCTCTGGCTGATCGCCGGGGTGGTCTTCGCCGGCGCGGTGCAGGACTTCATGATCCTGTTCCTCTCCACCCGCCGCAACGGTCGCTCCCTGGGCGACATGGTGCGCGAGGAAATGGGACGCATCCCTGGCACCATCGCCCTGTTCGGCTGCTTCCTGATCATGATCATCATCCTCGCGGTGCTGGCGCTGATCGTGGTCAAGGCCCTGGCCGAGAGCCCCTGGGGCATGTTCACGGTGATCGCCACCCTGCCGATCGCCATGTTCATGGGCGTCTACATGAGATACATCCGCCCCGGTCGCATCGGCGAGATCTCGCTGATCGGGGTGGTGCTGCTGCTGGCGTCCATCTGGGTGGGCGGCCTGGTCGCCGCCGATCCGGTCTGGGGTCCGGCCTTCACCTTCACCGGCGTGCAGATCACCTGGATGCTGATCGGCTACGGCTTCGTCGCCGCCGTGCTGCCGGTCTGGCTGGTGCTGGCTCCGCGTGACTACCTGTCCACCTTCCTCAAGATCGGCACCATCATCGCCCTGGCCATCGGCATCCTGGTGACCATGCCGATGCTCAAGATGCCGGCCCTGACCCAGTTCGTCGACGGCACCGGCCCGGTCTGGAAGGGCACCCTGTTCCCCTTCCTGTTCATCACCATCGCCTGTGGCGCGGTGTCCGGCTTCCATGCGCTGATCAGCTCGGGCACCACGCCCAAGCTGATCGCCAAGGAAACCCATGCCCGCTACATCGGCTACGGCGCCATGCTGATGGAGTCCTTCGTCGCCATCATGGCCATGGTCGCCGCCTCGGTGATCGAGCCGGGCGTCTACTTCGCCATGAACAGCCCGGCCGCCGTGGTCGGCGCCGACGTGGTGTCGGTGGCCGCCAAGATCAGCACCTGGGGCTTCGTGGTGACGCCCGAGATGCTGCAGGCCACCGCCACCGAGATCGGTGAGCACACCATCCTGGCCCGTGCCGGTGGTGCTCCCACCCTGGCGGTGGGCATCGCCCAGATCATGCACAACGTGCTGCCGGGCGAGAACACCATGGCCTTCTGGTACCACTTCGCCATCCTGTTCGAGGCGCTGTTCATCCTCACCGCGGTAGACGCCGGTACCCGCGCCGGACGCTTCATGCTGCAGGACCTGCTGGGCAGCTTCGTGCCGGCGCTGAAGAAGACCGACTCCTGGACCGCCAACGTCATCGGCACCGCCGGTTGCGTCGCCCTCTGGGGCTGGCTGCTGTATCAGGGCGTGGTCGATCCGCTGGGTGGCATCAACACCCTCTGGCCGCTGTTCGGTATCTCCAACCAGATGCTCGCCGGTATCGCCCTGATGCTAGGCTCGGTGGTGCTGATCAAGATGAAGCGCCAGCGCTATGTCTGGGTCACCCTGGTGCCGGCCGTCTGGCTGCTGATCTGCACCACCACCGCCAGCCTGATCAAGCTGTTCGATTCGAATCCGGTGGTCGGCTTCCTGGCCCTGGCCAAGAAGTACAGCACCGCCATGGCCCAGGGGCAGGTGATTGCCCCGGCCAAGAGCATGGAACAGATGCAGCACATCGTCTTCAACGCCTACACCAACGCCACCCTGTCGGTGCTGTTCCTGGTGGTGGTGATGAGCATCCTGTTCTTTTCCATCAAGGTCGGTCGCGCCGCACTGGCCAAGCCCGAGCGGACCGATCGCGAGACCCCCTTCCAGCCGGTAGCGGGCGCCTAAAGGAGAATCTTCATGTTCAATGACCTGGGTCGCATGGGCAAATACCTCGGGCAGGCCGCCAAGATGCTGGTGGGCATGCCCGACTACGACACCTATGTCGAGCACATGCGCGGCAAGCACCCGGACCAGCCGGTGATGAGCTACGAAGCCTTCTTCCGTGAGCGCCAGGAGGCGCGCTACGGTGGCGGCAAGTCGGGCGCCATCCGCTGCTGCTGACCCAGGATCACCCTAAGAACCTGTTCACGATCTGCTGCGCGTCGGCCAAACGGCGTTGAAAATGCCCTGGGTCGCCAGCCCGGTCGGAATGCTCATTTACCACTCGTAAACTCCGCTTCCTCAGCCATTTTCGCCTTGTTTGTCTCTAGCTCGCGAGATCGTGAGCAGGTTCTAAGGCCGGGCTCCAAGCCCGGCCTCTTTCTGTCTGGAGTTTCCATGCACGAACCCATCCCCGTCACCGTCCTGACCGGCTTTCTCGGCGCCGGCAAGACCACCCTGCTCAAGCACATCCTGCAAGCCGAGCATGGTCTCAAGATCGCCGTGATCGAAAACGAATTCAGCGCCCTGGACGTCGACGGCGAATTGCTCGAAGACGCCGGTGCCGTGCAACTGATGAAGGTGGCCAACGGCTGCGTCTGCTGCACCGGCAGCAAGGACCTGGCCTATGCCCTGACCGTGCTGCTGGAGCGGCTGGACAGCGGCGAGCTGGACTTCGAGCGCCTGGTTGTGGAATGCACGGGCCTGGCCGATCCCGGTCCGGTGGCCCAGACCTTCTTTACCGACGACCTCCTGCGCGAGCGTTATCTGCTCGATGGGGTGCTGACCCTGGTGGACGCCGTCCACGCCAGCGAGCAGCTGAGCGATCCGCTGCTGCAGGCGCAGATCGGTTTCGCCGATCGCCTGCTGCTGACCAAGCTCGACCTGGCCGAACCGGCGGCCGTCGAGGCGCTGGAGAATCGCCTGCAACGCATCAATCGTCGCGCGCCGATTCGCCATGTCGACCACGGCCGCATCGAGCTGGCGGAGTTGCTGGACATCCGCGGCTTCAACCTGCACGACGAAGACCTGGCGCCACCGACGCTGTTCCGCCCGCTGCGGCCGGTGTCGGAAGCGGTCAGCCTTACCGAGCGCATCCAGTCCATCGCCATCCGCGAGTCCCGGCCCTTCGACCAGGCCAAGATCAGCAGCGTGATGGAGATGCTGCTCGATACCCTCGGCTGTGACCTACTGCGCTACAAGGGTCTGCTGAATATCGCTGGCGAGGACCGCCGCCTGCTGTTCCAGGGCGTGCAGCAGATCTATGCCGCCGACTGGGAGCGTGACTGGCTCCCAGGCGAAGAGCGCGAAAGTCGTGTGGTGCTGATCGGCATGGACCTGCCGGAAGACCGCATCCGCGCCGCCTTCGAGCGGGCGGTGGCCAAGGCCTGAGGCCTAGTCCGCGACCTGGCCGGTGCGACTGGCCAGCCGCTCCAAGGCAGCCTTGAGCTTGGGGTCGCGGATCCCGGCCGCGACTTCACGCAGGCTGTCGGCGCCCACCTGGCTGACCTGGCGCACCGGCCGGGCGCGGGTGGCGACGCCAGGACTCGGCTGCATCTTGAACTGCAGACGCGTCAGGCCAACGAACTCCGGCGCCTGTTGCAGCAGCCGGAGCAGACGGCGCTGTTGATAGCGCAGCCGCGTCGCCCAGTGGGCGTCGTTGACCACTAGCAGCAGCGTGCCCTCGCGCCAGCTGGCCACCCGACAATGGGGGCGGGCAGCGGGTTGCAGCTGCTCTTCCAACAATTGTTGCAGCCGACCCAGTCGCTCGGCCTCGCGAAACAGCGCCTTGAGCGGTTTGGCCTGGCGCAGCAGGGCAGCGGGAGCGACGGCGTTGAGCGGACGAAAGGCCATGCGCAGGACTCGCGATGGGCGAAGAGAGGACGCCGATGGTAACAGATCGCTCTGGCGTCCTGGCGGCCAGGGGCCCGTCGTTCTTTCCTCATCGGCATTTCCGAGTAGAATGCCCGATTACCATTGCGGGACACCGCGGGTTTCAACCCCCGCGCCCAGGCGTCTGGCCAGGCTCTGCAGAGGCCTTGCCGCCCGTTTCGCTCCCCTCATTCCAGCGGAAGAATTCCAGTCGATATGTTTGCGCCTTTGTTGAAGAAATTCTTTGGAAGCAAGAACGAACGAGATGTCAAACGCCTAGGCAAGGTCGTGGTGGCCACCAATGCGTTGGAATCCCAGATTGCCTCCCTGAGCGACGAGCAACTGCGCGCCAAGACCGAGGAATTCAAGCAGCGTGTGGCCAAGGGCGAGTCCCTCGATGCCCTGATGCCGGAAGCCTTCGCGGTGGTCCGCGAGGCGGGCAAGCGCGTTATGGGCATGCGTCACTTCGACGTCCAGCTGATCGGCGGCGCCGCGCTGCACGAAGGCAAGATCGCCGAGATGCGTACCGGTGAGGGCAAGACCCTGGTGGGCACCCTGCCGGTCTATCTCAACGCGCTGTCCGGCAAGGGCGTCCACGTGGTCACGGTGAACGACTACCTGGCCCGCCGCGACGCCAACTGGATGCGGCCGCTGTACGAGTTCCTCGGCCTGTCGGTGGGCATCATCCTGCCGTTCCAGCCGCCGGAAGAGAAACGCGCCGCCTATGCCTCGGACATCACCTACGGCACCAACAACGAATTCGGCTTCGACTATCTGCGCGACAACATGGCTTTCAGCATGGCCGAGAAGTACCAGCGCGAGCTGAACTTCGCGGTGGTCGACGAGGTGGACTCCATCCTCATCGACGAAGCCCGGACTCCGCTGATCATCTCCGGCCAGGCCGAAGACAGCTCCGAGCTCTATCAGAAGATCAACCTGCTGATCCCGCGTCTGCAGCAGCACATCGAGGAAGAGGAAGGCAATCCGACCCAGGTCGGCCACTACACCATCGATGAAAAGACCCGCCAGGTGGAGATCACCGAACTGGGTCACCAGTACATCGAGGAGATGCTCACCGAAGTCGGGCTGCTGGCCGAGGGCGAGAGCCTCTATTCGGCGCACAACCTGGGCCTCTTGACCCACGTGTTCGCCGGTCTGCGCGCCCATACCCTGTTCCATCGCAACGTCGAGTACATCGTCCAGCAGGACCAGGTACTGCTGATCGACGAGCACACCGGCCGGACCATGCCGGGTCGCCGTCTTTCCGAAGGCCTGCACCAGGCCATCGAGGCCAAGGAAGGACTGCCGATCCAGCCCGAGAGCCAGACCCTGGCCTCGACCACCTTCCAGAACTACTTCCGCCTCTACAACAAGCTCGGTGGCATGACCGGTACCGCCGACACCGAGGCCTTCGAGTTCCGCCAGATCTACAACCTCGACGTGCTGGTGATCCCGACCCACCGCGAGGTCGCCCGTAAGGACTTCAACGACCTGGTCTACCTGACCCAGGCCGAGAAGTACCAGGCCATCATCGAGGACGTAAAGCAGTGCCAGGCCGAAGGCCGTCCGGTGCTGGTGGGTACCGCCTCCATCGAGAGCTCCGAGTACGTCGACCAGCTGCTGACCCAGGCCGGCATTGAGCACAAGGTGCTCAATGCCAAGTACCACGAGCGCGAAGCCGAGATCATCGCCCAGGCCGGTCGTCCGGGCGCCGTGACCATCGCCACCAACATGGCCGGTCGCGGTACCGACATCCTGCTCGGCGGTAACTGGGAAGTCGAAGTCGCGGCCCTGGAGAATCCCACCGAGGAGCAGATCGCCGCGATCAAGGCCGCCTGGCAGGCGCGCCACAAGCAGGTCATCGACGCCGGGGGCCTGCATGTGATCGCCTCCGAGCGCCACGAATCCCGCCGGATCGACAATCAGCTGCGCGGTCGTGCCGGTCGCCAGGGCGACCCGGGCTCCAGCCGTTTCTACCTGTCGCTGGAAGACAGCCTGATGCGCATCTTCGCCTCCGACCGGGTGAAGAACTTCATGAAGGCTCTGGGCATGCAGGGCGGCGAGGCCATCGAGCACCGCATGGTCACCAACGCCATCGAAAAGGCCCAGCGCAAGGTCGAAGGCCGCAACTTCGACATCCGCAAGCAGCTGCTGGAATACGATGACGTAGCCAACGAGCAGCGCAAGGTGATCTATCACATGCGCGACACCCTGCTGGCCAACGAAGACGTCGGCGACACCATCAAGGGCTTCCGCGAGGAAACCCTGACCCAGGTGATCAACGAGCACATCCCGCCGCAGTCGTTGCCCGAGCAGTGGGACGTGCCCGGCTTGGAAGCGGAGATCTACAGCGTCTTCGGCCTGCAACTGCCCATCGGTCAGTGGCTGGACGAGGATGACAAGCTGTACGAGGACACCCTGCGGGTGAAGATCCTCGAGCAGCTCGAAGCCGCCTACCTGGAAAAGGAAGACATGGCCGGTCGCGAGGCCCTGCGCAACTTCGAGAAGCAGATGCTGCTGCGGGTGGTCGACGACCTCTGGAAGGACCACCTCACCACCATGGACCACCTGCGCCACGGTATCCATCTGCGCGGCTACGCCCAGAAGAACCCCAAGCAGGAATACAAGCGCGAGTCCTTCACCCTGTTCCAGGAGCTGCTGGAAAGCATCAAGCGCGACACCATCCGCGTGCTGTCCCACGTCCAGGTGCGCCGCGAGGATCCGGTCGAGGAAGAGGAGCGCATGCGCCGCGAGGCCGAAGCCCTGGCCGAGCGTATGCAGTTCCAGCACGCCGAGGCGCCTTCGCTGGTCGACCCCGAGGTGCTCGAGGACGAGCAGGGCGAGGACACCGTGGTGCCCTTGCAGCCCCAGCGCAACGACCAGAAGATCGGTCGCAACGAGCCGTGCCCCTGCGGTTCCGGCAAGAAGTACAAGCAGTGCCACGGCAAGCTCGACTGAGACCTGCCCAGGCAGCCGCGGCGACGGCAACCGGTCGGCATAGCCGCCGACAGGTTGTAAACTCCACCCGCTAGGCTGTCTGCGCCCCTTGCCCAGGCTGGGCGAGGCGGGCGCTGGAAGGCTGATTTCCACGCCGCGACCGGTTTTCCGCTCGCGGCGTTTCCTTTTCTTTCACTGGAGTTTTCCCATGGCTGTCGGTCTCGGTCCGCTCTCCACGCTGCACCCGGTTCCCGGTTTCGAACTCGGTATCGCCTCTGCCGGCATCAAGCGTCCCGGGCGCAAGGATGTGGTGGTGATGCGCTGTGCCGAAGGCTCCAGCGTGGCCGGGGTCTTTACCCTGAACGCCTTCTGCGCGGCGCCGGTCATCATTGCCCGCCAGCGCTTCGCTGGCCCCGTCCGCTACCTGCTGACCAACACCGGCAATGCCAATGCCGGTACCGGCCAGCCGGGCCTGGCCGCGGCCGAGCGCACCACCAAGACCCTGGCGACTCTGGCCAGCGTCGGCGAGGAAGCGGTGCTGCCGTTCTCCACCGGCGTGATCGGCGAGCCGTTGCCGGTGGAAAAGATCGAAGCTGCGCTGCCGGCCGCCCTGGCCGACCTGGCCGAAGACAACTGGGCCGCCGCCGCCACCGGCATCATGACCACCGACACCCTGCCCAAGGGCGCCAGCCGCCAGTTCCAGGTGGACGGCACCACCGTTACCGTGACCGGTATCAGCAAGGGCGCCGGCATGATCAAGCCGAACATGGCGACCATGCTGGGCTACGTGGCCACCGACGCCAAGGTCGCTCGGGGCCTGCTGCAGGACCTGCTGGCCGATGCCACCAATCGCTCCTTCAACCGCATTACCATCGATGGCGACACCTCCACCAACGACTGCTGCATGCTGGTTGCCACCGGCCAGGCGGCCATGGCGGAAATCGCCCAGCCCAGCGGTGCGGCCTTCGAGCAGCTGCGCGAGGCGGTGTTCGCAGTGTTCGCCGAACTGGCCCAGGCCATCGTGCGTGACGGCGAGGGTGCCACCAAGTTCGTCACCGTGCAGGTCAATGGCGGTGGCAATGCCCAGGAGTGCCTGGACGTCGGCTACGCCGTGGCCCATTCGCCGCTGATCAAGACCGCGCTGTTCGCCTCCGATCCCAACTGGGGCCGCATCCTCGCCGCCGTTGGCCGGGCCGGCGTGCCTCAGCTGGACGTCAGCCTGATCGACGTCTTCCTTGGCGGCGTGCAGATCTGCCAGCAGGGCGGTCGCGCGGCCACCTATACGGAAGAGCAGGGCGCGCGGGTCATGGCCCAGGCCGAGATCGAGATCCGCATCGAGCTGGGTCGCGGCAGCCACAGCGAGACCATCTGGACCACCGACCTGTCCCACGACTATGTGAAGATAAACGCCGAGTACCGTACCTGACGGCTATCCGACGCCTGGGCGTCCGCACCGACGGGCGCCTGCGGCGGTCCTCGCGGGCCGCATCGTTTCGAGGAATCCCCGCATGTCCCAGTTGCAACTCGTGATCGGCAACAAGAACTTCTCCTCCTGGTCGCTACGCGCCTGGCTGGCCATGGAGCTCAGCGGCGCTGCCTTTGAAGAGGTGGCGATTCCGCTCTATACCCCCAACAGCCGCGCCTTGCTCAAGGCCCAGTCACCGACCGGCAAGGTGCCGGTGCTCAAACTGGCCGAGGGCACCATCTGGGATTCCCTGGCCATCGTCGAGTATCTCGCCGAGGCCTATCCCGATGCCGGGCTGTGGCCGACGGACACCCTGGCCCGCGCCCATGCCCGGGCGCTGTGCGCCGAGATGCACAGTGGCTTCCTGGCCCTGCGCCGCGAGCTGCCCATGGACCTGCGTCGCCGCCAGCGGCTGAAGTCGACCACCGCCGAGGCGGTGGAAGACATCCAGCGCATCCAGCGCCTGTGGCGCGAATGCCGCGAGCGCTATGGCCAGCAGGGCCCTTATCTGTTCGGCACGCCGACCATCGCCGATGCCTTCTATGCGCCGGTCGCCAGTCGCTTCCGCAGCTACGGCGTGGAGCTGTCGGCCGAGGCGGCCGCCTATGTCGAAACCATCTACGCCTGGCCGGCCTTCCAGCGCTGGTTGGCGGAGGCTGAAACGGAGGAGCAGAGCGCATGACTCGTCTGCATGTGGTTGCCGCGGTGATTCGCGATCCCCAGGGGCAGATCCTTATCGCCCAGCGTCCGGCGCACAAGCACCAGGGCGGACTCTGGGAATTTCCGGGGGGCAAGGTCGAGGCCGGTGAGGCCCCGGCCGTAGCGCTCGAACGCGAGCTGGCCGAGGAGCTGGGCATCAGGGTGACTGCGGCCCGCCCGCTGTTGCAGGTCCGCCACGACTATCCCGACCAGGCGGTGCTGCTGGACGTCTGGCAGGTGGACGCCTTCACCGGGAAGGCCCACGGCGCCGAGGGCCAGCCCTTGACCTGGGTCGCCCCGCGCGCGCTGCTCGACTATGACTTTCCCGCAGCCAACCGACCCATCGTCCAGGCGGCGCGGCTGCCAGACCGCTATCTCATCACCCCCGGCGAGCTGACCACCGCGGAGTTGCTCAACGGCCTGCATCGAGCGCTGGACAGCGGCATCCGCCTGGTCCAGCTGCGCACGCCGGACAACTTCGATCCCCAGTACCGCGACCTGGCCGGCGACGTCCAGGGGCTCTGCACCGGCCGCGCCCAGCTGATGCTCAAGGGCCCGCTGGAGTGGCTGGGCGACTTCCCCGCGGCCGGCTGGCACCTGACCGCCGAGCAGTTGCGTCGCTATGCGCCCAATGGGCGACCCTTTCCGGAACAGCGCCTGCTGGCGGCCTCCTGCCACGACGCCGAAGAACTGGCCCTGGCTCAGCAGATGGGGGTGGATTTCGTCACTCTGTCGCCGGTGATGCCCACCGCCAGCCACCCCGGCGCCCCGACCTTGGGCTGGGTCAAGGCCCAGCAACTGCTGGCCGACTGCAACCTGCCGGCCTATCTGCTGGGAGGGCTGGGCGATGCCGACCTCACCGGCGCCTGGCAGGCCGGCGCCCAGGGCGTGGCGGCGATCCGCGCGTTCTGGGCTACACCGGCGTAGGTTGGCGCTGAGCGCAGCGAAGCCCAACAGGTAGGCACTGTGCTCGTGCCTGTTGGGCTTCGATGATGGAGCCGTCTCAACCCAACCTGCGGTACCTGACGTAGGTTGGCGCTGAGCGCAGCGAAGCCCAACAGGGGTGCACCGTGCTCGTGCCTGTTGGGCTTCGACGATGGAGCCGTCTCAACCCAACCTACGGTTCCTGACGTAGGTTGGCGCTGAGCGCAGCGAAGCCTAACAGGGAGGCACTGTGCTCGTGCCTGTTGGGCTTCGACGATGGAGCCGTCTCAACCCAACCTACGGCTCCTGACGTAGGTTGACGCTGAGCGCAGCGAACCCCAACATGGGTGGGCCGTGCCCATGACTGTTGGGCTTCGACGATAAAACCGTCTCAGCCCAACCTACGGTTGATGCCGGGACGTTAGGGGCATCACTGCCATGACGGTCCGCCGATGCAGTCGCTCCTACAGGTTCAGACATTACCGTAGGAGCGGCCCATGGCCGCGATAAACCTGAATCCCCATGAAAAAGCCCGCCAATCGGCGGGCTTTTCTTGTCGGCGGGAAAATTACAGCCGCGGATAGTCGATGTAGCCTACCGGGCCCTTGCTGTAGAAGGTATCCGGGTGCGGCTCATTGAGCGGGGCATCCTGCTCCAGGCGTTGCGGCAGGTCCGGGTTAGCGATGAAGGGCACGCCGAAAGCCACGGCATCGGCCTTGCCTTCGTCCAGCCAGGCATTGGCCTTGGCTTTGTCGAATTTCTCGTTGGCGATGTAGACGCCGCCGAAGGCCGCCTTGAGGTCCGGGCCCAGGCTGTCGCTGCCGGCCGCTTCGCGGATGCAGATGAAGGCGACCTGGCGCTGGCCCAGTTCGCGGGCGACATGGCCGAAGGTGGCGGCGGGGTCGCTGTCGCCCATGGTGTGCATGTCGCCACGGGTGGACAGGTGCACGCCGACGCGATCAGCACCCCAGACATCGATGCAGGCATCGGTCACTTCCAGCAGCAGCCGGGCGCGATTCTCGATGGAGCCGCCATAGTTGTCGGTGCGCTGGTTGGTGTCGCTCTGCAGGAACTGGTCAAGCAGATAGCCGTTGGCCCCATGGACCTCGACGCCATCAAACCCGGCGCGCTTGGCGTTCTCGGCGCCATGGCGATAGGCGGCGACGATACCGGGGATCTCGGCGGTTTCCAGTGCCCGCGGGGTGACATAGTCACGCTTGGGGCGCAGCAGGCTGACGTGGCCCTGGGCGGCGATGGCGCTCGGCGCCACCGGCAGTTCGCCGTCGAGGTAGCGGGGGTCGGAGATGCGGCCCACATGCCAGAGTTGCAGCACGATGCGGCCACCGGCCTTGTGCACGGCAGTGGTCACCCGTTGCCAGCCGGCCACCTGGGCGTCGGACCAGATGCCGGGGGTGTCGGGATAACCCACGCCCATGGGATCTACCGAGGTAGCCTCGGTGATGATCAGGCCGGCGGTTGCGCGTTGCACGTAGTACTCGACCATCAGATCGCCCGGAACCCGGCCCGGTTCGGCGCGGCAGCGGGTGAGGGGCGCCATGATGACGCGGTTGGGCAGTTCCAGGGCGCCGATCTTGATCGGCTCGAACAGCTGAGTCATGGCTAGCTCTCTTGATTAGCTGGCGGTCGCCAGGCCGCTCTTGCGGGCCTGGCTGGCGGTCAGCAGGGTGGCGATAAGGGCCAGCAGGGCGAGCCCGCTGGCGGCGAGGGGTACCGCGGTAAGACCCAGACCGTGATCGATCACCAGGCCACCGACCCAGGCGCCGAGGGCGTTGCCCACGTTGAAGGCGCCAATGTTGAGGGTCGAGACCAGATTCGGCGCGTCCTTGCCGAAGGTGACCACGTTGATCTGCAGGGCCGGTACGGCGGCGAAGGCGGCCGCGGCCCAGAGGAAGAGGGTGATCTCGGCGGGCAGGAAGGCCTGGCCGGTCCAGCGCAGGGCGGCGGAGGTCAGCGCCAGGGCGACGAAGATGCCCACCAGGCTGGTGGCCAGGCGCCAGTCGGCCAGCCGACCGCCGATGAAGTTGCCCAGGGTCAGGCCCAGGCCGATCAACAGCAGGGTGCCGGTGACGCCACGGGGCGAGACGCCGGTGACCTCCTGCAGCAGCGGCGCGACATAGGTGAAGAGGGCGAACATGGAGGCCGCGAAGAACACTGTCATCGACAGCGCCAACCAGAAGCCCAGGCCGCGCAGGGCGAGCAACTCCCGGCGCAGATCGGCGCGCGGCTGGTTGCGATCGGTGGGTAGGACCCGCCAGAGACCGATCAGGGCGACCACGCCGATCGCCACCACCGCCCAGAAGGTCGAACGCCAGCCGGCGGCCTGGCCGAGGGCGGTGCCCAAGGGCACGCCCAGCACATTGGCCAGGGTCAGGCCGGTGAACATCAGGGCCACCGCCGAGGCGCGGCGATTCTCCGGCACCAGGCTCGCGGCCACCACGGCGCCAATGCCAAAGAAGGCACCGTGGCAGAGCGCCGTGACCACCCGGGCCAGCATCAGCATGTTGTAGCCACTGGCCACCGCGCAGAGCAGGTTGCCGACGATGAAGATGCCCATCAGGGCGAGCAGGGCGCGCTTGCGCGGCCAGTGGGCCGTGGCCAGCGCCATGAAGGGCGCGCCGACGGCCACACCCAGGGCATAGCCGGTGACCAGCCAGCCGGCGCTAGGGATGGACACGCCGAGATCGGCGGCGACATTGGGCAGCAGCCCCATGATGACGAATTCGGTGGTGCCGATGGCGAAAGCGCTCAGCGCCAGCACGATGAGGGAAGCGGGCATCAGGATTCCTTGCAGACTAGAGTTCGCGAGCGAGACGTTGCAGAAAGGCTTGAATGGCGGCCTCGTCGCGTTGGTAGAACACCCATTGGCCGATGCGCCGCGTGGTGACCAGGCCGGCACGGGTCAATACGGCCAGATGCGCCGAGACCGTGGACTGCGACAGGCCGGCGCGTGCCTCGATCTGCCCGGCGCAGACGCCCGTCCCCAGGTCGTGTTCCTGGTGCGGAAAATACTGCTGGGGATCACGCAGCCAGCCCAGGATCTGACAACGCAGGGGATTAGCCAGGGCCTTGAGGATCTCGTCCATTGCGGTCGTATCGTCATATTGGGTTCTACCGAACCTTAGATCGCAAAAAATCGATATGCAAGCTATCTATCTTCAATTCTGGCTATCGTGGGCTTAGAGGCTCACTATCGCGATAAGTGTCCGTGGCTACCGCCTCGTTCAGTTGCGATTCAGATCACATAGCTAGAATTGCCAGGAGCGGCCCTGTCCGCCGCGATGGATTTCAAGGAGTAAAGACATGGCGCTGCCCACCCGTATCCTTCTCGCCAGCCTGGCCCTGGCCACCCTGGCTGGATGCGCATCCCCCAATCCCTACGAAAACCAGGGTCAGGTCAGCGGTGGCACCTCCAAGACCGCCAAGTACGGCGGCCTGGGTGCCTTGGCCGGTGCCGTCGCCGGTGCCGCCATCGATCACAACCATCGGGGCAAGGGCGCGCTGATCGGCGCCGCTGCCGTGGGCGCAGCCGCTGCCGGCTACGGTTACTACGCCGATCGCCAGGAAGCCGAATTGCGTCGGCAGATGGAAAATACCGGTGTCGAGGTGCAGCGTCAGGGCGATGACATCAAGCTGATCATGCCGGGCAACATCACCTTCGCCACCGATTCCGCCGATATCGCCAACAGCTTCTACAAGCCGCTGAACGATCTGGCCAATTCCTTCAAGCAGTTCGATCAGAACAGCATCGAGATCGTCGGCTATACCGACAGCACCGGCAGCCGCGCCCACAACGTCGAGTTGTCCCAGCGCCGGGCGCAGAACGTCGCCGGCTACCTGACCGCCCAGGGCGTACCCGCAGCGCGACTGAGCACCCGCGGCGCCGGTCCCGATGCGCCCATCGCCAGCAATGCCACCGCCGATGGTCGGGCGCAGAATCGCCGCGTCGAGGTCAACCTGCGTCCCCTGCCCGGCGCTACTGGCACCCCCGCCCAATAGTGACCGCTCGTCGCCCGCGACCCGTAGTTTCTGCACCTTGGTGAAGGGTTGCGGAAACTGCTTTTTCGTTTTGCGCTCTGATAGACGTCGCGAAGGGTCCCTCCTGGCAAATTGCAGGCGGCAGACGCCTGTCCGGCTGCTACGCTAGTAGGGTTGGAGCGACACATCGCATAACGGACACGAAGGGAAGGGGTAGCCAGCCGCGCATGGCTGCTGCACGGCGGCAGACGCCGCGGGGAGAAGAGGCTTGATGGAGTGCCCGTTGCCGCAGACAGAACAAGGCCCGGTGTTGCTGGTGGTCGACGACCGCCAGGAGAACCTGTTCGCCATGCAGGCCGTGCTGGAGGTCGGGAACTGGCGGGTGATCACCGCCGCCTCGGGTGAGCGCGCCCTGCAATACCTGCTGGACGAAACCGTGGACCTGGTCCTGCTCGACGTCCAGATGCCGATCATGGACGGCTTCGAGGTGGCGCGCATCATGCGCAGCAACCTGCGCACCCGCTTCACGCCGATCATCTTCGTTTCCGCCGAAGCCCACTCCTACGAATCGGTGCTGCGTGGCTATGCCACCGGTGCGGTGGACTACCTGCTCAAGCCCGTCGATCCCAACATCCTCAGGCACAAGGTGCGCTCGTTGCTCGATCACGAGCGCAATCGCCGCGAGTTGTTGCAGGCTACCCAGCAGCTGGAGCTGGCCAAGTCGTTCAGCGACTCGCTGCTCGACAACGCCGCCGAGGGCATCCTCACCGTCAACGAGCAGGGTCGGGTGACCTTCGCCAACGCCGCCATCGCTCGCATGTTGAGATGCAGCGTCAGCGACCTGGTACACGCCAATTTTCTCGACTTCCTCGAAGGCGGCAGCGGTCTCGACGACTGGCAGACCTCGCCCTTCATGGAGCACTACGACCGCCGCGAGACCTATCGCCTGCACGACGCGCGCCTGCGTACCAACCGCGGCGACAGCCTGCCGGTGGCGCTGTCCTGCGCGCCGCTGCCACGTATGCAGCGGGCCATGGTCATCATCGCCCTGGACATGTCGCGCATGCGCGAGTTGCAGGACCAACTGGAATCCCAGGCCGTCACCGATGCCCTGACCGGCCTGCTCAATCGCCGCGGCTTCAACCAGACGCTGGAAGCGGCGCTGGCGCGCAGCGGTCGCAACGGCAAACGCATGGCCGTGCTCTACATCGATCTCGATGGCTTCAAGCGCATCAACGATTCCCTCGGCCACGAAGCGGGTGACCGGGTGCTGTGCATCGTCGCCGAGCAGCTCAAGAGCTGCATGCGGCCCTACGACATCCTGGCGCGCATGGGCGGCGACGAATTCACCGCACTGCTCGATTCCCTGGAGCATCCCGAGGATGCCGCCCGGGTCGCCGAGAAGCTGCTGGAGCTGCTGGCCACGGTGCATCGCATCGACGGCATGGAGGTCAGCCTGGGCGCCAGCATCGGCATCGCCAGCTATCCCGACTGCGGCCACACCGTGGACGGCCTGCTGAGATCCGCCGACATCGCCATGTACGAGGCCAAGCGTGGCGGTCGTCAGCAATACCGTTTCTTCTCGCCGGAAATGAATGGCCGTGCCCGTTCCCGGCTGATGCTCGAAGAAAGCGTGCGCAATGCCATCGACAACAAGGATTTCGTGCTCGCCTACCAGCCGCAGGTCTATCTGCGCGACGGTCGCCTGCGTGGCTTCGAGGCGTTGCTGCGCTGGGAGCACACGGTGGCCGGCAAGGTCTCGCCCAGTGTCTTCATCCCGCTGCTGGAAGAGACCCGGCTGATCAACCGCATCGGTGACTGGATCTTCCGCGAAGGCGCGACCAAACTGCAGTCCCTGCAGGAGATCTATGGCGACGAACTGCTGCTGAGCATCAACCTCAGCCCGGTGCAATTCGGCATGCCGCAACTGACGGAGAGTCTGCGCCAGATCATCGAGACCCACCAGCTGCGGCCCGAGCAGCTGGAAATCGAGGTGACCGAATCGGCACTGATGCACGACATCGACTACACCCGGGCGCAGCTGTCACAACTGCGGGCGCTGGGCGTGCGTATCGCGGTGGACGACTTCGGCACCGGCTATTCTTCGCTGGCCTATCTGCGTCACTTCGAACTGGATACCCTCAAGATCGATCAGCTGTTCATTGCCAACATGCTGGATTCCTCGCGCGATGCCGCCATCGTCAGCACCATCCTCGAACTGGGCCGCAACCTGGATCTGGAGGTCATCGCCGAAGGGGTGGAGACTCTGGAACAGCGCGATTGGCTGCTTGAGCATGGCTGCGAGATCATGCAGGGCTTCCTGGTTTCCCGGCCATTGAGCGCCGAGCTGACCGGACGCTTCCCGCAGCAGGTGGACTGGATCTCCCGGCGCCCCGAGCCGACGCTCTAGGCGCGCCGCCGTCCATCGGCGCAGGCCGTCGGGCAGGCGGCGTGCCAGGGCTGGCGAGACTTCCCAGGCCGGCACTCGCCAGCCAAACCACGACCGCCACTGAACGAACCTTCGTCCGCGCCTTCTTATGCAATGGCCACAGGCACGGAGTAGGAAGCATGCGGGGCGCCGTCTTTCCATGGCGGGAAAACAACAGGTTCGAATTGCTGGTGGACGGCGGTCGGTTCTTTCCGGCCATGCTCGAATCCATCGCTGGTGCCAGTCGCCAGATCGATGTCGAACTCTATCTGGTGGAAGCCGGCAGTTGCTCCGAGCAGCTGCTCGTGGCGCTGACCGAGGCGGCCCGTCGGGGCGTCGTGGTGCGCTGCCTGTTCGACGGCTTCGGTACCCTGCGGATGGACGCCGGTTTGCGCCGCCAGCTGGAAGAGGCGGGCGCCGAGCTGCGGCTCTTCAATCCCGTGCGCTTCGGCCATGGCTTGCACAACCTGCACCGCGATCATCGCAAGATCTTCGTCATCGACGGCGAAGAGGCCTTTGTCGGTGGCAGCGGCGCGACCGATGACTTCTGGGATCCGGCCAAGAGCGACTGCAACTGGCACGAGGTGATGGTGCGTATCCAGGGTCCGCTGGTGGCGGACTGGCTGGCCCTGTTCGAGCGGCAATGGGAAGCGGTCCGTCGCCGCCGCGCCTGGAAGCCGCGACCGCGGCGGGGACGCGAGCGTCCACCGCCGCCGCCCGTTGCCCAGGAAGGGCAGGGCCGGGTCGCCTATGCCGATGCCCGCCAGCACCGCGACATCCTGCAAGCGCTGATCCGCGCTCTGGTGGGTGGCCAGGAGCGCATCTGGTTCGCCACTCCCTACTTTCTGCCGACCTGGCGCGTGCGCTGGGCCTTGCGGCGCGCGGCGCGGCGTGGCGTCGACGTGCGCCTGTTGCTCACCGGTCGCCATACCGACAATCCACCGGTGCGCTTCGCCGGGCAGCGCTACTACCGCAGCCTGTTGCGCGCGGGCGTGCGCATTTACGAATACCAGCCCAGGTTCATCCACGCCAAGATGGTGCTGGTGGACCACTGGGTCAGCGTCGGCTCCTGCAATTTCGATCACTGGAATCTGAGATTCAACCTGGAGGCCAATGTCGAGGCGGTGGATCGCGGTCTGAGCCAGGCGGTGGCGGCCAGCTTCGTCAAGGATTTCGCCCAGAGCCGCGAGATCACCCTGGAATTCTGGCGCAGCCGTCCCTGGTGGCGACGGGCGCGCGAGTGGCTGTGGGGTTCGCTGGATCGCCTGGTGATCGGTGTACTGGGGCGCGGTTAGCAGCCCCGGTGGTCAGGTGCGGGTAACATAACCGATCCGGTGCAGTAGGCCGGACCCATCGTCCCGCGGACGAGGCCAGACGAGTAACGCCTTAGTGCAGACTTTAGATAAACACCGCTTCATCGGTCTGGAGTGGCTCAGGTTCCTGATGGGTTTCTATGTGGTCGTCTACCACACCATCCATTTCTATCCCGAGCGCAAGACCATCCCCCTGCTGGACGAGATCACCAGCATGGGCTTCTTCGCCACTAGCACCTTCTTCGTGCTCTCCGGCTTTCTGCTCGCCCATGTCTATTGCGGCCGTGGCAGCCTGCGCGAGCCGGCGCGCAGCTTCTGGGTCAAGAGGTTCGCCAACCTCTATCCGATCCATATCTTCGCGCTGCTGCTGGCGATGGCGGTGGTGACCTGGATCGGCAGCCTCGGCATACCGCCGGGTGCAGCCACGGCCAGCATCCGCTTCGTGGTGTTCGACACCAACGAGCCCCTGGCACGGACCAACCCCGAGCTGTTCCAGCACTTCATGACCAACGTGGAACTGGCCTTCAACGCCGTGCTGCAACTGTTCATGCTGCAGGCCTGGAATCCCTACTATCTCACCTTCAATGCGCCGCTCTGGTCGATCTCGGCGCTGTTCTTCTTCTATCTGACCTTTCCCAAGCTGGCACCGCGGCTGATGACCAGCGAACGTCCCTGGCAGCTGTTGCTGCTGGTCTGGGCGCTCTATCTGATCCCGCCGCTGCTGGTGATCGCCAACCAGAACTACGGCATGCCTTTCACCGGCCTCCTGCAGCGGGTGCCCTTGTTCCGTTTGCCGGAGTTTCTCGCCGGCATCCTGCTGTATGCCATCTTTCGCCGCCAGTACGAGCGAGGCTGGGCACCGTCGGAGCGGCAGCGGGTGCTCTTGGCGAGCTACCTGGTCCTGAGCTTCGCCCTGGGTACGGCACTGTTCACCCATGGGCCCAAGTTCTGGTACTTCCTGTTCCATAACGGCCTGTTCCTGCCGTCGCAACTGATCCTGGTCTACCTGGCCGCGCTGGCTCAGGAGCCGGCCAGTGAGCGCATCCGCCACTGGTCGCCGCGGCTGGGCGCGGCCTCGCTGTCGATGTTCGCCCTGCACGTGCCCCTGTCGGGCATCTACATGACCCTGGAGCAGCTGATCGGCGGTGATCTTAAAGCCTGTCTCAGCGGTAATCGCGAGGTCTGCATCGCCGCCGCCGGGGCCTATACCAACTCCATCGAGTGGTACTGGCTGTTCCTGCTGGCAGTGGTGGTGCTTTGCGTGCTGTTCCAGGAGCGGCTGGTGGTGCCGACCCGCAAGCGCATCCTCGCGGTTCTGCTGCCGCGGCTGGCGCCGCCGCAGCAGCCACCCCAGGCTAGCGGCGGAAGCCTGCGGCCATGACGAAGAAGCGGGCGTTCAGGGCCGCCAGCGGCTCGCGCAGCTGCTCCAGCTGATCGGCTGCACCGAATACCTCGAAGCGTTCGAGGGTGGCGATGGCCTGGGCCTGCTCCAGCAGATCGCCGACGTTGTCCAGGTGTGCCAGCAGTGCCTGGGCATCGCGATAGCCTTCGCGGCAACGCGCCGTGGTGCCGTCATAGCAGAAGTTGTAGTAGAGGCAGCCGGGTTCGTTGCGGGTGCGCTCCAGCATGGCCTCGCCCAGGCGCTTGAAGGCTTCGAGCTGGTTGGGCTGGACGGCGAAGACGGGGGCCAGGCTGCAGACGGAATCGCTGGGAAGAGTGGGCATGGGGGCTCCGGGGTCGGGGATGGTCTCCATGCGACCCCTGCCGCTCGGCAAGGCTCCCACCGGCTGACGGACGTGCGCCCAAAGAAAAAGCCCAGCACGGGGCTGGGCTTTTCCGTCGCGACTGGCGCTTAGATCTCGACGGCCAGGCTGTCGGCGATCTTCTTCTGCCACAGCTGCGGACCGGTGATGTGCACCGACTCGCCACGGGTGTCGACGGCCACGGTCACCGGCATGTCCTTCACCTCGAACTCATAGATGGCTTCCATCCCCAGTTCCGGGAAGGCCAGCACCTGGGCGCCCTTGATGGCCTGGGCCACCAGGTAGGCGGCGCCGCCCACGGCCATCAGATACACCGCCTTGTGGTCCTTGATCGCCTCGATGGCGATGGGGCCGCGCTCGGACTTGCCGATCATGCCCAGCAGGCCGGTCTGGTCGAGGATCTGACGGGTGAACTTGTCCATGCGGGTCGCCGTGGTAGGACCGGCCGGGCCGACCACCTCGTCGCCCACCGGATCGACCGGGCCGACGTAGTAGATGAAGCGGCCCTTGAGGTCCACCGGCAGCGACTCGCCCTTGTTGAGCATGTCGACCATGCGCTTGTGGGCGGCATCGCGACCGGTGAGCATCTTGCCGTTGAGCAGCACGGTCTCGCCCGGCTGCCAGCTCTGCACCTCTTCCGGGGTCAGGGTGTCGAGGTCGACGCGACGAGCGCTCGGACCGGCTTCCCAGACGATTTCCGGATAGGCGTCCAGCGGCGGGGCTTCCAGGCTGGCGGGGCCGGAGCCGTCGAGCACGAAGTGGGCGTGACGGGTGGCGGCGCAGTTGGGGATCATGCACACCGGCAGGGAGGCGGCGTGGGTCGGGTAATCCTTGATCTTGACGTCCAGTACCGTGGTCAGGCCGCCCAGGCCCTGGGCACCGATGCCCAGCTGGTTGACCTTGTCGAAGATCTCCAGGCGCAGCTCTTCCAGACGATTCTGCGGGCCGCGGGCCTTGAGCTCATGGATGTCGATCTCGTCCATCAGCGATTCCTTGGCCAGTACCGCGGCCTTCTCGGCGGTGCCGCCGATGCCGATGCCCAGCATGCCCGGCGGGCACCAGCCGGCGCCCATGGTCGGCACGGTCTTGAGCACCCAGTCGACGATGGAGTCGGACGGGTTGAGCATGGCCATCTTCGACTTGTTCTCGGAGCCGCCGCCCTTGGCCGCGACGTCGATCTCCACGGTGTTGCCGGGAACGATCTGGTAGTGGATCACCGCCGGGGTGTTGTCCTTGGTGTTCTTGCGGGCACCGGCCGGGTCGGCCAGGATCGAGGCGCGCAGGACGTTTTCCGGCAGGTTGTAGGCGCGACGGACGCCTTCGTTGATCATCTCGTCTAGGCTCAGGGTGGCGCCGTCCCAGCGCACGTCCATGCCGACCTTGGCGAAGACGGTGACGATGCCGGTGTCCTGGCAGATCGGCCGATGGCCGGTGGCGCACATCCGCGAGTTGATCAGGATCTGGGCGATGGAGTCGCGCGCGGCGGCGGATTCTTCGCGCAGGTAGGCCTCGTGCATGGCCTGGATGAAATCGACGGGGTGGTAATAGGAGATGAACTGCAGGGCGTCGGCAACGCTCTGGATCAGGTCATCCTGCTTGATCACGGTCATGTACGCGCTCCTCTTGGCGGTTTCTTGCGTCTCGACCACGGGCGGTGGCGAGACGGGCGCGCAATTCGGGTCGCACGGACCGGGCCGCGAAGGGGCCCGATCGGAGGGGTGGCCTGACACACTGAGAGAGGCCCACCCGGCCAGGGCGGCCGACCCGAGAGCGGCGCGGCAGTATAGCCTTTAAGCGGCCGGACGGCACGCCGCCTGGGCTGGCGGTGGGCGATCAGCGCCTAGCGGTGGTCCAGGGCGGCGGGATTGACCAGATCGGAGGGGCGCTCGCCGGTGAGGGCCGCGATCAGATTGTCTACCGCGCGCTCTGCCATGGCGTAGCGGGTCTCGTGGGTGGCCGAGCCGATGTGCGGCAGGGTGACCACGTTGGGCAGCTCGAACAGCGGCGAGGCCTCCAGCGGTTCGCGGGTATAGACGTCCAGGCCCGCGCCACGGATCTGGCCACTGCGCAGCGCCTCGATCAGCGCCGCCTCGTCGATGACCGGGCCGCGCGCCAGGTTGATCAGGATGGCGCTGGACTTCATCAGGCCCAACTCGCGTGCCCCTATGAGTCCTTCGGTAGCGGCCGACAGGGGCACCACCAGGCAGACGAAGTCGGCTTCCCTGAGCAGCTCGTCCAGCTCGCGGCGCTGGGCACCCATCTGCTCTTCCAGCTCGGGCTTGGCACTGTTTGCGGTGTAGAGGATCGGCATGTCGAAGCCGAAGTGGCCACGCTTGGCGATGGCGGCGCCGATGCGACCGGCCCCGACGATGCCCAGGGTGCGGCCATGGATGTCGGTGCCGAAATGCTCTTCACCGATGCCCTTGCGCCAGAGGCCGGCCTTGACGAAGGCGTCCAGCTCCGGCACTCGTCGGGCGGCGCTCATCAGCAGGGTGAAGCCCAGGTCGGCGGTGGTGTCGGTCAATACGTCAGGGGTGTTGGTGAGCAGGATGCCGCGCTCGGTCAGGTAGTCCACGTCATAGCTGTCGTAGCCGACCGAAACGCTGGCGATGGCTTCCAGGGTGGTGGCCATCTCCAGTTCCTGCTCGCCGAGCTTGCGACTGGCGCCGATCAGGCCTTGGGCCTTGGCCGCGGAGGCGGCGAAGAGGTCGATGTTGGCACTGAAGGGGATCACCTCGACCGTGAAGTGCTGGCGCAGACGCTCCACCAGTTCTTCGGGCAGGCGGTTGAAGACCATTACGTGCTTCTTGCTCATCGATACCTCGGCGTACGGAAAAGGATTAGGCCAGACCGGCCGCGGCGAAGCGCGGGCGCTCGGGATGTTGCCTGAGCAGCGGCTCGAGACCCTCGCGGGTCGGCTCCTGGTTGAAGCTCAGCCCAAGCGCCTCGCGGTGGATGCCAGTTGTGGCCAGCCAGAGGCAGTCGATACCTGCCGCCACTGCACCGGGCACATCGGTCACCAGGGAGTCGCCGACGAACAGCAGGTGTCTGGCACCCCGTTCGGCCAGCGCCCCTGCCGCGCAATGGAAGGCATAGGGATCGGGCTTGCCATACCAGGTGACCGTGCCACCCAGGGCGGCGAAACGATCGGCCAGCTTGCCGGCCGCATAGAAGGGTAGACCCCCGGACACCACGTTGCGATCCGGGTTGGCGCAGAGAAAAGGCTTGTCCAGGGCAGTCGCCAAGGGCGCGAAGCGGGTCTCCAGCTCGTCTTCCGGAAAGCTTCCGACGCCGAGGATGATGGCGGCCTGGTCGATATCCTCGACGAAACGCGCGCGGATCTCCGCGGGCCAGCCGACCTGGCCGGTGCCAGGACCGGACAGGTAGATGCCGCCTTCGCGAAATTGCGGATCCTGCTGAAAGGCGTCGATGGCCAACTGGCCCGAGGTGGTGATGCCGGCGAAGAGGTCGCGCGACACGCCCAGCTTGCCCAGCTCTTCGACCATGCCGTCTGCATCGCGCGAGGCATTGCTGAGGAACCACACCGGCTTGCCCTCGGTGGCGCGACGCTCCAGCCAGGCGCGAGCACCGGGAAAGGTCTCGTAGCCGTCGATCAGCACGCCCCAGAGGTCGAGGATGAAGCCGTCGTAGGCGGCCAGCGCCTCGTCCAGTTGAGCGAGGCGGAGCAGGGTGGGAGCGGTCATGCGGCGGATCCGATGGCGAAAAGGGGAAACGACAAGCCTAACCCGTTTTGCCGAGCGGCTGCCGAAAACACAGACACCGGCCTGAGCCGGTGTCTGTTTGGTGCCTGTTGGCAGTGCTTAGCGCGTGGGCGCCTTGCCGGCCTTGGCAACTTCCAGGGCCTGGGTGTCGACGCGGCCGTAGATGTCTTCGAAGCGGACGATGTCGTCTTCGCCCAGGTAGCCACCGGACTGCACTTCGATCAGCTCCAGCGGTACCTTGCCGGGGTTGGCCAGGCGGTGCACGGAGGTCATCGGCAGGTAGGTGGACTGGTTCTCGGTCAGCAGGAAGACCTTGTCGTCACAGGTGACCTCGGCGGTACCGGAGACCACGATCCAGTGTTCGGCACGGTGGTGGTGCATCTGCAGCGACAGCTGAGCGCCCGGCTTGACGGTGATGCGCTTGACCTGGAAGCGCTGGCCCATGTCGATGGAGTCGTAGGAACCCCAGGGACGGAAGACTTCCTGGTGCGCCTTGACCTCGTTGCGATTCTGCTTCTCGAGGGTGTTGACCAGCTTCTTGACGTCCTGGACCTTGTCCTTGTGGGCGATCATGACGGCGTCCTTGGTTTCCACCACGACCACGTCGTCCAGGCCGACCAGGGTCACCAGCTTGCCGTTGCCGTGCACCAGGCAGTTGCGGCTGTCATGCAGGACGACGTCGCCCTTGATGACGTTGCCATTGCTGTCCTTGGCATGGACGTCCCACAGCGCGGACCAGGAACCGACATCGTTCCAGCCGGCGCTCATCGGCACCACGCAGGCGCGAGTGGTCTTTTCCATCACGGCGTAGTCGATGGAATTGTCCGGGCAGACGGCGAAGGTGGCGGCATCGATGCTGATGTTGATGCCGTCGATGCTGCTGCGCTCCAGCGCCAGCAGGCAGGTGTCATAGATGTCGGTGTCGTGCTTCTTCAGCTCTTCCAGGAAACGGCTGGCGCGGAACAGGAAGATGCCGCTGTTCCAGCAGTAGTCGCCGGAAGCCACGTATTCGGTGGCGGTGACGGCATCGGGCTTCTCGACGAAGCGCTCGACGCGGGACACGCCCTGGGGCAGACCGTCGTTGGAGCCGGTCTTGATGTAGCCGTAACCGGTCTCGGGCGCGGTGGCCGGAATGCCGAACAGCACCATCTCGCCACGCTCGGCGGCGGCGGCGGCTTGTTGCAGGGCGGCCTTGAACTGGGCTTCGTCCTCGATCACGTGATCGGCGGGCAGCACGAGCATCAGGTCGTCCTTGCCGTCAGCGACCAGTTGCATGGCAGCGATGGCCACGGCCGGCGCGGTGTTGCGACCGAAGGGCTCCATGATCAGCGCCTGCGGCTTGCACTCGACGGCCTTGAGCTGCTCTTCCACCAGGTAACGGTGTTCGGCGTTGCAGACGATGATGGGGCAATCGATGCTGCCCTCGCAGCCCAGGCGATTGATGGTCTCCTGGAACATGGTCTGTTCGCTGGTCAGGGCCAGGAACTGCTTGGGGTAGAGCTTGCGCGAGAGGGGCCAGAGTCGCGAGCCGCTACCACCGGACAGGATGACGGGAATCATGGGCGTTACTCCTTCAGCGTCTGCTGATTTGTGGCCGCTGTCCCTGAGGTCGGGACGAAGCGTCCATGCTTCGAAAAGATCAACCGGCCGAAGCGTCGACCGGTACAAATTGAACGTGCGGACTGATTGCCATTGGCCATCATGGCCTAGGGCAAGGACCAGACAAAGACAGAATCAAACGAAAGTGGTTCTCAGCAAAATTTCCTTTTTCCGGAAAGGCAGCGATTTTGAGATGTCCGGCAACTTTTGTCGCCTGAAACCTCTCCGCTACGGGGCTGAAACCTTTTTTATTGGAGGGAGATGACAGTCTTTCACGGATGGCAGGCGTCGAATGTGACCCTCTAGCCAGTTCGGTGGCCCAGCGTGCGGGCAATTGTGCCATCCGTCGATTCGCCCGGCTAATCCGGCGGTGTATCGCGCAGGAACACCAGCGTGTCGGCCGAGGAGCGCTCGGTCGAGTAGCGATAGCCCTGGTCACCGAACTCGCGCAACTCGTCCACCGTGGAGACGCGCTGCTTGATCACGTGCCGCGCCATCAGGCCGCGCGCCTTCTTGGCGTAGAAGCTGATGATCTTGTAGTCGCCATTCTTGAGATCGCGAAATTCCACATCCACGACGCGGGCCTGCAGGCGCGCCCGGCGCACCGCGCTGAAATACTCGTTCGAGGCCAGATTCAGCAGGACGTCGTCCCCCTGGGCCGCGAGATCCGCCTTGAGCCAGTCGCTGATACGCTCGCCCCAGAAGGCATAGAGATCCTTGCCGCGCGGATTGGCGAACTTGGTGCCCATCTCCAGGCGATAGGGTTGCATCAGATCCAGCGGACGCAACAGGCCATAGAGTCCGGACAGCATGCGCAGGTGGCGCTGGGCGAAATCGAAGTCGTCTTCCTGGAAGTCCTCGGCGGCAAGGCCGGTGTAGACGTCACCCTTGAACGCCAGCAGCGCCTGCTTGGCATTCTCCGGCGTGAAGTCCGGGGTCCAGCTGCCGAAGCGGGCGACATTGAGGGTGGCGATCTTGTCGGACACCCCCATGAGCGCGGCGACCTCTGCCGGCGCGAGCTGGCGAAGTCCGTCGATCAGTTCGCGGGAGTGCTCCAGGTATTGCGGCAGGGTATGGCGGGACGTGCTGGGCGGTGTGCTGTAGTCCAGCGTCTTGGCGGGGGAAATCACCATCAGCATCGGCTTGGCTCCTCTGGGCGAGGCGCCATTCTAGAAGTCTCCGCCGCTCGGCTCCAGTGGGCCTTGCCGATGGAGTCGATAGGTATTGACCACGGTCTCGGGGCGAGGTTGCCGGGTCGGGCGGCAACATCGACAGGTCCGTGAAAAAAATTGGACGCGGCCAAAAAAAGCTTTTGTGCCTCAGGTCTTTTGCGTTATTACCGAAGTGTCCGTCGCATCTCTCGGGTCCCGTGCCCTCATGTTGGCCGGTCCGTGAACCCGTTGCTGGAGCGACGGCACCTTTCGCCGCGGAGCGTCGTTCTGGCGCTCCGTCGACAGGCTTGCGAGTCAAGCGTTTCTACGAGGTGACCGAGTATGGATGATCACGGACGTTCCCGCCCCACCCAGCCCACCCTCTATGTGCTCGACACCAACGTACTGATCCACGATCCCAACGCGCTGCTCAATTTCGAGGAGCATCACGTCGCCATCCCCATGACGGTCCTGGAGGAACTCGACAAGCTCAAGACCGGCAAGCACAACGTTGCCGCCGAATGCCGGCAGGCGATCCGCCTGATCGACAGTGTCCTGGCCGAATCCTCGCCCGAGGACGTCGAGCGAGGCGTGCCCATCCCCCGCGGCAAGGGCGAGGCCAAGGGGCGGCTGTCCATTCTCATGGGGCGTCGCGCCGGGCCCATGGCCTGCCTGCCCGACGACATCAACGACAACCGCATCATCAACCAACTCGTTGAATTGCGCACCCAGCATCCCCAGGAGCGGGTGGTGCTGGTCACCAAGGACATCAACATGCGCCTCAAGGCGCGTGGTTGCGGCATCGCCGCCGAGGACTACCAGACCGACCAGTTGCTCGATGATGTCTCCCTGCTGTCCCAGGGTTATCACAACCTGCCGGGGTCCTTCTGGGACAACGTGAGCAAGGTGGAAAGCCGGCAGGAGCTGGGCCGGGTCTGGCACCGGGTGCAGCTGTCGGCCGAAATGCCGCCGTTCAACGTCAATGACTTCGTGCTCGACGAGCAGGGCTTCGTCGGCTGGGTCAAGGCGGTGCGTGACGGCGAGGTGATCCTGCTCGACATGCACCAGGAGCCCCTGATGCACCAGGAAGCCTGGGGACTGAAGCCGCGGGACATCTACCAGGCGCTGGCGCTGTTCGCCCTGCTGGAGCCGGATATCCACCTGGTCAACCTGACCGGTGCGGCGGGTTCGGGCAAGACCATCCTGGCGCTGGCCGCGGCCATCGAGCAGACCATGGTCACCAAGAGATACCGGCGGATCATCGCCACCCGCAGCGTCCAGGGCCTGGACGAGGACATCGGCTTCCTGCCCGGGACCGAGGCCGAGAAGATGGAGCCCTGGTTGGGCGCCATCACCGACAACCTCGAAGCCCTGCACATGGACGACCACAACCCCCACGGCAGCGTGGACTACATCCTCAGCAAGGTGCCGTTGCAGTTCAAATCGCTGAACTACATCCGCGGTCGCAGCTTCCAGCAGAGTCTGATCCTCATCGACGAATGCCAGAACCTCACGCCACACCAGATGAAGACCATCATCACCCGCGCCGGTAGCGGCTCCAAGGTGATCTGTCTGGGCAACCTGGCGCAGATCGATACGCCTTACCTTTCCGCCACCAGCTCGGGTCTCACCTACCTGTCCGAGCGCTTCAAGGGCTTCAACCACGGAGTGCACATCACCCTGCAGGGCGTACCCCGGTCCATCCTCGCCGAATACGCAGAGTCCCATCTGTAAGTGCTAGGGCTTGTCTGAAAAGTAGCCGAGCGAAGGTCAGGCAAGGCAAAAATCCGTGAGGAAGCGGAGTTTACGAGTGGTAAATGAGCATTCCGAACGGATTGTTAACGCAGCATGACCGAGCGCAGGCACTTTTTAGACACAGCCCACGATCCCCGTCTGGTCACGGGCGGGGATCAAATCCCTAGCCGCAGGTCTACAATGGCAGGTCCTTTCCAGGAGTCATGCCGTGCTGACCCATCTCGATTCCCAAGGCCGTGCCAACATGGTCGATGTCACCGACAAGCAGGTGACCTTCCGTGAAGCCACCGCCGAAGCCCGGGTGCGCATGCGTCCGGAAACCCTCGACCTGATCCAGAGCGGCGGCCACCCCAAGGGCGATGTCTTCGCTGTGGCCCGTATCGCCGGCATCCAGGCGGCCAAGAAGACCGCCGATCTCATCCCGCTCTGCCATCCGCTGATGCTGACCGGCGTCAAGGTCCAGCTGGCCGCGGAAGCGCCCGATGCGGTGCGGATCACCGCCACCTGCAAGCTGTCCGGGCAGACCGGGGTGGAGATGGAGGCCCTGACCGCAGCCAGTGTCGCGGCCCTGACCCTTTACGACATGTGCAAGGCGGTCGATCGGGGCATGACCATCGAGGCGGTACGCCTGCTGGAAAAGAACGGCGGCAAGAGTGGCCACTTCCGCGCCAAGGAGCAGCCGGCATGATCCGCGTGCAATTCTTCGCCCGCTATCGCGAGGTGCTGGGTCTCGCCGAGGACAGTCTGGCCTGGGAGCCTGATCTGGCCACCGTTGGCGACCTGCGCGAGCACCTGGTCCAGCGCGGTGGAATCTGGACCGAGACTCTGGGCGAGCGCGGTCTCATGTGCGCCCGCAATGAAGAACTCTGCGGGCTGGCCGAGCCGCTGCGCGATGGCGACGAAGTCGCCTTCTTTCCCACCGTGACCGGAGGCTAGGCATGGCCATTCGTGTACAGGCTGCGGCTTTCGATCCTGGCCAGGAGCTCAATGCCCTGCATGCCGCCAACACCGGCATCGGTGCCGTGGTGGGTTTCGTCGGTTATGTACGGGACTTCAACGCTGGGCGCGACGTCGGCGGGCTGTTCCTCGAGCACTTTCCCGGCATGACCGAGAAGGCCCTGGCGCGCATCGTCGAAGAGGCGAATCAGCGCTGGCCGCTGCTTAACGTCGATATCCTGCATCGCATCGGTCGCCTGGAGCCGGGCGAACCCATCGTCTTCGTCGGTACCGCCAGCGCCCATCGCCAGGCGGCCTTCGAGGCCTGCAATTTCGTGATGGACTATCTCAAGACCCGCGCACCCTTCTGGAAGAAGGAGGACACATCCGAGGGCCCGCGCTGGGTGGATGGGCGTGCCAGCGACCAGGACGCCGCGGGGCGTTGGGCGACGTAGGGGGAAAACCGCACAGCGTTTTCCACGTGGTGCTCCGGCTATTGGTGGATGAGGCTGCGCCGTCATCCACTCTACGACCTATCTTGTAGGAGCGACTGGCTTATCGCAGTCATGGCCATGATAGACCGTAGGTTGGGTTGAGACGGTTCCATCGTCGAAGCCCAACAGTGGCGGCCCTCGAGGCAATGTTGGGCTTCGCTGCGCTCAGCCCAACCTACCGCGGCCCGTAGGAGCCGTGGTGGGGCAGCGCTACTCAACGCTGCCGCGGGACCGGCTTGAGCAACTCGGCTGGCGGCATCTCGCAACCGATCTTGCGCCCCAGCAGGGTTTCGATGGGCGGCAGGGCGAAGGCGTCGTCCTCACCGGCGAAGCTGATGGAGGTACCGCTGGCGCCGGCGCGACCGGTACGACCGATGCGGTGCACGTAGTCGTCCGGGTCTTCCGGCAGGGTGAAGTTGATCACGTGGCTGATGCCGTCGACGTGAATGCCGCGACCGGCCACGTCGGTGGCCACCAGCACGCGGATCTTGCCGGCGCGGAAGCCTTCCAGGGTCTTGATGCGCTTGTGCTGGGGCACATCACCGGACATCTGGGCGGCGCTGATGCCGTCCTTGGTCAGGCGTTCTTCGATGCGGCGCACCTCGTCGCGACGGTTGGCGAACACCATCACCCGCTCCCAGTTGTTCTGGGCGACCAGGTTGTAGAGCAGGCGATACTTGTCGCTGGAGGACACGGCATAGACGTGCTGCTCGACGGTGTCGCTGGCCACGTTTTCCGGCTCGATCTCGACGATGGCCGGATCGGTGGTCCACTGCCGCGCCAGGTTCATCACATCGTCGGTGAAGGTGGCGGAGAACAGCAGGGTCTGGCGTTCGCTCTTGGGTGGCGTCTGGCGGATGATCTGGCGAACCTGGGGAATGAAACCCATGTCCAGCATGCGGTCGGCCTCGTCCAGCACCATGACCTCGACCATGTCCAGGTGCACCTCGCCGCGCTGGTTGAAGTCCAGCAGGCGGCCCGGGGTGGCGACCAGGATGTCGCAGTAGCGCGCTTCGAGCTGCTTGAGCTGCTTGTCGAAGTCCATGCCACCAACAAAGCTCATGACGTTGAGCCCGGTGTACTTGGCCAGATCCAGGGCGTCGTTGGCGATCTGCACCACCAGCTCGCGGGTCGGCGCGATGATCAGCGCCCGCGGCTCGCCCATGTACCTCTCCTTGGGCGGCGGGGTGGTCAACAGCTGGGTGATCGTCGAGATCAGGAAGGCCGCGGTCTTTCCCGTGCCGGTCTGGGCGCGGCCGATGGCGTCCTTGCCCTTGAGGGTGAAACCCAGCACCTGCGCCTGGATCGGCGTGCAGTAGGGAAAGCCGAGGTCGTGGATGCCGTGCATCAGGCGCGGATCCAGCTTGAAGTCGTGGAAGCGCGTCTTGCCTTCCTGGGGCTCGACGGCGAAGTCTTCCAGTTTCCAGGTGTCGATCGGCTTGGGCTTGCGCGGGCTGCGTTCGCGACGTGGCTTGGCGGATTTTTCCACCTGGGCGCGCGGCTCCTGGAGGCGGGATTCCTGGCTGCGGGTTTCGCCTGGGGTACGCGGTTTGCGCGGCGCACGCTCGGCCTGGGGCTCGGGCGCGATCGGGGCAGGAGAGGAGGGGGCTTCAGGAGCGGCGCTGGGGGTAGCTTGGGGCGCAGGGGAGGGGGTCGGCTGAGCGACCTCTTGATCCTTGCCCAGAAATTTTTTGAGTGCCTTGAGCACGGGGGGTCTCGATCATCGAAAGCGGAATGAGACCGCAGTGTAAAGCAACCTACGTGCCCGGCAACAACTACCTGCCGAACGCAGGCGCAATCCGCTCAGCCGCTGATCCGATTGCGCCCGGCATCCTTGGCCTGATAGAGCGACTTATCCGCGCGCCCGACCAGTTCGTCCAGGGAATCGGCCTTGCGCATCTGCGCCAGGCCAATGGACACGGTGACGCCCGGCAGCTTGCCGCAGGGTGAATAGAAATCCTTGATCTCCGCCAGGCTCTGGCGCAGGCGCTCGGCAATGGCGATCGCCTCGTCGCGATCGATTTCCGGCAACAGGATGACGAACTCCTCGCCCCCATAGCGCGCCATGCTGTCCTTGGGTCTCAACTGGTCGCGCAGGGTATTGGCGACCAGGCACAGGGCATAGTCGCCCGCCAGATGACCATGGGTGTCGTTGTAGCGCTTGAAGTGATCGACATCCAGCATCAGCAGGCTCAGGGGCTGCCGATTGAAGGCGCAACGGGTGCTCTCGCGCTCGAACAGCTGCTCGAGGCGCCGCCGATTGAACAGGCCGGTCAGCGTATCGACATTGGCGTTGCGTTCGGTGTCGACGATGAGCTGGTTGCCACGGCGCATCCGCTCACAGAGGATGCCGAGCAGGTTGTGCATGGCCTTGGAAGAACGCTCGATCAGCTCCAGCACCAGGTCGCGATGCAGGCAAAGCACCTGGGTGTCGGCTTCGGCGATGACGTGGGCGCTGGGCCGCTCGTTGTCCATGAAGCTGATCTCGCCCGAGCATTCGCCTGGGCCGAGCAGATAGATGGGCGGATTTTCCGGCGAGCCCAGGTGGACTCGCAGGCGACCTTCCAGGATGAGGTACATGTACTGGTTGATCATGGCGGGCGAGAGCAGGCACTCACCGGCGACCAGGCTACGGGTGGCCGAGCGGGCGATCAGGGCTTCCAGCAGGTAGGTCTCCACGCCCTTGAACAGGCGCAGGTCCTTCAGGGAAGCGACCGGTACTTCGGCCAGCCAGGCCGACAAGGGGGCAGCCATCAAAGGATCACCCCGGGGGCTGAAAGGAAAACTCGGGCCATAGCTGCTCCATGCACATCACGACCTTCAGGCACCCCTACTGGACCGGATGGGTACCTCAAAGTTCGTTCGCTTGGCCCTGTCCGGGCCTCCATTCGTGCCCGGATTCCGCAAACTGTCGACCGGTTTCCAAAAACGCAACGGCTCGGCGATTCGGTCTTTATTTTCCGCCGAGACGTGCCAGCAGCCAGCCCTGAATATCCTGGATTTCCGCGGGAATGACCTCGTGGCGCATGGGATAGCTGTGCCAGAGCGCTTCCACGCCGGCGGCCACCAGCGCCTCGTAGGCAGCGCGCCCCAGGGCCAGGGGTACCACGTCATCCTGGTCGCCATGCAGGCACAGCACCGGGGTGGCACCACCGCGGTTGACCTGGGCGTCTTCGAAGCTGGGCGCATAGGTCGATAGCGCCATGACGCCACCCAGGGTGGGGCAGGCGGTGTTGTAGGCGGTATGCAGAACCACGGCGCCCCCCTGGGAGAAGCCGGCCAGCACGATGCGTTCGGCAGGAATGCCCTGGGCCTGCTGGGTCTCGATCAGCGCCTGCACCGTGGCGGCCGATGCATCCAGCTGAGCGCGGTCGATGGCCCGGGCCGGATTCATGGCCAGGATGTCGTACCAGGAGGGCATGGCCCAGCCACCATTGATGGTGACCGCCTGGGTCGGTGCCTGAGGCAGGACGAAGCGGGTTGTGGTCAGGGTGCGCTGCAACAATTCGGCAACGGGTTCGAAGTCATGCTGGGTGGCTCCCAGGCCATGCAACCAAATGACGCAGCTATCGGCGGTTCCGCTGGGCGATTCCAGCACAAGAGGCGAATTTTCCAAGGCTTTGCTCCAGTTTGGTGCCACTAAAAATGGGTGTGGTAACAGATGGTGCACAAAATGCGTGTCGCATTTTCGTAATTTATTCGTCCGGCTTTTTGCTCGAAGTCTCGCGATTGCCGGGTTTGAGCCAAGTGAGCTTCTGTCGCATTCACTGGTCCGCAAATTGCCTCATCTAGGCTGCGGCCAGGTAGTGCACTAACAGGTAACACTGACTCACTGCTTCGTCATGCCTTCCAGTGCGTCTCCTTCTTCCCTTGATGAAGGACGCCCAGGGATCGGGTGGGCGGGTTCCACGGCAATCAGGCGAGAGACATCGTGCTGCCGTGCAACTGGAACGTAATTCATAAACAAAGTGGAGCTTATCGATGAAGATGGTGAAGTCTACCCTGGCAATTCTGACCACCGCCGCTGCTCTTGGCCTGTCCGGCATGGCTCACGCAGGCGCTACCCTGGATGCGGTGAAGAACAAAGGTTTCGTGCAATGCGGCGTCAGCGATGGCCTGCCGGGCTTCTCCTTCACCGACTCCAAGGGTGACTACAAGGGCATTGACGTCGACGTCTGCCGCGCCGTGGCCGCTGCAGTCTTCGGTGACTCCACCAAGGTTCGCTTCACTCCCCTGACCGCCAAGGAGCGTTTCACCGCGCTGCAATCCGGCGAGATCGACGTGCTGTCGCGCAACACCACCTGGACCAGCTCCCGCGATGGCGGCATGGGTCTGATCTTCGCCGGCGTCACCTACTATGACGGCCAGGGCTTCCTGGTGAGCAATAAGCTGGGTGTGAAGAGCGCCAAGGAACTGGACGGCGCCACCGTGTGCATCCAGGCCGGTACCACCACCGAACTCAACCTGGCCGACTACTTCCGTTCCAACGGCATGAAGTTCACCCCCATCACCTACAGCACCTCGGACGAGAGCGCCAAGTCGCTGGAAGCCGGTCGTTGCGACGTCCTGACCTCCGACCAGTCGCAGCTGTACGCCCAGCGCAACAAGCTGTCCAAGCCCGACGACTACGTCGTGCTGCCCGAGGTGATCTCCAAGGAGCCGCTGGCACCGGCCGTGCGGCGTGGCGACGAAGACTGGCTGACCGTGGTCAAGTGGTCGCTGTTCGCCATGGTCAACGCCGAAGAGCTGGGTCTGACCTCCGCCAACGTCGAAGCCCAGGCCAAGGACTCCAAGAACCCTGACGTGCGTCGTCTGCTCGGCGCCGATGGCGAATTCGGCAAGGATCTGAAGCTGCCGAAGGACTGGGCGGTGAAGATCGTCAAGCAGGTGGGCAACTACGGCGAAGTCTTCGAGCGCAACGTCGGCATGGGCAGCGACCTGAAGATCAAGCGTGGCCTCAACGCCCTGTGGAATGCAGGCGGTCTGCAGTACGCCCCGCCGGTCCGTTGATCTCGGCGCCTTAGTCGCCGAACACCTTCCGGATGTGCAGATTCTCGCCCTGCAGCGCTACCCGCGCTGTGGGGCGAGAATTTAATGAGGCTCCAAGTAGATGCAAAACGTTAGCAAACCGTCCGCACCGGTCCGTGGGTCGCTGCTCACCGACCCGCAGGTACGCTCCTGGCTGTTCCAGATCGTGGCCGTGGTCGCCGTGGTGGCCTTCGGCTGGTTCCTGTTCGACAACACCCAGACCAACCTCGCCAACCGGGGCATCACCTCCGGCTTCGGCTTTCTCAACAACACCGCCGGCTTCGGCATTCCCCAGCACCTGATTCCGTACAGCGAAGGCGATACCTACGGGCGCGTCTTCCTGGTCGGTCTGCTCAACACCCTGCTGGTGTCGGTCATCGGCATCTTCCTGGCGACCATCATCGGCTTCAGCGTGGGTGTGGCGCGGTTGTCGAACAACTGGCTGCTGCGCAAGGTCGCCACGGTCTATATCGAGACCTTCCGCAACATTCCGCCGCTGCTGCTGATCTTCTTCGTCTATTTCGCCGTGCTCGCGCCGCTGCCGGGTCCGCGCCAGAGCCTGACCCTGGGCGATGCCTTCTTCGTCAACAACCGCGGCCTGTACATGCCGGCGCCGATCGCCGATGCCGGCTTTTTACCCGGTCTGATCGCGCTGCTGATCGCCATCGTCGCCAGCGTGGTGGTGGTGCGCTGGGCGCGCAAACGGCGGCATGCCACCGGCCAGCGCTTTCCGGTGCTGTGGACCGTGCTGGCGCTGCTGATCGGGATCCCGCTGCTGGCGGCCCTGGTCTTCGGCAGGCCGTTGCACTGGGAAGTGCCGGAATTGCAGGGCTTCAACCTGCGCGGCGGCTGGGTGATCATCCCCGAGCTGGTCTCCCTGGCATTGGCCCTGTCGGTCTATACCGCGGCCTTCATCGGCGAGACGGTGCGCGGTGGTATCCAGGCGGTCAGCCACGGTCAGACCGAGGCGGCCAGCTCCCTGGGGCTGCGTCCGGGCCTGACCTTGCGGCTGGTGATCATTCCCCAGGCCTTGCGGGTGATCATTCCGCCACTGACCAACCAGTATCTGAACCTGATGAAGAACTCCTCGCTGGGCGCCGCGGTGGGCTATCCGGAGATGGTGGCGCTGTTCGCCGGCACCGTCCTGAACCAGACCGGCCAGGCCATCGAGACCATGGCCATCACCATGAGCGTCTACCTGGCCATCAGCATCAGCATCAGTATCCTGATGAACTGGTACAACAAGCGCATCGCGCTGATCGAGCGTTAAGGAGCGCGTATGAGTAACCAGACCCATACCTTCAAACCGGACCTGCCGCCGCCGCCTTCCAGCGTCGGTGCCCTGGCCTGGATTCGAGGCAATCTGTTTTCCAGCATCGGCAATACCCTGCTGACGCTGTTCGGTCTCTACATCGTCTGGCTGATCGTGCCGCCGGTGGTGAACTGGGCCTTCATCAATGCCACCTGGAGCGGCAGCACCCGTGCCGATTGCGCCCCGGGTGGCGCCTGCTGGGTGTTCATCAAGGAGCGCTTCGGGCAGTTCATGTACGGCTTCTACCCCGGCGATCAGCGCTGGCGTGTGGATCTGACCGTGGTGATCGCCGTGATCGGCGCCATCCCGCTGTTCCTCGACAGTTTCAAGCACAAGGCTCGCTACGGTCTGGCCCTGCTGGTGATCTATCCGCTGGTGGCCTTCTGGCTGCTGTATGGCGGTTTCGGTCTGCGCGTGGTGCCCACCACCGAGTGGGGCGGCCTGATGCTGACCGTGGTGATCGCCGCCGTGGGTATCGTCGGCGCCTTGCCGCTGGGCATTCTGCTGGCCCTGGGACGGCGCTCCAAGCTGCCGGCGATCAAGGTCATCTGCGTGACCATGATCGAGTTCTGGCGGGGTATCCCGTTGATCACGGTGCTGTTCCTGTCGTCGGTGATGCTGCCGCTGTTCCTGCCCGATGGCATGAACCTCGACAAGCTGTTGCGCGCCATCGTCATGGTGATCATCTTCGAGGCGGCCTATATCGCCGAGGTGGTGCGGGGTGGCATGCAGGCCATTCCCAAGGGCCAGTACGAAGCCGCCGCGGCCATGGGCCTGGGCTACTGGCGGACCACCGGCCTGGTGATCCTGCCGCAGGCGCTCAAGCTGGTGATCCCGGGCATCGTCAACACCTTCATCGCGCTGTTCAAGGATTCGAGCCTGGTGGTCATCATCGGCCTGTTCGACCTGCTCAACAGCATCAAGCGCGCCACCTCCGACCCGGCCTGGCCTGGTCTGTCCACCGAAGGCTATGTGTTCGCCGCCCTGGTCTTCTGGATTTTCTGTTTCGCCATGTCCAGCTACTCCGCCCGTCTGGAGCGCAAGCTGAACACCGGCCACAAGCGTTAGGAGTCAATAGATGAACGTAAGCAACAAGCAGCCGGTCGACAGCAGCAAGGTCATGATCCAGCTCAAGGACGTGAACAAGTGGTACGGCCAGTTCCACGTGCTCAAGGACATCAACCTGACCGTCACCCAGGGCGAGCGCATCGTGCTGTGCGGACCGTCCGGCTCGGGCAAGTCCACCACCATCCGCTGCATCAATCGCCTGGAAGAGCACCAGAAGGGCCAGATCATCGTCGACGGCACCGAGCTGACCAACGATCTCAAGCAGATCGAGACCATTCGCAGCGAAGTCGGCATGGTTTTCCAGCACTTCAACCTCTTCCCGCACCTGACCGTGCTGCAGAACTGCACCCTGGCGCCCATGTGGGTGCGCAAGCTGCCGAAGAAGCAGGCCGAAGAGATCGCCATGCACTACCTGCAGCGGGTGCGCATTCCCGAGCAGGCCCACAAGTTTCCGGGCCAGCTGTCCGGTGGCCAGCAGCAGCGCGTGGCCATCGCCCGGGCGCTGTGCATGCAGCCGCGCATCATGCTGTTCGATGAGCCGACCTCGGCGCTCGACCCGGAGATGGTGAAGGAGGTGCTGGACACCATGATCGGTCTGGCCCAGGACGGCATGACCATGCTCTGCGTGACTCACGAGATGGGCTTTGCCCGCACTGTGGCCAACCGGGTGATCTTCATGGACAAGGGTGAAATCGTCGAGCAGGCCGCTCCGGACCAGTTCTTCGACAACCCGCAGAATGAGCGTACGCGCCTGTTCCTCGGGCAGATCCTGCACTGAGACGCGACCGGGGTGGACACCCATCCGCCCCGGTCTACCTGCGAACCCAATCACGGGCGTTCGGCGGGAAGGCGGGCAAAGGACCTCAAGGCGCGGTATCCTCGATGTTTGGCGCCCGGTTTCCGGGGTCGGCGGTCAAGGTCCGCCTTGCCGTTCACCGGCTTCATTGTCGATTTCGCAGCGCATCGCTAGAACGAGCGGTGCGCCGGGCAGTCGAAGCCGTCATCATAGAGAGACGCCCGTGAACTCCATTTCCCATCCGCTCATGCTAACAAAAGCCAAGGCCTGGGGCGCCCATGCGGTGACCTCCAGTGGTGTGATCCTCGCGCTTCTGGCGCTGCTCGCTCTGGTCGACGGTCAACCCAAGGGTTGCCTGATGTGGCTCGGCATCGCCCTGCTCGTCGACGGGCTCGACGGCACCCTGGCGCGTAAGTTCGAGGTCAAGCGGGTACTGCCCCACTTCGACGGTTCGGCGCTGGACCTGGTGGTCGACTACCTGACCTACGTGTTCATTCCGGCCATCTTCATCTATCGCTTCGTCCCCTTGCCGCCGCACTTCGAACTGGTGGCGGTGGGCATCATCCTATTGTCGTCGCTGTTCTGTTTCTGCAATGTGAACATGAAGAGCGCCGACAACTACTTCGTCGGCTTTCCCGCAGCCTGGAACGTAGTGGCGCTGTATTTCTACGTGCTGGACCTGGCGCCCTGGTTCAGCATGGCGGTGGTGCTGGTACTGGCCGCCCTGACCCTGACCCGGGTCAAGTTCCTGCATCCCTTCCGTGTGCGCCAGCTGATGGCGGTGAACATCACCGTGACCTCCATCTGGCTGCTCAGCAGCGCGATGATGGTGTTCGTGCATCCCGACAAGCCGCTGTGGCTGATGGTGCTCTGGTTCGCCAGCGGCATCTACTTCGTTGGCGTGTGCGTCTGGCGTACCGCCCGGGAGTGGTTCGCCTGACGGTGAGCGACGACCCCCTGCCACCCGCGCGCACCTGGTATGTCTACCTGGTGCGTGCCGAGAATCAGGCGCTCTATTGCGGCATCAGCGATGATCCCGAGCGCCGTTTCGCCCAGCACCGCAGTGGCCGCGGTGCCCGCTTCTTCGCCTCCAGCCCGGCCCAGGCGCTGGTCTATGTGGAAGCCTGCGGCGACAAGTCGGCCGCCCTGCGCCGCGAAATCCAGATCAAGAAGCTACCCAAACGAGCCAAGGAATCCCTGGTGCTGGCCCTGTCCGGCCCCCTATCCGAGGCTGATTCAGGAGTGCTGTCATGTCCGAGCTGATTCTGCATCACTACTGGCAATCGCCCTTCGCCGAGAAGGCGCGCCTGCTGCTGGGCTTCAAGGGGCTGGCCTGGCGTTCGGTGATCATTCCGCGGATGCTGCCCAAGCCTGAGCTGGTGGCCCTCACCGGTGGCTATCGCAAGACGCCGGTGCTGCAGGTGGGTGCGGACGTCTATTGCGACACGGCCCTGATCGCTCGCCGCCTGGAGGCGGAAAAGGCCGTGCCGGCGTTGTTCCCGGAAGGCCAGGAGGCGGTCGTGGCCGCCTTTGCCGGCTGGGCGGACTCGGTGCTGTTCCAGCACGCCGTGGCGCTGATGTTCCAGCCGGAGATCATGGGCCCGCGCCTGGCCAGCCTGCCGCCGGAGCAGGCCCAGGCCTTTCTGGATGACCGCAAGGCGCTGTTCAGCGGCGGCAGCCTGAGCCGGCTGACGCCCGAGCAGGCCCGGCAGCAGTTGCCGACCCTGTTGTCGCGGCTGGAGACGCAGCTGCAGCGCAGCCAGGGCGAATTCCTCTTCGGCGCGCCCTCGGTAGCCGACATCGCCCTGGCTCACAACTTCTGGTTCCTCAAGAGCACGCCGCAGCTGGCGCCCCTGATCGACGAGCGCCCCGAGATCGCCGCCTGGTTCGCCCGGGTGCTGGGTTTCGGCCACGGTACCTACGAGGATCTCGGTGCCGCCGAGGCGCTGGAGATCGCCAGGACGGCGGAGCCGGTGGCCTTGCCGCGTGACCAGGCGCTGGCCGTGGAGGGCTTTGCCTGGGGCGAGCGAGTGAGCGTGGCGGCGACCGACTATGGCGTGGATCCCGTGGTGGGTGAGCTGGTCCATGCCGATAGCGAAGCCCTGGTGATCCGTCGCCACGATGAGCAGCTGGGGGCCATCCAGGTGCATTTCCCGCGCCTGAATTTCCGCGTCAGTGCGGCGAATTAGCCCTCGCGAAAACAACAACGGCGCCCAAGGGCGCCGTTTTGCATTCCGGAGCAAGCCGGTCAGTCCGGGCGGCGCATGCGGAACAGCGCGGCCTCGGTGATCTCGAAATAGTCGGCCGGGCCACCGCCCCGCACGATGGGACGAGCGGCCGCGGTCTGGTAGATGCCATCCTTGAGCAGGCGCTTGTCGATATGGGCGGCGACCACCTCGCCCAGCACCAGCCACTGGTCCAAGTCCTCACCAGCGGCGGTCTTGAGCCGTACGATCTGGCTCAACTTGCATTCAAAGGCCACCTGGGCCCGGGCGACCCGTGGCACCTTGACGAGGGTGGAGGGTGCGGGCTCAAGACCGGCCAGGGCGAATTCGTCTACCTCCGGCCCGACCATGGCGCTGCTGGCGTTCATCTCCTCGGCCAGTTCGCGGGTGGCCAGATTCCAGACGAATTCACCGGTGCGCTCGATATTGGCCACGCTGTCCTTGTAGCCCTGGCTGGAAAAGCCGATCAGCGGCGGCTTGTAGTTGAAGGCGTTGAAGAAGCTGTAGGGCGCCAGGTTGAGGATGCCGGCTTCGCTTTGCGAAGAGATCCAACCTATAAGGCGCGGCGCAACGATGGCGTTGAAGGGATCATGGGGCAGGCCGTGGCCTTGGGCGGGTTCGTAGAAGTGGTAGTCGATGCTCATCGGGGTTCCTTCAGGGAGTGAGTTCCAGGATCTCGGCCTGGATCTGGCCGGCGTCCAGGGTCAGGCGGCCGACGCTGATCGGCAGCCGAAAGCGCCGTGGGCCGGCGCTGCCGGGGTTGACGTAGAGTACGCCATCACGCTCTTCGATCAGCGGCTTGTGCGAGTGTCCGCTGACCACCACGCGCACCGGGGCGCCGGCGGTCTCCAGGTCGAGTTCCGGCAGGATATGCAGCATATGGATGGCGACCCCGGCCAGGTTCAGGGTGACGCGCTCGGGGATGTCATCGGCCCAGGGCACGTCGTCGTTGTTGCCCCGGACCACGGCCAGAGGTGCCAGCTCGCGCAGCGCGTCGAGGATCTCCGGCTTGCCGATGTCGCCGGCGTGCAGGATGAAATCGCTGCCGGCCAGGGCCTCCAGGGCCTGGGGGCGCATCAGGCCATGGGTGTCGGCGATCAGGCCGACGCGATAGGGATTGGCCATGGCAGCTCCTCAGTTGGCCTGGACGATGTCCAGAGCCTCGGCGCGTCCCAGCGGCTGGCGCAGACGCTGGGACAGGATGGCGGTGGCACGTTCTCGCTGGCAGGCCACTACGCCTACCACCAGATCCTCGGCCAGCAACAGGGCGACGAAGGTCTGATCACCCAGGCTGCCGTCGAGGTGCATGTCATCCCACTGGCGGGGATGGCCGAGGTACTCGTAACGCTTGCCGTGATGCAGGGTCCAGAAGAACGGCACGTCCGCGTAAGTTTCGGCGTGGCCGAGCAGGTTGCGTGCCGCCAGGCGGCCGTGTTGCTGGGCCAGGCGCCAGTGCTCGATCCGGGTCGGCTGACCGGCATAAGGGAAGGTGGCCAGATCGCCAACGGCGTAGAGACCCTCGGCGGCCCTGAGCTGGCCGTCGACCGGGACGCTGCCGTCGTCAGCCAGGGGCAGGTTGACGAGGAAGGCAGTCGCCGGGGCGATACCGGTACCCACCAGTACTAGGTCGGCGGGTAGGCGGGTACCGTCCTTGAGCCTGACCTGGCGGACCTGACCCTCGCCTTCGAAGCCGATCACCTCGCTGGGTGCGTGGAAGATGACGCCATTGGCCTCATGCAGGGTCTTGAAGTGCTGGCCCAGGGTCTCGCCCATCTGTTTGACGAAGGGCAGGGAGACGGGGGAGACCACGTCCACCGCCAGGCCCTGCTTGCGCAGGGCGGAGGCGGCTTCCAGGCCGATGAAGCTGGCGCCGACGATCACCGCGCGGCCCTCGGCGGGCAAGTCGGCCAGGATGGCGGCCGCGTCGGCGCGGGTCCGCAGCAGGTGAGTGCCCTTGAGCTCGGCACCGGGAACGTCAAGGGGCCTGGGTTCACCGCCGGTGGCGAGCACACAGCCGTCGTAGGTCAGGGTCTGGCCATTGCCTAGTTCCAGCTGGCAGGTCTGGGGATCCAGGCGGTTCACCTCGGCGTGCAGGCGTTCGATGCGCTGCTGGCGGAAGAAGTCGGCCTCGCGTAGCGGCGGCGCTTCGTCGGGGGCCTTGTCGCCCTGGAGGACGAATTTGGACAGGGCGGTCCGATCATAGGGCTCCCCCGGTTCGTGGCCGATCAACAAGAGGCGCCCGCCGTAACCGAACTCACGCAGGGCAGCGGCGGCGGCCGTGCCTGCGGCGCCCGCGCCCACGACGACGAACAGGCGCTCGTCACTTTGGGTTTCGGCCGCTTGTGAGGGCAGTGGCTTGGTACCGACCAGCACCTCACCATCGCGCACCTCCACCAGATAGCGCTGCAGGGCGTCCAGCGCCGGCGGTTCGCATAGGCTGCCATCGTCGACGGCAAAGCTCGCCTTGTGCCAGGGACAGACCAGCCGCCCCTGGCAGACGGCGCCCTCGGCCAGCGGGGCGCCGGCATGGGGACAGTGGGCCTGGAAGGCCTGGACCTGGTCGCCGACGCGCAGTAGCAGGATTTCGATGTCTTCGATCTTGACCGCGGTGCCACGGTCTTCGCGCAGGTCGGCGAGGCGCGCGACCGGGTGCAGGGTTTTCATGGTGAACTCCGGCGCCGTCTGGGACGCTCTCAAATCAGGCTATGCAGATTCGAGGGAGCGCAACGGTGCCGGGTTCCGCTCAGGTGGCGGGCGGCAGCGGATGACGATGGGGCACGTCGGGCGCATCCAGCGGATCGGCGTGGACCAGCACCTCGGCCTGGGGATACTCGGCGCGGATGGCCGCTTCCACTTCGTCGCACAGCACATGAGCGCGGGACAGGCTCATCTGCCCCGGCAGCTCCAGGTGCAGTTGCACGAACCAGTGATTGCCGGAGAGACGGGTACGCAGGTCATGGGCACCAATCACGCCGGGTACCTGGCAGGCCAGCTGCAGCATGTGCTCGCTGATGTCGGCGGGCAGTTCCTGGTCCATCAGCACGCCGAAGGAGTCACGGGCGATGCCATAGGCGCTCCAGAGGATGTAGAGGGCGATGGCCAGGCCGAACAGCGGATCCAGCCAGTACCAGCCGAAGCCGGTCAGCGTCAGGGCGATCAGGATGCCGACGTTGAGCAGCAGGTCGGAGCGATAGTGCAGAGCGTCGGCGCGGACCACCGTGGAATCGGTGAGACGGATGACGTGTTGCTGGTAGGCCACCAGCACGGCGGTCAGGACCAGGGAAAACAGGGTGACGACGATACCCAGGGCATGGGCGCCAAGGGGCTCGGGTTGCTGCAGGCGACCGATGGCCTGCCAGGCGATGAGTACGGCGCTGACGCCGATGAACACCGCCTGGGCGATGCCGGCCAGGGATTCGGCCTTGCCATGACCGTAGCGGTGGTCGTCGTCCGCGGGCTTGAGGGCGTAGTGCACTGCCAGCAGGTTGAACACCGAGGCCAGGCCATCGAGCAGCGAATCGGTCAGGCCGGCGAGCAGACTGACCGAGCCGCTGAACCACCAGGCCACGGCCTTGGCCAGGATCAGCGTCGTAGCCACCGCTACCGAGGCGGCGGTGGCGCGACGCAGGAGCCGCTCGGTGCGGTGCGGGTCGCTCATCAGGCGCGCGGCGCGAGACCCAGGCTGGCGAGCTGCTCGTTGCTGCCGCTGCGCTGCAGCAGGCGTGGATCGTCCAGCGGCAGGTTGTGGCCGGTAGCCTGCTGGATGATGGCCTTGAGGCGCGCGCGATCAACGCTGCCGTCCGGGTTCACCGCCTTGTTCAGCTCGCTCGGATCGACCTCGGCGCGCCTGTTGTCGGGCAGGTAGATGGCGCCGGTGGCGAAGTCCACGCCAAAGGCGATCAGGCCGGGAATGATGTAGAACAGCAGGCCGATGGCATCGAGGGCGACGATGCCCGGGTCGATACGGCCACTGCCGGTGATCTGGCCGCGGCGCTCGGGGTAGAACAGGGAGCCGCAAGCGGTCAGCTGGGTGAACAGGGCGGCGGCGAGGACGCCACACACCGCGCGGGTACGCATCGACATAGACAACCTCCGGTTGGATGAGGACGCCACTATAGCGGCCGGAATCACGGCGGGCGAGACGCTTTAGAGCGACAAACAAAACTACTGCGCGTCTGCCATACAGGTGCGTGCAGTGCTCGGAATCCTCATGTACCACTCGTACACTGCGGTTCCTGCGCGCCGCGCGCACCTGCCTGACAGCCGCTCGCTACATTTTGTTAGCCGCTCTTATACTGCCCGCCCCGTTGAGACCACCGGCCGAGCCCCATGACGCCCTTGCCCATCGATGTTGTCCTGCCCGAGCTGCGCCAGGCCCTCGCCCGCCGTGATGACTGCGTGCTGGAAGCGCCGCCCGGCGCCGGCAAGACCACCCGGGTGCCCCTGGCGCTGCTGGACGAACCCTGGCTGGCCGGTCAGCGCATCCTGCTGCTGGAGCCGCGCCGGCTGGCGGCTCGCGCTGCCGCCGAGCGCCTGGCCGCGGAACTGGGCGAAGGCGTCGGCGAGACGGTGGGCTATCGCATCCGCCTGGAAAGCCGGGTAGGGCCCCGCACCCGCATCGAAGTGGTCACCGAGGGCATCCTCACCCGCCGGCTGCAGGACGACCCGGCGCTGGACGGTGTCGGCCTGGTGATCTTCGACGAATTCCACGAGCGCAGCCTGGACGCCGATCTAGCCCTTGCACTGACCCTGAGCGGGCGAGAGCTGCTACGCGATACGCCGCTCAAGGTGCTGGTGATGTCCGCCACCCTGGAAGGCGAGCGTCTCGCCGCGCTGCTCGGGGGCGCGCCGGTGGTGCGCAGTGAAGGCCGGATGTTTCCGGTCACGACCCGCTGGAGTCGACCGCTCGGCCAGAACGAGCGCCTGGAGACGCGGGTGGCCGCCACGGTGCTGCAGGCACTGGACGAGGAGACTGGCAGCCTGCTGGTCTTTCTGCCCGGCCAGGCGGAGATCCGCCGCACCGCCGAGCGCCTGACGGAGCAGCTGCCTGCCGGGGTGTTGCTCTGTCCGCTGCATGGCGAGCTGGAGCTGGCGGCCCAGCGCGCCGCCATCGAGCCGGCGCCGGCCGGCAGCCGCAAGGTGGTGCTGGCCACCAATATCGCCGAGACCAGCCTGACCATCGAAGGGGTGCGGGTGGTGGTGGACGCGGGCCTGGCGCGGGTGCCGGCCTTCGATCCCGGCAGCGGCATGACCCGTCTGACCACCCGCCGCATCTCCCGTGCCTCGGCGACCCAGCGCCAGGGTCGCGCCGGCCGCCTGGAACCGGGGGTCTGCTATCGACTCTGGTCGGAAGAGCTGCATCAGCAGCTGCCAGCCTACGACAGCGCCGAGATCCTCCAGGCCGATCTGGCTGGTCTGGCCCTGCAACTGGCGCGCTGGGGCATGAACGCCGAGGAGCTGGCCTGGCTCGATGCGCCGCCCGCCGCCGCCCTGGCCCAGGCCCGCGACCTGCTGATGCGCCTGGGCGCCCTGGACGACCAGGGCGTGCTCACCCCTCATGGCCAGGCCATGAGCGGTCTGCCGGCCCATCCGCGGCTGGCGCACCTGCTGTTGCGTGGTCAGGCCTGGGGCCTGGCCGAGCGCGCCTGCGCGATCGCCGCACTGTTGGGCGAGCGCGACCTGGCGCCAGGGCAGGGCGCCGACCTGCATACCCGTCTGCTGCTCCTGGCCGGTGAGGGGCGCGGCCCGCGTGGCGGGGTGGCGCGCATTCGCCAGCTGGTCCGCCAGTACCGTGGCCTGCTGCGTGGCCAGGCCGAGCGGGCGGTAGCCGATCCCGAGCACCCGCGCTGGACCGGCGCCCTGCTGGCCTGCGCCTATCCGGATCGCATCGCCCAGCAGCGCAAGGCCGGCGGCCAGGACTATCGCCTGGCCAATGGCCGGGCCGCCAGCTTTGGCGAGCCGGACGGGTTGATGAAATCGCCCTGGCTGGTGGTGGCCGACCTGGGCAGCCGCCAGGGGCAGCGCGAGGAGCGCATCTACCTGGCCGCCGAACTGGATCCGGCGTTGTTCGAGGGGCCGCTGGCCGAGCAGGTCGTGAGTCACGATGAATTGGACTGGGACGAGCGCGAAGGCGTCCTGCGCGCCGAGCGCCAGCGACGGGTCGGCCATCTGGTGCTGAGTCGCGAACCGCTGAAGAACCTGGACGCTGCGGCCCGCAGCCGCGCGCTGTTGGGGTTGGTGCGGCGCAAGGGCCTGGAGTTGCTGCCCTGGACGCCGGAATTGCGCCAGTGGCAGGCGCGGGTGGCCTTGCTGCGCCAGCTAGACCTGCAGCAGAAGCAGGCGAGCGACTGGCCGGACGTCAGCGACGCTGCCCTGCTGGCCAGCCTGGAAGATTGGCTGCTGCCCTACCTGGACCGCGTCATCCGCCTGGCCCACTTCGCTACCCTGGATCTGGCAGCCATGCTCCAGGGGCTACTGCCCTGGCCGCTGCCGCGGCAGCTGGACGAGCTGGCCCCGCGCACCCTGGTGGTACCCTCCGGCTCCAACATCCGCCTGGACTACAGCGAGCAGCCGCCGGTGCTGGCGGTGCGGCTGCAGGAACTGTTCGGTCTGGCCGATACCCCGCGCCTCGCCGGTGGGCGCCTGGCGGTCAAGCTGCACCTGCTTTCCCCGGCGCGGCGTCCGGTGCAGGTCACCCAGGACCTGGCCAGCTTCTGGGCCAACACCTATGGCGAGGTGAAGAAGGACCTCAAGGGTCGCTATCCCAAGCACTACTGGCCGGACGATCCGCTGATCGCCGAACCGACGGCGCGGGCCAAGCCCAGGGGGACCTGAAGTCGGCAGCGCAGTCTGTCTGAAAAGCCGGGTCGGCGGCTGCGCGTCGGAACCAAGCGGCAGCAGCTCCGGGTCTGAATTCAGACGGGCACTGCCTGCCCCCTACCGGAGCGATACCCATGGCCGACAAGACTCTGCACGACCTGTCCAAAGCGATGAGCGATCTGGATTTCTGCATGCTGACCACCGGCACCGGACGCCTGACCAGCCGGCCGATGAGCAACAACGGCGACGTCGAGTACGACGGCGATTCCTGGTTCTACGCCTATGACGACTCGGCCAAGATCCGCGACATCGAACAGGATCCGGCGGTGGGCCTTAGCTTCAGCGAGGGCAAGAGCCTGCTGGGCAAGCCCGGTATCTTCATCGGCATCGAGGGCCGCGCCGAACTGATCCGTGACAAGGCGCAGTTCGAGGCCCACTGGACCAAGAATCTGAATCGCTGGTTTCCCCAGGGCACCGACACGCCCGGCATGATCCTCATCAAGGTGCATGCCGAGCGCATCCGCTACTGGGATGGCGAGGAAGAGGGCGAGCTGCGTCCCTAGCGCCTCAGAAGCAGGTCGCGAAGGTCTCGACCACCTGCAGCCCCTCGTCGACGATGCAGCCCTGGCGCCACTTGTCGAAGGTCAGGCAGGGATGGGAAGTACCCAGGGCGATGATGTCGCCGATGGCCAGCGCGGTCCCCGGGGCCACGACCATGAAGGCGTGCTGGTCCATGATGGCGGTGACGGTACAGTCGCTGACATCGACGGCTTCGCTGGCGGCCTGACCCGGTCGATAGCGGCGTAGTGGCAGTGGCAGGCCGGCATCGTGGGCAATGTCGCGCTTGCCCAGGGCGAGGATGGCGAAACCGGGTTCGGGCATGGATTGCACGTGGGCCCAGACTTCCAGCGCCGGTTGCAGGCCCTCGTCGAGACCGGTGCGGGCCAGGACGCCACACTGGGCATCGCAATAGATCCCGTGGTCATGGACCACATAGCTGCCGGGCCGCATGACGGCGAGAAAGCGCTCGCGCACTTCCAGCTGGTCGAAGGCAGCGGCGATCAGGTCGTACCAGGCCGAGCCCGAAGCGGTGACGACGGGCCGGTCGAGGGCGAAGGCGCCCTGGCCACGCAACTCCTCGGCCAAACGCACCAGGGAATCGGCGAAGGCGCGGATGTCGGTCACTGCCTCGGCGCCGTGAATCACGCCCTCGTAACCTTCGATGCCGGTCAGCCGCAGCGCCGGTTGTCCGGCGATGGCGCGGGCCAGTTCACGCACCTCGGCTTCGCTGCGGCAACCGCAACGACCACCGGGCACGCCGTATTCGATCATCACCTGCAGCGCCAGGCCGCGTGCGTCGAAGAAGGCGCCCAGGGCGCTGACCTGGTCGGGATGATCCACCAGGCAATGGAAGTCGAAGTCCGGATCGGCGGTGAGCAGTTCGGCGATCAGCGCCATGTTCGGCGCGCCCACCAGCTGATTGGCCATCAGTACCCGGCGCACGCCGTGGGCCTGGGCGGCGCGGGTCTGCACCGCGGTGGCCAGGGTCATGCCCCAGGCACCGGCCGCCAGCTGCCGTTGGAACAGCGCCGGCGCCATGCTGGTCTTGCCGTGGGGCGCCAGCTCGGCACCGCGGTCGCTGGCGAAGGCCTGCATCCAGGCAATGTTGTGGTCGAGCGCCCGCTGATGGATGACCAGGGCGGGCAGGGCAATGTCGCGGAGCAGGCTGGCACCAGGACTGGCGGCGCCTTTCTCGGGGGCATGTAGAGCGGTCATGGATTCTCCTGGCCGCCCAGGCGCTGGGACAGGCGGCGAGCGCTGTCGACCAGCACCTGGCGGTACTCGGCATGGTGGGCCTGGGCGTCGGCGCGGGGCGCGACGATGCACAGGGTGGCGATGTTCAGGCCGCTGGCATCCTGCACCGGAGCGGCGAAACAATGGGTATAGGTGTCGGCGATGCTGTCGAAGGAAAAGAAGCCTTCGGCGCAGGCGCTGCGGATCTCGGCGATGAAGGTCGCCGGGGGCAGGCGGCTGCCGTCGGGCAGGATGAAGTCGTCCGGATCGATCAGGGCGAGGATCTCGGCATCGCTCAGGTGACCGAGCAGCAATCGGCCGGAGGCGGTCCAGGGAATGGGCGCGTCCTCGCCGACGTTGGAGGAGATGCGAAAGGCGCGAGCGCCTTCCTTCATCAGCGAGACGGTGTACTTGCGGCCGTTGAGCTGGCACAGCTGGGCGGTCTCGCGGGTCTGGGCGACGATGTCGTCCAGCAGCAGCCCGGCCTCGCGGGCCAGGTCGAAGTGGCGCAGGTGCGCCTGACCGAGAAAGTACAGCTCGCGGCCCAGGTAGACCTGGCCGTCGCGGCCCACGGCATCGAGCATGTGCCGCTCCAGCAAGAGGCCGACCAGGTCGTAGACGGTGGACTTGGGAATGCCCAGGCCCGCGGCGATCTCGTTGGGGCGCAGCGGCCGACCCACCCGCTTGAGGTGATCGAGGATGTCGAAGGCGCGGTCCAGGCCGCGGGCTCTCTGGCGGGTAGGTTCGGTCATCTGTGCGATTTGTCTCCGGCCTTGGGTTTGTAGGCGATGCAGTCGATCTCGACCTTGCAGTCCACCATCATGGAGGATTGCACGCAGGCGCGCGCCGGCGCGTTACCGGCGAAGTACTCGGCGAACACCTTGTTGAAGCTCCAGAAGTCACGCGGATCGTCCAGCCAGACGCCGGCGCGTACCACGTGCTCCAGACCGTAGCCGGCTTCATTGAGGATGGCGATCAGATTCTGCATGGTCTTGTGGGTCTGGGCGACGATGCCGCCGTCGATGATCTCGCCATTCTCCATGGCCACCTGGCCGGAGACGTGCAGCCAGCCATCGGCTTCCACCGCGCGGGCGAAGGGCAGGGGTTGGCCACCTGCGCCGCGTTCGCCGGCGCCGTAACGGATGATGCTCATAAGAATGCTCCTGTAGCGGGGATGGGATTCAAAAAGAGGTCCGGCCGAGGAATTCGGCGAGACGGGTGGAGCGCGGCCGCTCGAAGAGTTCGCGGGGCGGACCCTGCTCTTCGATGCGACCCTGGCTCATGAAGACGATGCGATCCGACACCTCATGGGCGAATCTCATCTCGTGGGTCACCAGCAGCATGGTCATGCCATCCTGGGCCAGGTCCTTGATCACCGCCAGCACCTCGCCGACCAGCTCCGGGTCCAGCGCCGAGGTGGGTTCGTCGAACAGCATCAGGCTGGGATTCATGGCGATGGCGCGAGCGATGGCCACCCGCTGCTGCTGGCCGCCGGACAGCTGGCCGGGATGATAATCGCGGCGCTCGATCAGGCCGACCCGGCGTAGCCACTGCTCGCCGATGGCCACGGCTTCGTCCTTGTTCATCTTCTTGACCTTGCGCAGGCCGAGGGTGACGTTTTCCAGGGCGGTGAGGTGGGGAAACAGATTGAATTGCTGGAAGGCCATGCCGGTGAGCGACCGCTGGCGGGCGATCTCGCGCTCCGGCAGGCGCTGGCGGCGACCGCCTTCCTCGCGATAGCCGATGGCCTCGCCGGCCAGCCGGATGCTGCCGCCCTGGAAGTCTTCCAGCAGGTTGACGCAGCGCAGCAGGGTGGTCTTGCCCGAGCCGCTGGAGCCGATCAGGGTGACCACGTCGCCGCGCTCCAGGGACAGGTCGATGCCCTTGAGCACCTCCACCTGACCAAAGCTCTTGTGCAGGTCGTTGATGCTCAGCAGGGGGACATTGGAATCGGTCATGGCAGGGTCACCCGTTTTTCCAGATAGCGGCCGAGCCGCTCGATGGCGAAGTTGATGAGAAAGAACAGCAGCCCGGCGAACAGATAGAACTGCAGGGTCATGAAGGTGCGGGCGATGACCTGCTGGCTGCTCAGGAGCAACTCGGCCACGCCGATCACCGAGAGCAGGGTGGAGGCCTTGACGATCTCGGTGGAGGCATTGACCCAGGTCGGCAGGATCTGGCGCAGCGCCTGGGGCAGGAGCACCTCCTTGAGACTCTGGGCGAAGGTCAGGCCGATGGCCTTGGCCGCTTCGTGCTGGCCACGGGGGATGGCCTGCAGGGCGCCGCGGACGATCTCCGCCACGTGGGAGCCGCAGAACAGCAGCAGCGCCGCGGTGCCGGCCTGGAAGGGCGTGGGCCTCAGGCCCAGCGCCGGCGCCATGTAGTAGCAGGCCAGCACCAGCACGAACACCGGGGTGCCGCGGATCAGGTCGGCATAGACGCGAAAGGGCAGGCGCAGCGGCCAGCGGCCATAGGTCAGCGCCAGGCCGCCGAGGGTACCGAGCAGGGTGCCGCCGAGCACCGCCATCACGGAGCAGGCCAGGGTGGTGGCGAAACCGGCGGCCAGGGTCTGGCGCGCGTTCCACAATTCCAGGAACCAGGAGGGGGCTTCGTACACGATCGGGCTCCTAGCGGGTCAGGCTCAGCCGTCGCTCCAGCTGGCGCAGCAGCAGGGCGATGACGTAGCAGGTGAGGATGTAGAGGGCGCTGGTCACCAGCCAGGTCTCGATGACCCGGTAGCTTTCCAGGTTGATCTTGCGCGCCTGGTAGGTCAGTTCCGGGACGGCGATGGCCGCCGCCAGCGAGGTGTCCTTGAACAGCGAGATGAAGCTGTTGGAAAGTGACGGCAGGACGTTGCGCAGCATCACCGGAATGATGACGTAGGCCTTGATCTGCCATTCGCGCAGGCCGATGGCCAGGCCCGCCTCGCGCTGGCCCTTGGGAATGGCCATGAGGCCGCCGCGAAACACCTCGGCCAGGTAGGCGCCGGCATAGAGCGCCAGGGTGATGAGAAAGGAGCTGAGCTTGTCCAGGCGGATACCGACGCTGGGCAGGGCGAAGTACAGCAACAGGATCAGCACCAGGATTGGGGTGTTGCGCACCAGGGTGACGTAGCCCGCCGCCAGCCAGCGCAGTGCCCGCACCGGCGAGAGCAGGGCGAAGGCGGTGGCCAGGCCGATCAGGCAGCCGATGGCGATGCCGACCAGGGCCAACTGCAGGCCAAGGGCGAGCCCGGCCAGCAGGTGGTCCAGGTTCTGCCACACGGGGGCGAAGTTGAGGGTGTAGTTCATGCTCGACGTCTACCTAGAGGGCGCGGACAGGCCGCGCCGGGGCCAGGATCACTTGAACTCGACGGGGAAGCCGATCGCCGGGGACGGCAACTCGACGCCGAACCACTTCTTGAAGGAGGCCTGGTAGGTGGGGAATTCCACACCGGTCATGGCCTCGTGCAGGGCGGTGTTGACGAAGTTCAGCCAGTCCTGGTCGCCGCGCTTGACCGCGCAGGCGTAGGTCTGGGGACTCCAGGCGTAGTCGGGCGAGCGGTAGCGGCCGGGATTCTGGGTCATCAGGTACTTGACCGAGGACTGGTCGGTGGCCACGGCGTCGGCACGGCCCGTACCCAAGGCCTGGTAGAGCAGGTCGACGCTGTCGTACTGGTCGACCTTGGCGCCGGGCAGCGCCTGGTGCACCAGTTCCTCGGCATAGACGTTCTGCAGCACGGCCACGGTCAGGTCGCTCTTGGCCGCCTTGAGGTCGTCGATCTGCTGATAGCGGCTATTGGCCGGCAGGAGCAGGGCCACGCCTTCACGGTAGTAGGGCAGGGTGAAGGCCACCTGCTGGGCGCGGCTGGCGGTCACGGTGATGAACTGGCAGCTGATGTCGACCTTGTCGGTGAGCAGGTTGGGGATCCGCGCATCCGAGCCCTGGACGACGAATTCGACCTTTTCCGGATCGTTGAACAGGCCCTTGGCGATGACCTTGGAGATATCGATATCGAAGCCCTGCAACTTGCCGTCGGCGCCCTGGAAGTGCCAGGGGGCGTTGGTGCTGCCGGTACCCACCACCAGATGGCCGCGCTTGAGCACGTCATCCAGCTTGGCCGCCTGGGCGCCGGTCATGGCGACCAGACCGATCAGCAGCCCCAGCGCTTTCCACCCCTTCGTCTTGCCTATCATAGCGTCTCTCCGTTTCCGTTATAGCGGAATTAGGTTCGTAACAACGGAATGGATTGCAGCGACTGTGCCAGCTTTTTCGACGGCTTTGCAAATCAATGGCTTGGCTTGAACGACGGGCAAAGAAGCGGCTCCCGGTGCCTTGGGTGGCACCGGGAAGTGGCGGAAGGTAACGGCGGTGCATCAGGTCAGGACGTTACCCGGTAGCGTTCGATCAGCAGCGTGGGAAGGTTTGCCGCAGGTCCCCGGCACGGGGCAGGAAGCGGCCATGGCGCTCGTCGATGCTCCGGCCCGGCGCATAGGCCAAGCGGCCATTCACCCAGACGGCGTGGATGCCTTCGGCAGGCCGTTGCGGGTCGCTGAAGTCGGCCACGTCGCGGATGCGCTGGGGATCGAACAGCACCAGGTCGGCATGGGCGCCCGGTTCGATCAGGCCGCGATCCTTGAGGCCGAAGCGCGCGGCGGACAGGCCGGTCATCTTGTGCACGGCGGTGTGCAGGGGGAAGAGACCGAGGTCACGGCTGAAATGGCCGAGCACCCGCGGAAAGGCGCCCCAGAGGCGCGGATGGGGGAAGGGATCCTCGGGCAGGCCGTCGGAGCCGATCATGCTCAGCGGATGAGCGAGGATCAGCCGCACATCGGCCTCGCTCATGCCGTAGTAGACGGCCCCGGCCGGTTGCAGGCGGCGTGCGGCGCTGTCCAGGTCCAGCCCCCAGTCGGCGGCGATGGCGTCGAGGTCACGGCCGCCGCATTCGGGATGCGGGGTGGACCAGGTGATGGTGATGCGATGCCGGTCGGTGACCTGCTTGAGATCCAGGGTGGAGGAGCTGGCGGCATAGGGATAGCAGTCGCAGCCAACCTGTTGGGTCTGCGCGGCCTCGGCCAGGGCGCCGAGCAGTTCCGGTGCGCGCCCCCAGTTGTCCACCCCGGCGCACTTGAAGTGGGAGACCACCACCGGTGCCCGGGCCTGGCGACCGATGGCCAGGGCTTCGTCCAGCGCTTCGTGGACCGCGGCGAATTCGCTGCGCAAATGGGTGGCATAGAGTCCGCCCACGGCATCCAGCTCCGCGGCCAGCTGGGCCACCTCGTCGGTCGGGGCCGCCGCGGCGGACGCATAGGCCAGGCCGCTGGAAAGCCCCAGGGCACCGGCGGCCAGGCTGTCGCGCAACTCGGCACGCATGGCGGCGATTTCGGCCGGAGTGGCGGCACGCTGGAGATCGTCCAGGTGGTTGCTGCGCAACGCCGTGTGGCCGACCAGGGCAGCCACGTTGACGCCGGGCTGCGCCCGTTCCACGGCGGTGCGGTAGGCGGCGAAGGTGGGATAGACGAAGGCCATGGCCGGGCCGAGCAGATTCAGCGGGTCCGGCGGCTCGCCACGTAGCCGCACCGGGGCGGCGCTGATGCCGCAGTTGCCCACCACCACGGTAGTGACTCCCTGGCTGAGCTTGGGCAACTGCTCGGGGCGGCGGATGACCATGGTGTCGTCATGGGTGTGGACGTCGATGAAGCCAGGCGCCAGCACCAGGCCGCTGCCGTCGCGGACCTCTCGGGCTGGTTCAGTGGACAGGTCGCCCAGCTTCTGGATACGTCCGGCTGCGATAGCGACATCGAGCGGCCTGCCCGGACGGTCGTGGCCGTCCAGCACCAAGGCATTGCGAATCAATAAGTCATGCATGCTAGAGCTATCCGAAGACCGTTGAGGGGCGGCTTTCGACCGCCGAGTGGCAAATAGCCAGGGAAGCGAAGCGACAGCTCGATAGAGACGAAACTGTTACAAGAATTTTTGTCTATTACGTCACAAATAGGGCGGTATAGCCCTAATGACCCCTTTCGCCGCCGCCCGAGCTAGCCATGAATCTGCTGACCCCTGCTGTAACGATAATGAATCGCCTGAGGTTTCCCGCCAAGTTCGTCTGCCTCGCCACCATCGTTCTGGTGCCGCTTCTGTTTCTCAGCGTCTACCTCTATCAGGATATCCAGGAGCAGCGCGTGAGCCTGACCCAGGAGATCGACGGTCAGCGCTATCTGACGCAGCTGACCCCGGTCGCCCGACTGAGCATGTTGCAGCGTGCCCTGACCAAGCGTGTCCAGGATGGCGACACCTCGGCGCAGCAGGATTGGCAGAACAATCGCGACAACCTGCTCAAGGCCTATGACGACCTGGGGCAGCTGGATCGTGAACTCGGCGGTAAGCTGGAAACCGGCGATCGCGTCAGCCAGCTGCGGCTGGGAGCCGAACGGTTGTTGCAGGGCACCTCAGGCAACTCCCTGGAGGTGTTCGAAGGCTGGAATGAGCAGCTGACCAAGACCCTCAACTTCTTCTATTACGTCTCGGCCACCTCGGGCCTGGCGCTGGATGCCGACTACACCAGCCTCTTTCTCATCGATATCACCTCGCTGCGACTGCCGCGGGAGATCAATCTCATCGGCCAGCTGCGCGGCCTGGCGAGCGGCCTGAGCGCTACCAACAACTTCGATCCGGCCACCCTCAATGTGGCGCGTACCCTGGTGCGCCAGGAGCGGCAGACCGCCGACGAACTGGAGCAGGGTTTGCGGCTGCTGGCGCGCCAGGCGCCTGAATTGGCGCAACGCCTCAAGGGCTCCCTGGCGCTCGCGGCGGACGACTATGCCAACTTCCGCCAGGGCATGCTGACCGCCATGAGCGGGGAGGGTGTAGTTGCCGGGCGCGCTCTGGGTGCCCAGGGCAATGCCGTGGTCGCCCGCTACTACAAGGTTCTGGAAGAGGCCCAGGGCCTTCTGTCCCAGATGCTGGCCGAGCGCCTGGCCCATGAGACCGCGCTGCGCAATATGATGCTGGGCATGATCCTGGGGGCCTTGCTGCTGCTGAGCTACACCTTCGCCGGCATCTACCAGGCCCTGCGCCTGGGGATCGCCGAGCTGGTCGAGGTGACCGCCGCCGCTGCCCGGGGCGATCTGAGCCGCCGGGCAGCCTTGTCCGGGCGTGACGAGATCGCCGACATAGGTCGTAGCCTGGATGAGATGCTGGAGGCTTTCGGTCGCTCGCTGCGCGAGGTCGATCAGGCTTCCCAGGCAGTCGCCCAGGCATCCGGTGCCCTGGCCGGCTCCATTGGTCAGGCACGCTCGACCATGCAGGCGCAACAGGGCGAGACCGACCAGGTGGCCACGGCCATCACCGAGATGACCGCCAGCGTGGCGGACGTCGCCAACAACACAGAAGGCGCTGTCGCGGCTGCCCAGCAGGCCGATCAGGCCACCCGCGACGGCGCCCGGGTGATGCAGCAGACCCAACAGGCCATCGAAGCCCTGGCCGCCGAGGTGGATCTCAGCGCCACCAAGGTCGCCGCCCTGGAGAGTCACAGCCAGGCCATCGGTGGGGTCATCGCGGTGATCCGTACCATCGCCGAGCAGACCAATCTGCTGGCCCTCAACGCCGCCATCGAGGCCGCACGGGCCGGTGAGCAGGGTCGCGGTTTCGCCGTGGTGGCCGACGAGGTCCGCACCCTGGCCTCCCGTACCCAGACCTCCACCGAGGAGATCCGCCGCATCATCGAGCAATTGCAGGGCGCTACCGCCGAAGCCGTCGGCCAGATGCAGGGCAGTCGTAGCCACGCCCTGACCGGTGTCGCGGCCGCCGAGCAGGCCAGCGTCAGCCTGACCAGCATCGGCTCCGCCGTGGGGCGCATCGTCGACGTCAATGTGCAGATCGCCAGCGCCGCGGAGCAGCAGGCCGCGGTGTCCGAGGACATCAACCGCAACACCACCGGCATCCGTGCCAGTACCCTGCAGGTACTGAGCGGAATCGAGTCCGATGCCGGTACCGCCGAGCGTATCGCCGGCCTTTCCCAGGATCTGCGCGGTATCGTCTCGCGCTTCCGCCTCAGCGCCTGAGGGCGCCACTCATCGGCGGAAATCAGGTCGGACTTTACAACCTGGCGGCTGCGGATAACTGTATAAATACACAGTTATCCGCAGGAGCGCCTTGTCATGTCCGTTACCGTCCTGGGTTGTCTGGCGTCGTCCGCCACCCAGCTGCCGCTCTATGATTTTCGCCTGCCGTGCGGCTTTCCTTCGCCGGCCCAGGATCATCTGGAGCGCCAGGTTTCGCTGGACGAACTGGTCGACCTGCGCGCTCCTCATACCTACGTCATCCAGGTCAGTGGCGACAGCATGACCGGGGTGGGCATCTTTCCTGGCGATCTGGTGATCATTGACCGCGCCCGTCCGGCGCGGGTGGGCGATATCGTGGTGGCGGTGCGCGACCGCGAGCCCACCCTCAAGCGCCTCGGTCGGCAAGGCGCCCATTTCGTCCTGCTGGCGGAAAACCCCGCCTATGCACCCCTGGTCATCGGCGAGCGCGATGACTTCGAAGTCTGGGGTGTGGCCACCCACAGCCTGAGGCGCTTTGGCCATGGCTGAGTCGGTGTTGGCGCTGATCGACTGCAATGCCTTCTATTGCAGTTGCGAGCGGGTCTTCCGCCCCGATCTCGCCGGGCGCCCGGTGGTGGTGCTATCGAACAACGACGGCTGCGTGATCGCCCGCTCGACCGAGGCCAAACGCCTGGGCATCGCCATGGCGGCGCCCTGGTTTCAGGTGCGCGAGCTGGCCCAGCGTGGCGAGGTCGCGGCCTTCAGTTCCAATTATGCTCTCTATGGCGACCTCAGCGACCGGGTGATGCGCACCCTGGGGACTCTGGTGCCGCGCCTGGAGCGTTACAGCATCGACGAGGTATTCGCCGATCTGGCTGGCCTGCCCGAACCCCTGGACGCCCTCGGTCATCGCCTGCAGGCCAGGGTGCAGAAGTGGACGGGCATCCCGGTCAGCGTCGGCATCGCCGGTACCAAGACCCTGGCCAAGCTGGCCAATGCCGCCGCCAAGCGCTGGCCGGAGCGCACCGGTGGCGTGCTGGATCTGCGCGATCCGGTGGTGCATGACTGGGTGCTGAAACACTCGCCGATCGAAGACGTCTGGGGTGTCGGCCGGCGCCTGGCCGCGCGCCTGCGGGGCGAGGGCGTCACCACTGCCTGGGAGCTGGCCGCGCAGGATGCCTGGTCACTGCGCCAGCGCTACAGCGTGGTGCTGGAGAAGACCGCCCGGGAATTGCGCAGGCTGGCCTGTCTGGGTCTCGAAGAACTGGAGGCGCCGCGGCAGACCATTTGCAGCAGCCGCATGTTCGGCCGTCGCCAGTACCAGTTCGGCGCCTTGGCCGAGGCGGTGGCCAGCTACACCGCCCGCGCCGCGGAAAAGCTGCGCGCCCAGGGGTCGCTCTGTCGCACCCTGAGGGTCAGCATCCAGACCGGGATGCACGGCGCCGACGAGGCTCGCTATGCCAATGCCGCCCTGCTCAATCTGCCGGTGCCCAGCGACGACACCCGGGTGCTCAACGATTATGCCCAGTCCGGCCTGCGCGAGATCTTTCGCGACGGTTTCGGCTATGCCAAGGCCGAGGTGTTGCTGCTCGATCTCTACGGCCGTAGCGAGGTGGCCGCGGATCTCTTCGCTTCCGCACCGGATCCGGCCGCTACCCGGCTGATGGCAACGCTGGACGCCATCAACGGCAAGTTCGGTCGCGAAACCCTGCGTCCAGCCCGGATTCCCCGGGATCCCGCCTGGCAGATGCGCCGCGACCTGCTCAGCCCGCGCTACACCACCCGGCTCGATGAACTCTGGACGGTGGGCTGAGCGACCAGTACCTGGCTAGCCGCCGCGTAGCGTCCGCCCGCGCCACCAGTAGCCCACCCCCAGCAGCAGGAACCACAGCGGACTGGCCAGCAGCGCCTGGCGGGTGTCGTCCTGCAGGGTCAGCAAGACCAGCACCGCGGCGAAGAAGGCCAGCACCCCGTAGCACACCCAGCGCCCGCCGGGCAGGCGAAAGGCCGAGGCGGCATGGCGTTCCGGGCGGTTGCGTCTATAGGCCAGCCAGGCCAGCAGGATCAGCGACCAGACGAACATGAACAGCACCGCCGCCAGGGTGGTGACCAGGGTGAAGGCGGTGACCAGGTTGGGGATCAGGTAGATCAGCACCGTGCCCAGCAGCAGGCACAGGCAGGACAGCACCAGTCCGCGCGCCGGTACCGCCGCCCGCGAAAGCTGGGTGAGGCCGCGGGGCGCATGGCCTTCGCGGGCCAGGCCATAGAGCATGCGGCTGGTGGAGAAGATGCCGCTATTGGCCGAGGAGGTGGCCGAGGTCAGCACCACGAAGTTGATCAGGCTGGCGGCCATGGGCACGCCGGCCAGCACGAAGAGTTCGACGAAGGGACTCTTGTCCGGCACCACCTGGCGCCAGGGCGTCACCGCCATGATCACCACCAGCGCCAACACATAGAACACCAGGATGCGCACCGGAATGGAGTTGATGGCGCGGGGCAGGTTGCGCCGGGGATCGGCGGTCTCGGCGGCGGTGGTGCCGACCAGCTCGATGCCGACGAAGGCGAACACGGCGATCTGGAAACCGGCGAAGAAGCCGCCCAGGCCCATTGGGAAGAAGCCGCCGTCGTTCCACAGATTGCTCAGGCTCGCCACGTTGCCCGAGGGCGACTGGAAACCCCAGAGCACCAGGCCGAAGCCGGTGACGATCAGGGCGCAGATGGCGACGATCTTGATCAGTGCGAACCAGAATTCCAGTTCGCCGAAGAGTCGCACCGTGACCAGGTTGAGGCCCAGCAGGAGCAGCACGCAGAGCAGCGCCGGGATCCAGGGCGCGAGGCTGGGAAACCAGAACTGGGCATAGGCGGCGATGGCGATGACATCGGCGATGGCGGTGACTATCCAGCAGAACCAGTAGGTCCAACCGCAGAAGAAGCCGGCCCAGGGCCCGAGTAGGTCGGTGCAGAAGTCGATGAAGGACTTGTACTCCAGATCCGACAGCAGCAGTTCGCCCAGGGCGCGCATGACAAAGAACAGCGCGCTGCCGATGATCAGATAGACCAGCAGGATCGAGGGACCGGCCAGGGCGATGGTCTTGCCCGAGCCCATGAACAGGCCGGTGCCGATGGCGCCGCCGATGGCGATCAGTTGCAGATGGCGATTGGACAGGCTGCGTTGCAGCCCCTCGGGCGGGGTGGAAGACGCGGACATGACGAGCGGATACCTGACAGCGACAGCGGGGGCCACACGGTAAGAGATGCACGTCGCCGGTGCCAGTCGTTTCACCGGGACAGCATGCCGCAGGGCCGGCCCGACCATCGATGGGCAGGGCTGCGCCGTCGGTCACCTGGAACTCTGGCAGGGACTCCCGTACCTGCCTATCATGGGCATCCGGGCGCCTTGCAGAGGGTCCGGACGGCCACGAGATCCCTCAGTGCCTCTGCCAGTGAGTCGTTCCTTGTCCTACCTAGAAACCTTCGCCTGGGAATCCACGCCGCTGGGTGGCCGTGCTGGCTGGCCCGTCGCGCTACGGACCACCTACGATCTGCTGATGGCCTCGCCCTTCGCCATGTGCGCCACCTGGGGCGCCGAGCAGACGCTGATCTACAACCAGGCCTACGCCCCCTTTCTCGGTGCGCGGCATCCCGCGGCACTGGGGCAGCCGATCCACGAGGTCTGGGTGGAGCTGTGGGACGAGATCGCCCCGCTGATCGACCGGGCACGCGCCGGCGAGGCGCTGCACTTCGTCGACAAGCACTTCGTGATGACCCGCAACGGCTATCCCGAGGACACCTACTGGAGCTTTTCCTATAGTCCGCTGCGTGACGGCGAGCGCATCGTCGGCATGCTCAACATCACCACCGAGACCACCGCCAGCGTCCAGGCCCATCGCCAGCGCGACATCGCCGAAGCCGCGCTGCGCCGACACAACCTGACCCTCGAACAGGAGCTCTCGGCGCGCATCGATGAACGCGACAGCGCCCGCGCCGCGGAGAGCAGCGTGCTGGCGGCGGCCGAACGGGTGCAACTGGCCCTGGCCGCCGGTGCCATCATCGGCACCTGGTACTGGGATCTGCCCACCGACAGATTCACCGTCGACGAAGCCTTCGCCAGCCACTTCGGCCTGGACCCAGCGCTGGGCCGCGATGGGCTGAGCCTGGCGCAGGTGGTCGCCAACGTGCATCCGGACGACCAGGCGGGTCTGGCCGCGGCCATCGCCGACGTGCTCGGGCGCGGCGGGCGCTATGCCCACCAGTACCGGGTGCGCCGCAGGGACGGTCGCTACTACTGGCTGGAGGCCAACGGCCATGTCGAGCTGGCGGCGGACGGCGCCCCGCTGCGCTTTCCCGGCGTGCTGCTGGACGTGGACGCCCGCCGGGCCCTGGCCGACGAGCGTGACCGTGCCCTGGCGGAGCTGCGCGACCTGACCGCCACCCTGGAGCAGCGCGTCGAAGAACGCACCGCAGACCTCCGCCGCTCGGAAGAAGCCCTGCGCCAGTCGCAAAAGATGGAAGCGGTCGGCCAGCTCACCGGCGGCCTGGCCCATGACTTCAACAACCTGCTTGCCGGAATCTCCGGCAGCCTCGACCTCATGGGCCTGCGCATCGGCCAGGGGCGCTTCACCGAGCTGGAAAAATACCTGCTGGCCGCCCAGGGCAGCGCCAAGCGCGCCGCCGCCCTGACCCATCGCCTGCTGGCCTTCGCCCGCCGCCAGACCCTGGCTCCGGAGGCCACGGTGGTCAACCAGCTGGTGGGCGGCATGCTCGATCTGGTGCAACGCACCGTGGGGCCCGCCATCCAGGTGCAGTTCACCAGTCTGCCGAACGACCAGCCGCTGTTGGTGGATCAGTCCCAGCTGGAGAATGCCCTGCTCAATCTGTGCATCAACGCCCGCGATGCCATGCCCAACGGTGGGCGCATCCTCATCGCCGCCAGCTATCGCATTCTCGGTGACGGAGATGCCCGCGATTTCGAGCTGCCACCTGGACGCTATCTGCACCTGAGCGTGACCGATACCGGCAGCGGCATGACAGCGGAGGTCGCCGCCAAGGCCTTCGAGCCCTTCTTCACCACCAAGCCCATGGGCCAGGGCACGGGCCTGGGGCTGTCGATGATCTACGGCTTCGCCCGCCAGTCCGGCGGTCAGCTGCGGCTGCGCTCGACGCCGGGGGAGGGCACCACCGTCTGCCTTTACCTGCCACTGCGGCCGGTAGAGCAGCCAGGCGAGACGCCCCTGGCCGATGGTCGACCCTGTCCGCTGGAAGGCGCCAATGCCACGGTGCTGGTGGTCGACGACGAACCCACGGTGCGCATGCTGGTGACCGATCTGCTGCGCGAGCTGGGCTACGTCATCATCGAGGCCGCCGACGGCGCCGGCGGCCTGGAAGTGCTGCACTCCGATGCCCGTATCGACCTGCTGGTCACCGACGTGGGCCTGCCCGGGGGCATGAACGGCCGCCAACTCGCCGACGCCGCCCGCGTCCACCGCCCGGCGCTCAAGGTCCTGTTCATCACCGGCTTCGCCGAGACCTCGCTGCTCAGCGACGGCCACCTGGAGCCGGGCATGGCGATCCTGACCAAGCCCTTCGCGGTGGAGGCCCTGGCGCAGCGGGTGAAGGGTCTGGTGGCGGGCTAGGTTTCGCGCGCGCGAAACCCCTGGGCAGGGCCCGGAAACGCAACGGCCCCCAATCAGCGGGTCCGCAAGGACTGATTGGAGGCCGTCTGGATTTGGAGCGGGCGAAGGGAATCGAACCCTCGTCATGAGCTTGGGAAGCTCAGGTAATGCCATTATACGACGCCCGCGTGGGGTGCCTTTGTACCAGAAGCCTGCCTCCGGGTGAAGAGGCGGGAGTCGTCTGGTCGTTTCGTGGTCCAATCAGCAGGACCGCACGCTGCGGTGATCGGGGACCTTTGTCCCCCAGAGGAGGAGGGCGCGCATGTCTCGTAACCCGGGCACCATCCAGGGGGTGATTCCCCCCTACATTCTTGGCCGCATCATCGATCATGGCGACGAACACCAGCGTTCTTGCGCCCTGACCACCCTGAGTCATGTCCAGAGTCTGCTGCACAATCCGGGTCGGCCCGGAGTGCGCCAGGCCCCGGTTGGGGCTCTGCCGCGCACCGATGATGCCAGTCCGCAGCGCAGCATCTTCGATGCTGGCAATGCCATGCAGCTGCCCGGGCGGCTGGTGCGCCAGGAGGGGCAGCCGCCGCTGAGCGATATCGCGGTGGACGAGGCCTATGATTACCTGGGCGCCACCTTCAAATTCTTCAACGAGGTCTTCGGCCGCAACTCCATCGATGGCCAGGGCCTGCCGCTCGCCGGCACCGTCCACTATGGCCAGGAATACCAGAACGCCTTCTGGAACGGCGAGCAAATGGTGTTCGGCGACGGTGACGGCGAGATCTTCAACCGTTTCACCATCGCCCTCGACGTCATCGCCCACGAACTGGTGCATGGCGTCACCGAGAGCGAGGCGGGGCTGGTGTACTTCAACCAGTCCGGTGCGCTCAACGAGTCGGTGTCCGATGTCTTCGGCATCCTGGTCAAGCAGTATGAGCTCAAGCAGACCGCCGCCGAGGCGGACTGGATCATCGGCGCCGGGCTGCTCACCCAAAAGATCAACGGCAAGGGCCTGAGGTCCATGGCCGAGCCGGGCACCGCCTACGACGATCCGACCCTGGGCAAGGATCCCCAGCCCGGGCATATGCGCGACTACATCGAGACCCGCGAAGACAACGGCGGCGTCCACCTCAACTCGGGTATTCCCAATCGGGCCTTCTACCTGGCGGCGCTGGCGCTGGGTGGTCATGCCTGGGAAAAGGCCGGACCGATCTGGTACGACACCCTCTGCGACAGCCGCCTGGCCAACGATGCGGATTTCGCCGCCTTCGCCCGCTTGACCGTATCCAACGCCGGTCGCCGCTTCGGTGCCGAGTCGGCCGAGGTCCAGGCCGTCGAGGAAGCCTGGGCCGGCGTAGGCGTCACCCTTAGCTAGAGGAACAGGGCAATGCGCGAACTTCCCCCGTTGGGCAAGGACACCGTGGTACGGCTCTCACGTCAGGGCGGCTTCGCGCCCCTGCATGCGTTGAGCAAGCCGCGGGAGATCGAGTTCGGCCAATACGACAGCGCCCAGCGCGGGCGCATCTGCTCGGTGTTGGAACGCTGTCTGCCGGAATCCGGCGAACCGACCCAGGTCGGGCGTGGCGATCAGCGCTACTTCAAGGTGGAGCTGCGCTTTCGCCCGCAACCCGCCGAGCAGGAAGACGAACTGACCCTGCTGATCCCCGAGGACCGGGCGCCCAGCGAACTGGTGCGGCTCTGGGACAAGGGGCTGGTGGAGTAACCAGAATCAACGGGCGGAAGCGGCGAGGCGTTGAGGGTGTCCTCAAAAGCTCTGGCTGCCTTTGTCTCTTGCCTGCTGGTTACTGGTGATAGCTAGCACTAGGCGAGTCATACCATTTTTGGGTAAAAAGCGCTTGTTGACCCTTTTTTAGTTACATCACGAAAATGACCCCAAAGCAGGTAAAAACCGCCAGAACGCTCGCAGTGGTAATGGGCGACTTGGTGCACAGCGAGCACGCCGCCGATATTGCGCAGTTACACAAGGCCTTCAATGAAGCGGTAGTGCAGCACAACAGGCGTTATGCCGACGTCTTGGCGTCACCGCTGACCATCACCCTTGGAGACGAATTTCAGGGTCTGGTGACCTCCTTGAATGCCGGCGCTCGGCTGTTGCGTGACATCAGGCTGGATCTCCTGCAGCGCGATATCGACTGCCGCTTCGTCCTGGGGCTGGCCCGGATAGAAACGGCGGTGAATCCGCAACAGGCCTGGAACATGATGGGGCCGGGCCTTAGCCGCAGTCGGCACAAGCTCAATGAAAAGCGTGCGCTCTGCCGCTATGGTTTCTCGCTGCCACAGGAGCCACTGCTGGAGATCGCCCTCGATGCGCTAGGGGTTGGCTTGACGGTTATCGAGAAGGGTTGGACGCAACGTCAGTTGAGCGATATCGCGGCACTCTTGAATGGACAGTCGCCAGCGGAGCTGGCAGAGCAGCGTCAGGTATCGGTCCATAGCATCTACAAGGTACGTACCTCCGGTCACTTTGACGCCTATAGCCAACAGTGGAACGCCGTGCTGGAGGTACTGACAGATCTGGATCGCAGGGAGGCTGAACAGTGAACGGGTTGCTGCAAGGATTGCATGCACTGGCCTATACGCTCTTGGCCTTGGTCCTGTTGACCGAGCTCGGCAATGCCTTGTGTCGCAGGATGCTCATCCGCATGCGACGACCAGAGGTGCCAGACTCATCCGCCGATGGCGCCTTTTCCGCGGGACGCCTCATCGGTTGGCTCGAACGCCTGGTGTTGGCTGCGGGACTGCTGAGCAACAGCTGGGAAATCCTCGCGGCGGTGATAGCGCTCAAGACCGTCGCTCGCTTCAAGGAGCTGGATCAGCGGGACTTTGCCGAATACTTTCTGGTCGGTTCGCTGTTCAGCATTCTCTGGGCCATCGTGGTCACCGGGGCCTGGATGCTCTATGACCAGCATTGGGGAATCGGTATGAGAGCCACCCTCATGGATTGGCTCAGCGCTTCTTCTCTACCGCCTTTGATCGAAACAGCAAAGGTCGGCGGCTGACCTCAGGGCACCGACCAGACCTCACCCGGTGCCAGCGTCCTGAATGCCTCGTCCGCCAGCCCATGCAGTGTCCGGGCATGGGACAGATCGCGGGGCGGGGCGAACTGCCCTTCGTCGCTCAGTGGAAAGGTGCCGAAGTGGATGCCCAGACTGCTGGCAGCGCCCACCGCCTGATGGGCGCGTACGGCATCGTCCGGGTTGAGGTGGCTGTCCTGCATGAACCAGCGGGGTTCATAGGCGCCAATGGGCAGCGCGGCGAAGCGCGGTGCGCCGAGGCGTTCGCGGATCAGCGCGAAGTGCGGGCCCCAGCCGGTATCGCCAGCGAAATAGACCGGCCCGGTCGGCGCTTCCAGCACGAAGCCACCCCACAGCCGGCGATTGGTGTCGAGGCGACTGCGCGCCGACCAGTGCTGGCCCGGCACCAGGTGCAGGCGTATGCCGTCCTTGAGCGGCAGACTCTGCCACCAGTCCAGTTCGCTGACCGTGACGAAGCCGGTCTCGCGGCGGATCAGCTCGGCATTGCCCAAGGGCGTCACCACCGGCGTCAGGGGCGCGCGCTCGGCCAGGCGCCTCAGGGTCGCCAGATCCATATGATCGTAGTGACTGTGGCTGACAAAGATCAGATCCAGCGGCGGCAGGTCGTCCAGGGCCACGCCGGGCGCGTGATGGCGCCGGGGCCCGATGAAGCTGAAGGGACTGACCCGCGCCGACCACACCGGATCGGCGAGGATGTTGAGGCCCTGGTGCTGGATCAGCAGGGTGGCGTGGTTGACGAAGGTCACCCGCAACTCACCGCCCTCGACCCGCGTCGCCGGCCGTGTCGGCACGGCTGGGCCGTCCTGCCAAGTCCACTCGGGACGGGTGCGGGTGAACTGCCATTTCAGCAGCGTCCAGAGACTCTTGTCCTCGCGTGGCGCCAGGTTGTGGAAGCGCGCGCCGTCGAAGTGATCGGAGCGCGGACCCTCGTAGGCGGACGAAGCGCAGCCGGCCAGGGTGAGCAGGTGGATCAGCCACAGCGGACGAAAGATGCGCATGGGACCTCGGACGAATAGACTGGGCCATTCAGATTACCCTAACCGCCATCGATCCCCATGTCGCGAAATACCCGTTCCACCCCCGGTCAGCGGCCCCGTCGCCAGGCCAAGGCACCGCCGGTCACGCCGCGGCTGCTGCTGCTCAACAAGCCCTTCGATGTGCTCACCCAATTCGCAGACGATGACGGCCGCACGACCCTGAAGGCCTTCGTCGCGGTGCCAGGGGTCTATCCCGCCGGCCGTCTGGATCGCGACAGCGAAGGCCTGCTCCTGCTGACCAACGATGGCCAGTTGCAGGCGCGCATCGCCGATCCCCGGCACAAGCTGCCCAAGACCTACCTGGCGCAGGTGGAGGGCACTCCCAGCGACGAGCAGTTGCAGCGCCTGCGCCAGGGCGTCGAACTCAATGACGGCCCTACGCTGCCGGCCGAAGCCCGCCTGCTGGGCGAGCCACCGGTGCTCTGGGAGCGCGATCCGCCGGTGCGCTTTCGCAAGAGCGTGCCAACCGCCTGGATCGAGCTGACTATCCGCGAAGGCCGCAATCGCCAGGTGCGGCGCATGACCGCCGCAGTGGGTCTGCCGACCCTGCGCCTGGTGCGGATACGCATCGGTCCCTGGGCGCTGGACGACCTGGCACCGGGGCAATGGCGCGAGGTACCGGCGCAGCTCTAGCGCCGCACCTCAGTCCTGCCGCTGGCTGGCGGCCTCCTGCAGATCGCCGGCGATGTCGGCGAGGCGGCGGCTGACGTCCTTGAGTACCTGCGGATCGATGTCGCGCGCTGGCTGACCTGGTTCGGTCAGCAACTGACTGGCCAGCAGGGCGCTGAGGGCGCCGACTTCGTTGGCCTGGTGGCGCAGGTCGTGGGTGTGCTGCACGGCGGCCTCGCGCAGGAGATTGGTGCTGAGGGTCAGGCGGCCCAGTTCGTCATCGCGCCCGCTGGGCAGCCGTTCGCCGAAACGTCCGCGGGCCAGCAGACCCAGTTGCCGGGCGCAGGTCACCAGCGGATCCACCAGTCGACGCTCCACCAGCCGTACCCCGAGGAACAGCAGGCCGCCGCCACAGAGCAGCAGGGCCAGGCCGGCGAGCAGGATGTCGCGCTGGGCCTCGGCGCGGATGGCGGCGATCTGCGCGGCGGTGTGTCCATGCAGGTCGTCGACCAGGGCGGCGAAGCCCTCGGCGGTCTCCCGGTCGATACCCCGAACCTCGGCATCGCCGCGGCGCGGATCGCGGTCATGAGCCAGATAGGCGGCATGGCCGGCGCGATAGCGCTCGCCCAGACGCCCGTGCTGGGCGCGCAGCGCCTGGAGCCGCGGTTGCAATTCGGGGTCGACGCGGGTGGTCAGCTGTTGCAGGCGCTGGTCGACCTCCGCTTCGCGGGTCAGAAAGGCCTGCCAATAGCGCTCTGCGGTCGCGGCATCGCCACCGCGCAGGAGAAAGTTCTTCCACTCCTGCACCTGGATCTTGAAGGTCAGGTGGGTGTCGTCGATCTCCACCAGCCGCTCCAGCGGCCCTTCGATCAGATGCTGGTAGCGGTGCAGCTCGCGGGAGAGCAGGCCGAAGCCGGCCAGGGCGATCAGCAGCATCAGCAGCAGACTGCCGCCAAACAGGAGCAGGCTCTGACTACGGAGCGAACGGGCGAAGGGCATGGGGACTCTCGACAGAAAACGCAGAGCCGCAGCTTAGGGCGCTCGCCCGGCGAAGACCAGCCTCAGGTCGAGACCAGCAACTGCGCCGCGACGGCGAACATCACCAGCGCCACCAGCAGATCGATCAGCCGCCACACCCCCGGGCGGGCCAGATAGGGCGCGGCCCAGGCAGCGCCCAGGGCGAGACCGAAGAACCACAGCATGGAGGCCGTGGCCGCGCCGAAGACATAGGCCAGGGGCGCGGCCTGCTGGCTGCCGAGGGAGCCCACCAGCAGCACCGTGTCCAGATAGACATGGGGGTTGAGCAGGGAGACGGCGGCGGCGGCGAGCAGCGCCTGGCGCCGGCTGCGCGGACTCGTGGTCTCCAGACTGCCCATTGCCGCCGGCTTCCAGGCCCTCCGCAGCGCCTGGGCGCCATACCAGATGAGAAAGGCCGCGCCGCCCCAGCGCAGGATGACCACCAATAGCGGGCTGTGCTGGATCAGCGCGGCCAGCCCCAGCACGCCAGCGGCCACCAGGATGACATCGCAGGTCAGGCAGAAGGCGGCAATGGCCAGATGGTGCTCGCGGCGCAATCCCTGGGCCAGCAGATAGGTGTTCTGGGCGCCCAGCGCCATGATGAGACTGGCCATGGTCAAGAGGCCGGTGAAGTAGCTGTTCATGGCGGGGGCTTGCCTTGTCATCCTGGAATGGCTGCCACCTTGCCGGGTCTGGGTGTATAAGAAAAACCAATATTCCTTATGCAGCATTAGCCAGATCGATGATCGACTACAAATTGCTGGAAGCCCTGGCGGTGGTGGTGGAAGAGGGTGGTTTCGAGCGGGCGGCGCGGCGGTTGGGCCTGTCGCAATCGGCGGTGTCCCAACGCATCAAGCTGCTCGAAGCCCGGGTCGGCCAGGCGGTGCTGGTGCGGGAAACGCCGCCCCAGCCGACGGCGCCGGGTCTGCGCCTGCTGCGCCATATCCAGCAGGTGCGGCTGCTGGAGGCCGATCTGGGCAGCGCGGTGCCGGGGTTGGCCGAGGAGGCGCCACAGCGACTGCGCATCGCCCTCAATGCCGACAGCCTAGCCAACTGGTGGCCGCTGGCGGTCGGTCCCTGGGTCAGGGCGCAGGGTGTACTGCTGGATCTGGTGGTGGAGGATCAGGATGTGGTGCTCAGGCGCATGCGCGCCGGCGAAGTGGCCGCCTGTCTCTGCGCCAACGGCCAGCCATTGGCCGGGGCGCGGGTCAGCGCCCTGGGTGCCATGCGCTACCGGGCCCTGGCCAGCCCGGAATTCCGCACGCGGCAATTGGCCGGGTTGCCTGATCCCCAGGCCCTGGCGCGGGCGCCCGCCATCGTCTTCGGCCCGGATGACCGCTTACAGCATCGCTATCTGGAGCAGCTCGGCGTCACCCAGCCCTTCGACTACCACCTCTGTCCTTCCGCCGAGGGCTTCCTGCAGATGACCCTGGGCGGTATCGGCTGGGGGCTCCTGCCGGATATCCAGAGCGCGGCCGCCCAGGCGTGCGGCGAGCTGGTGGATCTGGCGCCCGGCCAATGGGTGGACGTCCCCCTGTTCTGGCACCACTGGCGCAACGGTGGCGCCGCCTTGCAGGCCCTGACCCGGCACCTTGAACAGGTTGCCGGTCAGTGGCTGGTGCGCGATTAGCGGCGGCTGTCGAAAGCTTTGGTTACACTGGCCGATGGGTCGCCGCGGGCGACCGCGGATAGCTTCGGGAATCCCAGCGACATGCGTATCTTGATCACGGGCGCCAGCGAGGCGCTCGGTGCGGGCCTGGCCTGCGATCTGCTCGACCGCGGCCAACTGGTGCGGGTGCACGGCCGTCCCGGTGCGACCCTGGATGCCCTGGTCGAGCGTGGCGCCGATTATCATCCCGCCTTGCTCGACCAGCCCGTGCAGGTGCTGGCGCTGTGCGACGACATCGACGCCATCGCCCACTGCACCGACGTGGCCGGCGTGCCGAGCGCGGCCGATCTGGACCACGGCCAGGTGCTGATCGAAGCCGCCCTGCAGCAGCAGGTCGCGCAATTCGTCTATGTGTCGTCCGCCCGTGTCTATGAACGGGGTGGCGAGGCGCTCAAGGAAGACCAGGTGCCGGCCAAGCCCAAGGGCCGTGAGGCCCAGCGCCGTCTGCAACTGGAGCGCCTGGCCCTGGCCGCCGGTGAATTCGGCCCTCAGGTCACGGTGTTGCGGCCGGCCCAGGTGCTCGGCCTGGCCGATCGCGACTGGGCGCGCGGGCTGCTGGAGCAGGCCAAGGCCAAACAACTGGGGCGCCGCGGCAACGGCCTCAATCGCTGGGACTTCACCAGTGCCGGCAATCTGCGCCAGGCGCTGGTGACGCTGCTGCTGGAGCAGCCGGCGGCGGCTAGCGGCAAGGTGTTCAACCTCAGCGACGGCCAGCCGCTGGTGTGCTGGGATGCGGTCAACTTCCTGCTGCGGCGCTTCGAGCTGCCGACGGTGACCGAGGCGAAGACCCTGAGTCCACGCGCGCTCTATGCGCGGCTGCGTACCCTGCGCCAGGAAGCTCGCTGGCCCGACTTGCTCGACAGTCCCTTCACCCTCGACATCCGCGCCGCCCAGGAGGCCTTCGGCTTTCGTCCGGAGGCCGCCTCCTGGACAGCATTGGAGGAATATCGTCCAGCTCGGCGTCAGCCGCGCAGCGGGCCGGTGTAGCGGCGAGTGGCCGCGAGAAATTCCTGGCTGACATAGGTCGAGCCTGCCATCTCCGCCATGGACGGCAGAGGGGTCACCACCGGCATCAAGCCGCACAGCCTCGCCAGGCGCTCGCCGAGTTCACGGGTCTCAGGATCGTCCGAGGCCTGGCTGGCCGCCAGCATTCGCGGAACCGCCTCGGCTTCGTCGAAGCGAATCACCATGCCTTGCTCCTGCCGCAGTCGACGACGCAGTGCGCCGAGGCAATCGAAGAACGCCTTGTTGTATTCCATGCTCACCTCCCGTTTGGCTTGAGGTTGGTCGTGACGCAAATCACGTACCAGGAGCGCTGGCGCCAGGAACAGCGGGCTTGGTAGGGCTACCGCGGCTGATTCTGCGTCGTGATGGCGCAGTGATGTCGACGCAGACTGCGTTTCGGTGCACGATCCCGCAACGAAAGCCTCGGCCGACTGCCCCGCGTCGGCCGTGACGACCGTTATACTGGCCGCCATTCCGTCTTTTCGCCTCTGCTCACAGGTCTGCCATGCGCAACGATCTTCTCGATGAAATGGACAACGTCCCGAGCCTGACACCGGAGCGCGACGACCGTCGCCCCGTTGGTCGCCGGCCGGTCGAGGCCGACGAGGTCTATCACGAGCCTGCCGCCGTTCATGCCCGCCCGGTCCGGCGCGGCCCCTCCACGGCGCCGCTGTGGGTACTGGTCGCCGCCCTGACCCTGGCCCTGGCCGGCGTCGCCTGGTGGAGTCACCAGCAACTGGTGCTGATGCAGGAGCAGGTGGTGGCCACCCAGGAGAACTTCGCGCGCATCAGCGAGGATGCCCAAGGCCGGCTGCGTGACATCTCCGGCAAGCTGGTGGAAAGCGAATCCTCCGGCACCACCAGCCGCGAGGCCTTGCTGCTGCAGGTCAAGACACTGCAGACCAAGGTCGCCGAACTCACGCGTCAGCAGCAGGGGGTGAGCGACAACCAGCAGGCCCAGGACAATCGCCTGCAGAATCTTTCCAGCGCGCTGCAGACCGGCAGTGGCGAGGTGGACACCCGGCTGAAGGCCCTGGCCGAGGAACAGGCGGCGCTGAAGAATGGCCTGGCGCAGACCGGCAGCCTGGCCGAGCAGGTCGCCAGCCTGACCGCGCAGAACAAGGCGCTGCAGGCGGACATCGCCGCCTTGAAGAAACCCAGTGCCCAGAGTCAGGCCCTGGGCGAGATGCAGCAGGACCTGCTGGTGCTGCGCAGCGAGCTGGACGCCCGCCCGGTCGGACCGGACAGCAAGGAATTCGACGCCTTCCGCCTGCAGACCACCCGCAACATCACCACCCTGCAGACCCAGGTGCAGAATCTGCAGCAGCAGATCAGCGCCGGGGCGCGTTGATCGGATCGATCTCGCTACGCTGCCATTCCTGCGGCCAGAGCTCGCCGTCGAGCTGATCGAGCCGGCGCTGCAGGACCTTCTGCTTGAACACTTCGAGGATCTCCACCAGCACCTCGTCCAGGGCATTGTCCTGGGCGCCGCTGGGCAGACTCTGATCGAAGCCGTGATCGGCCAGGCGACTGGCCAGGGCGCGGAAGTCGCGGGTGCGCAGACTGGCCGCCGCCTCCCGTACCAGGCCGTTGACGATATCGGTGAGCACCCCGTCCAGGGTGTCGGCCAGGCGCTCGCCCATGGGCAGCCGCTTGAGGCGGGCCAGGTCGGGGTTCTCGTCCAGGGCACGTTGCACCACGTCGCCTACCAGCCGTTCCAGGGTGGCGCGATTCTGGCTGTAGCCCTGTTCCACCATCGCCTGGATGCGCAGCGCCATGCCGTCGATCAGCCGCTGCTTGCGCGGGCGGATGACGCGGTCGATCACGCTCTGGGAGAAGTCGTCGCGGGTATTCAGCTCGTCCTGCAGTTCACCGCAGATCTTTATCATCACCCGATCCGACAGGTCCTCCATGAGCAGCTGGTAGTAGTGGTTGAACAGTCGATAGGGCCGCCAGCCGCGCATGTCGATCAGTCCCAGGCGTTGCAGGCGCAGGAGCAGCGAGATGATGCGTAGCGCCCGCAGCAGCCGGAAGCCGCCCAGGGGAATGCAGCCGAGCACGTCGTACCAGTGGATGAAGGGATAGTGGTACCAGCGCGCATGGCGGCGCTCGACCACCGCCACCAGCCAGCCCAGCAGTACGTCGGCGATGAAGAAGGCGACGAACACCAGGTCGATGCGGGTGAAGTGGGCGTGGATGCGTTCGCCGTAGAAGGCGTGGAAACCGGGCAGCACGGCGGCCAGGGCCTGGTTGAGCGGTCCCAGGGCATAGAGGCTGTCGAACAGGATCAGCGCCAGGTTCACGCAGACCAGGATCAGGATGAGGCCGTCCCAGAGGGCCAGCAGCCCCTCGTGGCGACGCGCGGGTGGCGCGGCGGGCGTGGCCGGCGCACTCATGGCCGCGCGGCCTGCCAGAGCACCTCGCTCACCCCCTGGCGCCGGGCGACGATGCGCGCGGCGACGAACAGCAGGTCGGACAGGCGATTGAGATAGGGCAGGCCCTGGCCTTCCAGGGGTTCCGCCGCATGCAGGCTGCGGCAGCGCCGCTCGGCGCTACGGGCCAGGGTGCGGCAGACATGGGCCTGGGCCACGGCGCGGGAACCGCCGGGCAGGATGAAATTTTCCAGCGGCCCCAGCTCGGCGTTCCAGTGATCGATGGCGCCTTCCAGGCGTTGGATCTCCACCGGCTGCAGGGCGCGATAGCTGGGCATGGCCAGTTCGCCGCCAAGGTCGAACAACCGGTGCTGGCAGGGCGCCAGGGCCTCGCTCACCTCGGCCAGGCGAGCGTCCTCCGCCAGCTCGGCGAGCAACAGGCCCAGGGCGCTGTTGAGTTCGTCGACCGCACCGATGGCCTCGATGCGCGGATGGTCCTTGGGCACCCGGCTGCCGTCGGCGAGCCCGGTATCGCCGGCGTCGCCCTGGCGGGTGTAGATCTCGGTGAGGCGAAAACCCATGGCGTGGCTCCTGGCTGGGTCCTAGACGGATTCGAAATCGGCCTGGACGAGGGGCAGGCGCAGGGTGAAGCAGGTCCCTACGCCGGGCGTGGAGTGCACCTCCATCTGCCCCTTGTGATTATTGGTGATGATGAAGTACGACACCGACAGGCCCAGGCCGGTGCCCTGGCCCACCTCCTTGGTGGTGAAGAAGGGCTCGAAGATGCGCTTGCAGATGTCCTCGGGGATGCCGATGCCATTGTCTTCCACCTGGATCTCCGCCCAGCCGCCGCGTAGCTTGGTGCGCAAGGTGATGCGACCGTATTCGCCTTCTTCCTCGTCGTCGCGCAGGTGGATGGCCTGGGCGGCGTTCTTGAGCAGATTGAGCAGCACCTGTTCCAGCTCGTTGGCGATCACTGGCACCGGTCCCAGCGCCGGGTCGAATTCGCGGAGGATCGACAGGGTGCGGAAGTCGAAGCCCTCGGCCAGGTCGAAGTCGTTGCCGGCGATCTCGATGGCCTGGTCGATCAGCGGCGGCAGCTCGCTGGCTTCCATCTTGCGGTTGCTGCGGCGGCTGAAGGCGAGCATGTGGCTGACGATCTTGGCCGCGCGACTGCCGGCCTGATGGATGCCGTCCAGCAGGCGCGGGATCTGCCGACTCTCCAGGTAGCAGTTCACCGCATTGAGCTCGACGCCGGATTCGGCCGCCTGCTCGAGATTCTTCGGCAACTCCGGCGACAGGCGCCGGCGGATGTTCTGCACATTGTGCAGGATGGCGCCCAAGGGATTGTTGATCTCGTGGGCCATGCCGGCCGCCAGGCCACCCACCGAGAGCATCTTTTCCGACTGCACCATCATCTCTTCCATGTTCAGGCGCTGGGTGATGTCGTCGATACGGATCACCACGCCGCGCCCGGCGCCACCCATCAGCGGGTAGAAGGTCAGGGTGTAGTGACGTGGGGTGTCGGTCAGCGCCCAGGTCACTCGCTCCACCTTTTCCACCCGCAGCAATTCGGCGGTGCGACTCAGTTGCGGCAGGAACGGCTTGAGCGAGGGAAAGGCGAGAAACACCGGCTGGTTCAGGGCTTCGTCCAACTGGGTGCCGGAGAGGTGGGTGGCTTCCTGGTTCCACTGGGTGACGTAGAACTGCTCGTCCACCGCGATCAGCGCCGAGGGCATGGAGTCGATGATGCTGTTGAGGTAGTTCTGGAAGCCGGTGAGCTTCTTCTCGATCTTGCCGCGGACCTGCACTTCCAGTTCCAGTTTGCGGTTGGAGCGGCGGGTTTCCTCGGCCAGACTCTGGGCCTGCAGCACCGCGTACTGGGCATCGTCGCGAGCGCGCTTGAGCTGTTGCTCGCGACCCTGGATGCGGCCGAGCATGGTGTTGAGGGACTCCGCCAGACGGCCCAGCTCGTCCTCGCTACCCTTGCTGGCGCGTAGCGAATAGTTTTCCTCGCGGGTCACCTGGCGCGAGAGTTCTTCCAATTCGCGGATCGGCAGGGTGATGAGTCGCTTGATCTGCCGGGCCACCACCAGCCAGAGCAGGATGCTGAAGGTCAGGATCGCCAGGCTGGCGGTCAGGGTGCCGCGATAGAAGGCGCCTGGCAGTTCGCTGCTGGCCACCAGCAGCAGGTGTCCCGGCGCGCCCTCGGGGCGCGGCAGCTCCACCAGCAGGTTGGTGCGGAATTCCCGCAGGCGCCAGGTCTGCAACTCCTCGAAGCGCGCCGGCACCTGTAGCCGATCGCCGTTGTGCAACTCGGCCAGGCGCTGACCCTGGCTGTCGTAGACCGCCGCCAGGCGCAGCGGCGCATAGCCGTCCAGTTGCCGCAATTGCACCTCGGCCGCCGCTGGCGAGGCCAGCACCTCACGGCTGAGCACCGGACTGGCGAACAGCCGGCCCAGGGTCTGCAGCGCCTGGGGCGCCACGCTTTCCTGGGAGATCCAGTAGGCGGCGCTGATAAAGGTCACATTGGCCACCACCAACACCGCGACCATCATCACCAGCAGGGCGGCCAGCAACTTGCGGCCGACCGGGAGATTCTTCAGGCGTTTGGCGAGGATCATGGCGCAGCCGTGGCAACAGGGAAGCGGGCAGGGTAGCCCGCAGCTAGTCCTCGGGCAATCCGCGCTCCGCGAGCCGGGTCTGCAGGCGCTGCTGCAGCTCGGTCAGGCGCGGCACCGCCAGGCGCAGCCGTCCGGCGATCGGCAGGGCATGGCCAAGCAGGTAACTCACCTCGGTACGCTGGCCGCGCTCCACGTCCTGCAGCATCGAGGAGCGGTTGTGGGCGGTGGCGGCGATCACCGCCTCGACCTCCTGCTGCAGTCCCTGGGCCGCCGGGGCGAGTCCCATGGCTTCCAGCAGAGCGGTGAGTTCGGCGCAGAGCGCCGCCACCTCCGACAGATGCTGGCGCAGTTCGCCGTTGCGGCAGCCATGCAGCACGGTCAACGGATTGATGGCGCAGTTGATCGCCAGCTTGCGCCATAGCCGCGCGTCGATGTCGTCGGTCCAGCGCACCGGAAAGCCCAGCTCGGTGAGGGTATTCAGCCAGGCCGGCGGGTTATGGCTGCCGAGCTGGTCGCCGATCCAGATCTGCCCGGCGCCGGCCGCCACCACATGGAAGTCGGTCTCGCGATAGGCACCCTCGGTGGTGCTGGCTCTCAGGCAGCGCGCTCGCGGTACCCGAGCGGCCACCGCGTCCTGGCTCCCCAGGCCGTTCTGCAGCAGCAGGATCTCGGCTTCCGGCTCCAGGCGCGCGGCGACGCTGGCGATGGCCTCTTCGGCGTCGTAGCTCTTGCAGGCCAGGATCAGTCGGCGGATCGGATTGCCGGCTTCGGGCGTCTCGGCGGGCAGCGGATAGAGGCTGGTGGTGTCGCCTTCGCTGAGGCGCAGTCCGCCACCCGCGCGGTACTGCGCCAGGCGCGTGCGATCGCGCAGGATCAGCCGGACCGGCTCGCCCCCGCGAAACAACCGCGCCGCCCAGAGTCCGCCGAGACTGCCGGCGCCCAGTACGTGCCAGCTCACAGCTGTGACTCCAGTGTCGATTCCTTGCGCATGGTCGGATTCCTGAGGAAGAGGGCCAGTCGTTATAATGGTCGGTCAGGCTGCAGCGTCAAGGCTGCCCCATCGCAACCGAGGAGAAAATCCATGCCTTCCTTCGACGTCGTATCGGAGCTGGACAAGCACGAAGTCACCAACGCCGTGGACAACGCCATGAAGGAGCTCGAGCGCCGGTACGACCTACGCGGCAAGGGCAGCTTCGAGGCCAAGGACCTTACCGTCACCCTGACCGCCGATGCCGATTTCCAGCTCGAACAGATGCTGGAGATCCTCAAGGTCAACCTGGCCAAGCGCAAGATCGACGTCCAGTGCCTGGAGGTCAAGGATGCCTACGCCTCCGGCAAGACCGTGAAACAGGAAACCACCCTGCGCGAGGGCATCGACAAGGAGCTGGCGAAGAAGATCGTCGCCCTGATCAAGGACAGCAAGATCAAGGTCCAGGCCGCCATCCAGGGCGAGCAGGTGCGCGTCACCGGCAAGAAGCGCGACGAATTGCAGGAGGTCATCGCCCTGCTGCGCGGCCAATCCCTGGGCATGCCGCTGCAGTTCGACAACTTCCGCGACTGAGCCCGTCTTCGGAACCTCTCGGTCTACCGTCCGTCGCACATAGGGCGCCGCCATTCAGGTCGCGCCCGACTTTTTCTTGTGCGTGGAGAGGTAGACGATGGATTTGAGTGCCCAGACCGATCACCTGCTGACGGCCTTCATGGCCTGGCTACCGGTCATTCTGCAGTATTGCGGCAACGTGGTGCTGGCCCTGATCACCCTGTGGATCGGCTGGTGGGTCATCAATCGCCTGACCGGGCGCCTGGCCGCGCTGTTCACCGCGCGGCACATGGACCAGGCCCTGGAAACCTTCGTGGTGACCCTGGTCAACATCGGTCTGAAGGTCATGCTGGTGATCAGCGTCGCCTCCATGATCGGCATCGCCACCACCTCCTTCGTCGCCGCTCTCGGCGCGGCCAGCCTGGCCATCGGCCTGTCGCTGCAGGGCAGCCTGGCCAACTTCGCCGGCGGGGTGCTGATCCTGCTGTTCCGGCCGTTCAAGATTGGCGACTACATCGAGGCCCAGGGCGTGCAGGGCACCGTGGATTCGATCCAGATCTTTCACACCGTGCTGCGTACCGGCGACAACCGCACCATCACCGTGCCCAACGGCAACCTGTCCAACGGCATCATCACCAACCAGTCGCGCCAGCCGACCCGACAGATCGTCTTCGACGTCAAGGTCGGCTACGACGCCGATCTGCAGAAGGCCAAGCAGGTGCTGGCCGATATGGCCAAGGATCCGCGGGTGCTGGAAACGCCGCCGCCCGCCATCGTGGTGGCCGGGCTGGGCGACACCTTCATCACCGTGTCGCTACGCTGCTGGACCGCCAACAGTGACTTCTGGGGCACCCAGTTCACCTTCAACGAGCAGATCCGCGATCGGCTGCGTGCCGAGGGCATCGACATCGCGCTGCCCAGCCGGGTGGTCAAGGTGCTCGACGACAAGGGTGACGAACGCGCTGCGGCCGCGGCGCGCGGCGAAGCCTGAAGCGGGATGGGGCGGCCGCCGGCCGCCTCAGTGACCGCCGCTGGAGGAACCGCTCGGCACCGCGGTCCGCCGCTGGCGCAGCCAGAGCACCGCGATCAGCAGCAGCGTCGGCACTCCCATCAGCGCGGTCAGCGAGAAGAACGAGCTGTAGCCGACGTGCTCCACCATGGCGCCCGAATAGCCACCCAGCAGGCGTGGCAACAGCAGCATCAGCGAGCTGAGCATGGCGTACTGGGTGGCCGAGAATCTGAGGTTGGTCAGGCTCGACAGATAGGCGACAAAGGCCGAGGTGGCCATGCCGCCACTGACGTTGTCGGCGCAGATGGTGGCGATCAGCAGCGGCACGTTGGCGCCGGTGGAGGCGATCACCACGAACAGCAGGTTGGTCAGCGCCGAGGCGGCGCCGCCGAGGAAGAGGATCGGCAGGATCCCCACCCGGGTGATCAGCACGCCGCCCAGGCCCGCGCCGAACAGGGTCATGAACACCCCGAAGATCTTGCTGACACCGGCGATGGTTTCCTTGCTGTAGCCCACGTCGATATAGAAGACGCTGGCCATCACCCCCATGACCGTATCGGACAGCCGATAGGTGGAGATCAGGCCGAGCAGCAGCAGCGCCTGCCACTGGTAGCGCTGGATGAATTCGGTGATGGGCGTGAGCACCGGTGCCATCAGCCGACGCCCGGGCGCGGTCAGGCACAGCCAGACGATCAGGCCGTACATCAGGCCGCGCGGCCAGTAGCCGCCGGCCAGGGCCGACAGGCCGCCGGTGGCGGCCACGATCAGCACGATCAGCAGGATCACCGAGACCATCTGGTGGACGAAGTCGAAGCGCGGCAGCTCCTCGGCATTGGCCGCGTCGCGCAACCGCAGGGGCTCGCGCATGCGCCGCATGAGATCGCTCAGCGGCTTGGAGCAATAACGGCCCCAGGGCGACAGGCAACCGACGATGAACAGGCTGTAGAGCAAGGCGCGCGGCCAGGCCTGGGCGATGGCCGCATTGATGGCGGCGGGGATGGAGATCAGCATCACCAGCAGCAGGGCGACCGCCACCAGCTGGTGATTGAAGCCGAAGCGCGATTCAGCCATGGCCATGGGCGCCACCGGCTCGGGTTCGCGAATCAGCACGCTGGTCACCAGGCCGGGCAGCACCAGCAGGGCGAACAGCATGTAGGTGGTGGCCCAGGCGCTCTGGCTGTAGTCGAGCTTGGACGAGCCCAGCTCCTCGGCGAGAAACAGCGCGCCGGCGCTGGTCAGCAGGGCGGCGATGCGATAACCGGTCATGTAGCAGGCGGCGAGGGCGGCCTGGCGATCATCGTCGGCGATCTCCAGGCGATAGGCATCCACGGCGATGTCCTGGGTGGCCGAGGCGAAGGCCACCAGCACCGCCAGGGCGATCAACTGCTCCAGGTGCTGCTGTGGATTGCACAGCGCCATGCCGATCAGGCCCAGGCCCACCAGGATCTGCGACAGCACCAGCCAGGAGCGTCGGCGGCCGAGCTTGCCGATCAGGGGCAGCTTCCAGAGGTCCAGCATGGGCGACCAGACCCACTTGAAGGCATAGGCCAGGCCGATCCAGCTGGCGTAGCCAATGGTCTCGCGACTCACGCCCGCTTCGCGCAGCCACACCGACAGGGTGGAAAACACCAGCATGGCCGGCAGCCCCGCGGCGAAACCCAGCAGCAGCAGGGCCAGGCAGGCCTTGGATTTGTAGGTGGTGACGGCTTCTCGCCAGAAACGTGCAAACATGCCCTTGGGCTCGGAAAAAACGCGCACTCTACTCGACACTCTCAGCTGGATTCCACCGGTACCGACGCATGTCCACCCGGTCCTCGTGCAGCGGCACACCCTCGGCCCGCAATCGTTCGCGTTGCTCCCGGCCAGAGGGGCTGTCGGATGGCAGGCTCGGCCGACCATCCGCGGCGATCACCCGATGCCAGGGCAGGGCGCTGCCCTCCGGCAAGCGCCCCAGTACCCAGCCCACCCAGCGCGCCCCGCGGCCCAGACCGGCGAGTTCCGCCAACTGGCCATAGCTGACCACCCGCCCCGCGGGAATGGCGGCCAGCGCCAAAAACACGGCCTGGCGACGGGGTTCGGGGGGAGGGGATGCGCTCATGACGCCCTGCTGCTCGGGGAGAGAGTGCCAGTGTGCCGAAAAGTTTGGTTACGGTGGTGCTGAAACGTGTCGAGCTGTCACATTCTCCCAAGATGTCCGACCTTTGGGCAGTATTTCCGGAAACTTGCCTAAGTTTTACCCAGGAATGGTTGCGCGGGCCTCTGGCACCCGGATAATCGCGCCCTCTCGTTTCGTTACCTTTCCACCCAAGTCCACCCAAAGGTGTCCTGGTGCCCATGCGTTTTCGATTCCTCTCCTCGCTCGCGCTGTTGTCACTCGCCTCCTTCGCCCATGCCGACACCGTCTGGCTCAAGAACGGCGATCGTCTGACCGGAACCATCAAGTTGCTCGACAGCAAGAAGCTGCTCCTGCAGACCGAATACGGCGGCAACATTCCCCTGTCGTGGGACAAGATCAAGACCTTGCAGCGTGACAAGCCCGTGATCGTCCAGCGCGGCAAGTACGAACCCGATTTCCCCGTGGAAAGCCTCAAGCCGGCCGAGGATGGCCAGGTAGTGGTCAGCACCACCGACGGCCAGCAGACCGTGCCCCTGGCGAGCATTACCCAGATCGTGCCGCCGCGGCCCTTCCTGCGCGACTTCGCCTGGAAAGGCAACATCGATGCCGGCCTGGACTACATCAGCTCGTCCCAGGACAGCGAAAAATACGATATCGATTTCAAGACCCAGGCCCGGCACGGCATGTGGCGGCACAACGCCAATGGCAGCTACGACCGCTACAAGACCGACGACGTGGTCTCGACCAGCAAGTACGGCCTGCAGTACGCCCTGGATCGCTTCTTCGACGAGAAATTCTTCTGGCAGGGCCGCGCCGAATACAAGCGCGACTGGATCCAGGACCTGGCCAAGCAGCGCACCCTGGGTACCGGTCCCGGTTACCAGTTCTGGGACAACGAGCTGGGCTCTTTCTCCCTTACCGGCCTGCTCAACCACAACCGCTACCAGTACGCGGACGGTGGCTCCGACCAGTTCCTCTCGGCGAGCATGAAGTGGGACTACAACCGCTATCTGTATGGACAGACCATCCAGTTCTTCACCACGGGTGAACTGGGCCGGCCGCTGGACAACACCGCCAATCTCACCTTCGATGGCGATGTCGGCCTGAGATACAAGGTGACCAACTGGGCGTCGCTGAACCTCAAGGCGTCCAAGGAGCTGACCAGCGGAGCCGAGGGCAACGTCAACCAGACCGAGTACACCGCCGGTGTCGGCGTTTCCTGGTAACCCGATGTTTCCCTAGGCGCCCGCCAACCCGTCAAGGCCGCGATTTTCGCGGCCTTCGCGTTTCCAGCCGGTGCCGGGCAGCCACCTTGAAATCGGCTCGGCCGCCTCCATCTCCTGTCTTTCAATCGGTTTCCACCGTGAAGGACCTGAGATGCGCGTGACCGCCTTACTCTTCTTGCTGTTCCCCTTTGTGGAACTGGCCGTGCTCATCAAGATCGGCAGCGAAATCGGCGTGCTCGCCACCTTCGCCCTGCTGCTGCTGAGCTTTCTGGTCGGCGTCGCCCTGCTGCGCGTCGCCGGCTTCACCACCCTCTGGCGCATCCGCATGCGCCTGGCTCAGGGGCAGATGCCCGAGCAGGAAGTCATCCAGGGGCTGACCCTGGCGATCGCCGGCGCCCTGCTGATCTTTCCGGGCTTCATCAGTGACGGCCTGGCGCTCATCTGCCTCTTGCCGGTGACCCGCAAGGCCCTGCTGGGCGCGGTGATTGGTCGGGTGACCCGGCGCAATCCCGGTGCCCAGGGCTACCAACCGGGCCCTGGGCAGGGCGCACCTCATCGTCCCGAGGTGATCGAGGGTGAAGTAGTGCACCGCGACGAGCAAAAGCGCTAAAAATTTTGCCCGTCGCCCTTGAAATGCCTGGCGACAACCTCATGTAGCGGACACCGCAAGGTTGTCGCCGCAAGGCGAGCAGGTTTCGCGTCCTGTCATGCACGGGGCGCACCCGGCGCAGCCGGTAAAAACAAACTGCCGATGCAGTCATCGGCGCTGGAAACACTTAGAACTTTGGGAGATACGACAATGGCGCTTCGTCCTCTGCATGATCGCGTTGTGATTCGTCGCAGCGAAGAAGAGACCAAATCCGCTGGCGGCATCGTGCTGCCGGGCTCGGCTGCCGAAAAGCCGAACCGCGGTGAAGTGGTTGCCGTAGGCACTGGACGCGTACTGGACAACGGCGACGTCCGTGCTCCGGCGGTGAAAGTGGGTGACAAGGTGGTTTTCGGTCCCTATTCCGGCAGCAACGCCATCAAGGTCGATGGCGAAGAACTGCTGGTAATGGCTGAGTCCGAAATCCTGGCCGTCATCGAAGGCTGATCCCCGCTCACTTTTCGAATTTCTTAGAGGAAACAGAACATGGCTGCAAAAGACGTCAAATTCGGTGACTCCGCGCGCAAGAAGCTGCTGACCGGTGTCAACACCCTGGCCGACGCCGTCAAGGCCACCCTGGGCCCGAAAGGCCGTAACGTGGTGCTGGAGCGCAGCTTTGGTGCTCCCCTGATCACCAAGGACGGCGTGTCCGTCGCCAAGGAGATCGAGCTCAAGGACCGCATCGAGAACATCGGCGCCCAGCTGGTGAAAGACGTGGCCTCCAAGGCCAACGACGCGGCCGGTGACGGCACCACCACCGCCACCGTGCTGGCTCAGGCCATCGTCACCGAAGGCCTCAAGTCCGTGGCCGCCGGCCTGAACCCGATGGACCTGAAGCGCGGCATCGACAAGGCCACCGCCGCCGTCGTCGCCGAGCTGAAGAACCTGTCCAAGCCCTGCGCCGACAGCAAGGCCATCGCCCAGGTAGGCACCATCTCCGCCAACTCCGACGACAGCATCGGCAACATCATCGCCGAAGCCATGGAGAAGGTTGGTAAAGAAGGCGTCATCACCGTCGAAGAAGGCTCGGGCCTGGAAAACGAACTGTCCGTCGTCGAAGGCATGCAGTTCGACCGTGGCTACCTGTCGCCCTACTTCATCAACAAGCCCGACACCATGTCGGCCGAGCTGGACAGCCCGCTGCTGCTGCTGGTCGACAAGAAGATCTCCAACATCCGCGAACTGCTGCCGGTGCTGGAATCCGTTGCCAAGGCCGGTCGTCCGCTGCTGATCGTCGCCGAAGACGTCGAAGGCGAAGCCCTGGCCACCCTGGTGGTCAACAACATGCGCGGCATCGTCAAGGTCGCAGCCGTCAAGGCGCCGGGCTTCGGTGATCGTCGCAAGGCCATGCTGCAGGACATCGCCATCCTGACCGGCGGTACCGTCATCTCCGAAGAAGTCGGCCTGAGCCTGGAAAGCACCACCCTGGAGCACCTGGGTCAAGCCAAGCGTGTGGTCCTGAACAAGGAAAACACCACCGTCATCGACGGCGCGGGCGTGGAAGTCGACATCCAGGCGCGTATCAAGCAGATCCGTGCCCAGGTCGAAGAAACCTCTTCCGACTACGACAAAGAGAAGCTGCAAGAGCGTCTGGCCAAGCTGGCTGGCGGTGTTGCCGTGATCAAGGTTGGCGCTGCCACCGAAGTCGAGATGAAAGAGAAGAAAGCTCGCGTTGAAGACGCCCTGCACGCCACCCGCGCTGCCGTGGAAGAAGGCGTGGTGCCTGGCGGCGGTGTCGCTCTGGTCCGTGCCCTGGACGCGCTGAAGGATCTGAAAGGCATCAACGAAGAGCAGAATGCCGGTATCAACATCCTGCGTCGCGCTGTTGAAGCTCCCCTGCGCCAGATCGTGACCAACGCCGGTGACGAAGCCTCCGTCGTGCTGGACAAGGTCAAGCAGGGCAGCGGCAACTACGGCTACAACGCCGCCACTGGCGAATACGGCGACATGCTGGAATTCGGCATCATCGACCCGGCCAAGGTGACCCGCAGCGCGCTGCAGGCCGCTTCCTCCATCGCCGGTCTGCTGATCACCACCGAAGCCATCGTGGCTGAGCTGCCGAAAGACGACGCAGCTCCGGCCATGCCCGACATGGGCGGCATGGGTGGCATGGGCGGCATGATGTAAGAACCGCTCCGGCCCCCGGGCCGAGCCCAACCCCGGTGCTCCTCGCGGACACCGGGGTTTTTTTATGGCCGGTCTCCGGCCCGCCTGGTGCTGGTCGCGCCCGGCGGACGCGGTTAGGCTCTGTGCCGAACAGCAAGCGTGCGGGCCCCGGGTGGCTCGCCAACGAGGTCAGCGACATGCGTATCCTGGTGGTGGAAGACAACAAAGACATCCTCAGCAACCTGCTGGACTACCTTAGTCTCAAGGGCTACAGCGTGGATTGCGCCCAGGATGGCCTGTCGGGGCTGCACCTCGCCGCGACCGAGCACTACGATCTGCTCATCCTCGACATCATGCTGCCCGGCATTGACGGCTACACCCTCTGCCAGCGGCTGCGCCAGGATGCCCGCCGCGACACCCCGGTGATCATGCTCACCGCCCGCGATCAGCTCGATGACCGTCTGGAAGGCTTCCGCTCCGGCGCCGACGACTACCTGGTCAAACCCTTCGCCCTGTCGGAATTGGCCGCGCGCGTCGAGGCGGTGATGCGCCGGACCAAGGGGGGCGGGCGTCGCCAGCTGCAGGTCGCCGATCTCAGCTACGACCTGGACACCCTGGAGGTGAGTCGTGCCGGCAAGTCGCTCAAGCTCAATCCCATCGGTCTCAAGATCCTTGCCCTGCTGATGCAGAAGTCGCCCCATGTGGTGCGTCGCGAGGTACTGGAGGAGGCGGTGTGGGGCGAGGACTACCCCGACAGCGACAGCCTGCGCAGCCACGTCCACCAGTTGCGCCAGGTGATCGATAAGCCCTTCGCGCAGCCGCTGCTGCGCACCATCCATGGGGTGGGCTACAAGTTGGTCGAGCAGGATTAGCCATGGAATATCACCTGAGCCTGTCGCGGCGGATCGTCATCGCCTTCGTGCTGATGACCTTTCTGGTGGGTGGCGTCTTTTCCCTGGGTATCGTCGCGGTGGTACACACCGTCGAGGAGCGCTTGATCTCCACCGATCTGCACAACGAACTGGAGCGCATGGTCCAGCGCGACATGAGACGCGGTGGCCAGCCGGTGCTGGATCCCGACATGCGTCTGTATTTCGTGCCCCTCGCCGAGGTGGCGCAGTTGCCCGCGCACCTGCGCGATCTGCCGGCGGGCTTCAGCGAGGTGGAGGAGGACCAGCAGTACTTTTATGCCTACGTCGCCGAGCTGGAGGGCAACCATTTCGTCCTGCTGCAGAACCAGAGCGATTTCGAGGCGCGCGAGCGGCTGCTCTACAAGGTGGTGCTGATCGGGTTCCTGATCAGCGTGGCCCTGGCCTGGCTGCTGGGATGGGCCCTGGCACGGCGGGTGATCGCGCCGGTGGTGCGGCTGGCGCGCCAGGTACGGCGGCGTGACCAGATCCTTGATGTGACCCCGCCCCTGGCGCCGGACTATGCCAAGGACGAGGTCGGTGAACTGGCCGGTGCCTTCGACGATGCCCTGAATCGCCTGCGTGCCGCCCTGGCGCGCGAGCGGCTGTTCACCAGCGATGTCAGTCATGAATTGCGCACGCCGCTGATGGTGATCAATTCGTCCTGCGAATTGCTGGAGGCCACGCCGGATCTGCCACCTCGGGCGAAGGGCCCGTTGGAGCGCATGACGCGCGCGGCGCGGGAGATGCAGGAACTGGTGCAGACCTTTCTGGCTCTGGCGCGCAACCAGGGCGACAGCGATACCCAGGCACCCCGTGCCACCCTGGCCGAGGTGGCGCGGCGCCAGACGCAGGAATGGCAGGCGGCGGTGGAGGCCAAGGGGCTGCAATGGCGCCTGAGCGTGGCGCCGGAGGCCGAGCGCTTGCTCTGGCACGAGCCATTTTTGCGGTCGGTGATGAGCAATCTGTTGCGCAATGCCCTGCACTACACCGAACGCGGCTACATCAGCCTGCAGGTCGGGGCTGCGGGTTTCGTGGTGGAAGACAGTGGCGTTGGCATTCCTGAAGAGCAGCGTGAGGCGATGTTCCAGCCCTTTGTCCGTGGCGCCGAGGGCCGTGGCGAGGGACTGGGGCTGGGCCTGTCGCTGGTCCGGCGGATCTGTCAGCTGCAGGGCTGGAGCGTGACCCTGGGCGACAGCGCGGCAGGGGGGTGCCGCTTCGATATCGCTCTTGGCAGCGAAAGGGTAGCCGACTAGCGTTACAGAATTTTCACAACGACTTGACCGGGGTTTGACAGCGGCCTGGATAGGGTAGCGGCACTTCTCCACTCCCTCAGGAGCCGCCTCCGTGAAAGCGCCCATCGACCTGCCCTTTTCGCAAAAGTACGACGCCGAACACGCCCGCCAGTATTACCTGAAGCATCAGGACGGTCTGGCCCGGCGCCTGTCCAACTGGCGCGACCAGCAACTGGCGCGGCAGGCCCTGAGCATCGCCGGCCAGCCCAATCTGGTGCTGGATCTGCCCAGTGGTGCCGGTCGTTTCTGGCCGCTGCTGGCGGAGAAGCGCAATCGTCTGATCATCGGTGCCGATTACTCGGAAAACATGCTGGCCACTGCCCGTGCGCAGCAGCCCGCCGAGGTCGTGGCCCGGGTAAAAACGCTGCAGACGTCGGCTTTCGCTATCGACTTGTCCGACAATTCTGTAGATTGCATTTTCTGTATGCGTTTGTTTCACCATGTGGGCGAATCAGCGGACCGTCTGGCGCTGCTGCAGGAGTTCCACAGGGTGACCCGTGACAGCGTCATCCTGTCGCTGTGGGTGGATGGCAACTTCAAGGCCTGGCGTCGCCAGGCACTGGAACGTCGGCGCCAGGCCGAAGGCCGCGACCGCGGCGGTTACCAGAACCGATTCATCGTCGAGCGCAGCCAGTTCGAGGCGGAAGTCGCTCAGGCCGGCTTCGTGGTCGACCGAGCCCTGGATTTTTTGCCGGGCTATGCCATGTGGCGGGTCTATGTCCTGCGCAAGGCCAATTGAAGCTATCTAGAATAAGAGAGGCAGCCGATGGGAGCCGTGACGCAGGGCGAAGAGCGTTTCGATCGCTGGTGGAACACCGCAGGCGACTGGGTGGAAGCGCCCAATGTCCGTCGGGGCGGCGAGAGCGGTGTCCAGCGCCTGCAGCTTCCCGACGGGACCCTGGCCTACGTCAAGCGTCAGGTCGGTCATCTCTATCGTAGTTTGCGTCATCCCCTGGGGCGGCCCACCGCCTTGCGTGAGCGGGATGCGCTGATCGCCTTTCGCGACCTGGGTATCCAGGTTCCCGAGTTGCTCTTCTGCGATGCCCAGCAAGCCCAGGGTGGTTGGCGCGCGTTGCTGGTGAGCGCCGCCCTGGAAGGCTATCAGGATCTCGATCACTGGTACGCCGAAGGCGGTGGCCAGGCGCTCAGCGAAGCCGAGCACGAGCGCTTCCTGACCACTCTGGGCGAGGTGCTGGCGCGCATGCACCGTCACCGCTGGCAGCATGGCTGCCTCTATCCCAAACATATCTTCGTCGCCGAGCGCATGGGGCCGGAGGGCAAGCAATTCTCCATCGCCTTGCTCGATCTGGAGAAATGTCGCCAACGAATGGCTATAGACACGGCCGCCCGTCGGGATATGCTGCAATTACGCCGCCATTCGTCGTGGAACGCTGCGCAATGGCGAACTCTGCTCTACGTTTACCAACAGGCGTTGGGACGGAAGATCAGAGGGTTGGAGCCATGACTTCACAAATTACTCGAGGTTTGCTGATCGCGGCTTTTTGCGGGGTCACCACGCTGGCCTATGCGAGCTGGCTAAGACCGGCGGCCGTGGTCGTCGGTAGCGAAGGCCTGGACTACTGCCAGACCCCCGTGGCGCGCACTCTGAACACCTCCAGCACGGGTAGCCAGGACCTGCTGCTATTCCTCTTCGGCATGACCCAGACCCACAATCGTTAGGCCTCGGACCGTCAAGCGCCTTTCGCTTCCCCGGCAAGTTCGGCATCCTGTCGTCTGACTTCTAGCTGCCGAGCCCCCGCCGATGATGGCCGATAGTTTTTCCGAGCAGGCCGTGCAGAGCCTGCTGGACACCGACTTCTACAAGCTCACCATGATGCAGGCCGTCCTGCACAACTATCCCAATGCGGAAGTCGAGTGGGCCTTTCGCTGCCGCAACGACGAAGACCTGCGGCCCTATCACGCGGCCATCCAGGCCGAGATCGATGACCTGGCCGATGTCGCCATCAGTGATCGCCAGCTGGACTTTCTCGAACGCATTCCCTTCATCACCCCCGACTTTATCCGCTTTCTGCGGCTGTTTCGTTTCAATCCCTCCTATGTGTTCCTCGGCGAGGAGGAGGGGCGCTTCACCCTGACCCTGAAGGGGCCCTGGCTGCACCTGATCCTGTTCGAGGTACCGATCCTGGCGCTGATCAGCGAGGTGCGCAATCGCCAGCGCCATGCCGACCTACCCCTGCAGCTGGCACGCGATCAGCTCTATCGCAAGTTCGACTGGCTGGCGCGGGAAGCGGGCACCGACGAGTTGGCCGAATTCAAGATGGCCGACTTCGGTACCCGGCGGCGTTTTTCCTATGGTGTGCAGGAGATGGTGGTGCGCAGCCTGAGGGACGACTTTCCCGGTCGCTTCGTCGGTACCAGCAATGTCCACCTGGCGTGGAAGCTGGGTGTCGCGCCCCTGGGCACCATGGCCCACGAGTGGTTGATGGCGCACCAGCAACTGGGGCCACGATTGATCGACAGTCAGATCGCCGCCCTCGACTGCTGGGTGCGCGAGTATCGCGGTCAGCTCGGCATCGCCCTGACCGATACCATCACCATGGATGCCTTTCTGCGCGATTTCGATCTCTACTTCGCCAAGCTGTTCGACGGCCTGCGCCATGACAGCGGCGATCCCCTGCAGTGGGCGGAGAAGGCCATCGCCCACTACCAGCAGCTGGGCATCGACCCCCTGACCAAGACCCTGGTGTTTTCCGATTCGCTCAATCTGGAAAAGGCGCTCGCGCTGTTTCGTGCCCTGCGCGAGCGGATCAACGTCAGCTTTGGCATCGGCACCCATTTCACCTGTGACATCCCGGGTGTGCAGCCGATGAACATGGTGCTCAAGATGAGTCGCTGCAATGGCCAGCCGGTGGCCAAGATCTCCGACGCCCCGGGCAAGGCCCAGGGCGGCGAACCGGACTTCCTGCACTATTTGCGGCACGTCTTCCAGGTCAACGGCGCCTGAAGTCCGGCGCCTGGTCGGAGCCGGACTTCAAGACGAGCAGCTGATCTCCAGGTGCTTGCCCCAGTCCGGCGGCCGCTGGGCGAAGCGTTCGCGCCCCGGTTGGGCCTCGAAGGGGCGTGACAGTACCTCGTGCAGCAGGCGCACTTCGCTGTAGTCGCCTGCTTCGGCCTGTTCGATGGCCTGCTGGGCCAGGTAATTGCGCAGCACATACAGCGGATTGACCGCGTTCATGCGCGCGGTACGGTCGGCTGCCGCACCGCCTTCGGCGTCCAGGCGGGCGCGATAGGCCTGGCTCCAGTCGTCGAAGCCACGCAGGTCGATGAAGTCTTCGCGCACCCGGGCGAGGGCGGCGGCAGGCTGGTCTTCGCCCAGGTGGCGGAAGAACAGATGATAGTCCACACCGCCCTGCTGCATCAGGGCCAGCAGGCGCTCGACCAACTCCTGGTCTTCGTCTCGCGCCTCCTGCAGGCCCAGGCGCCGGCGCATCAGGTCGAGGTAGTGCGCCTGATACAGCGGCAGGAAGAGGGCGATGCTCTCCTGCAGCGTCTCCACCGCCACCTTGGGCGTCAGGGCCTGGGCCAGGGCCGCCAGGTTCCAGTGGGCGATGGGCACCTGGTTGCTGTAGGAGTAGCGCCCGGTGTGATCGGAATGGTTGCAGATGAACTGGGCGTCGAAGTCGTCGAGGAAGGCGAAGGGGCCGAAGTCGAAGGTGAGGCCCAGGATCGAGAAGTTGTCGGTGTTCATCACCCCATGGCAGAAGCCATAGGCCTGCCAATGGGCGATCAGCCGGGCGTTGCGTTCTACTACCTCGCGGAACAGCGCCGCCCAGGGCTCGGGGGTGGCTAGCAGTTCGGGGAAGTGCGCGACCAACACATGCTCGCCCAGTTGCTCCAGCAACTGATGCTGGCGGGTGTAGTAGAAGTACTCGAAGTGACCGAAGCGCACGTGGCTGGGCGCCATGCGCAGCAGGGTGGCGCCGGTTTCCAGCCGTTCGCGCACCACCTGGGTGGCGGAGCCGATCACGCACAGCGCCCGGGTGGTCGGGATACCCAGGGCGTGCAAGGCCTCGGAGGCGAGGAATTCACGGATGGAGGAGCGCAGCACGGCGCGGCCGTCGCCCATGCGCGAGAAGGGCGTGAGACCGGCGCCCTTGAGGTGCAGATCCCAATGCTCACCGCGGTCGTTGACCACCTCGCCCAACAGCAGGCCGCGGCCATCGCCCAGGCGCGGGTTGTAGGAGCCGAACTGGTGGCCGGAATAGACCATGGCCCTGGGCTCGGCGCTGTCCCAGAGCTGGGCCCCGGCGAACACCTGAGTGAATTCAGGAGTCTCGGCCACCGCCGGATCCAGGTCCAGCAGCGCCAGGGCGGCGGGTGAGGCGACCACCAGCCGTGGATCGTCCAGCGGCCGAGGGTCGATGCGGGTGGAGAAGTCATCGCCCAGGCGGGCGAATCTGTTGTCGAACGTCAGATCGAGCAGCTGTTTCATGGGTGTCCCGAGATATCCGCGCAGGGGGCCGTCAGGCCTTGGATGGCTTGGGATCCTCGGCTTCCTGCTGGGCATCCCCTTCAGGTAGGAGAGGCTTTTTGCCCAGTTGTTTCTCCGCACCGTGGCGATTCTTCAAGGTGATCTCCATCTGCGGCGTGGACAGCAGGTTGATACCGGCATCGCGCAGCAACTGGTCGACCCGGCGGATCAGCTCATCGGTGGCGGCGCTGCGATCGCCCAGTTCGCGCACATAGATGCGCAATTCGTGGTCCAGGGTGCTGGCGCCATAGTGGGTGATGTGCAGCGAGGGCTCGGGGTCATGCAGCACCCGCGGATTCTCCTTGACCGCCTGCATCATCAACCGCTGGGCCTCGGCCAGATCGCTGCCGCGATTGATGCCGAAGGTCAGCACGATACGGGTGACGGTGTCGGTCAGCGTCCAGTTGATCAGCTGGCTGGTGACGAAGGTCTTGTTCGGTACCACCACCGACTTGCGGTCGGCATCGGTGATGTGGGTGGCGCGGATGCGGATCTTGTTCACCGTGCCGGTCACGTTGCCGATGGTGATCAGGTCGCCGACGCGCACCGGGCGCTCGAAGAGGATGATCAGGCCGGAGATGAAGTTACCGAAGATCTCCTGCAAGCCGAAACCCAGACCGACCGAGAGGGCGGTGGCCAGCCACTGCAGCTTGTCCCAGCTCACCCCGAGGGTCGCCAGGGTGGTCACGGTGCCGAAGCCGACGATGACGTAGGAGAGCAGGGTAGTGGTGGCGTAGGCGCTGCCCTGGGCCAGATTCAGGCGCGACAGCACCAGGACTTCCAGCAGGCCGGGCAGATTGCGCGCCAGGGCGACGGTGAGACCGGCGATCACCAGGGCGATGATGAACACCCGCAGCGTCAGGGGCACCTGGGTGGCGGCGGCGCCGGTGCCGCTGGTGTATTGGTAGAGGGTGACGTTGTCCAGGTAGGAGAACACCGCCACCACGTCGGCCCAGACCAGGTAGAGCACGCCGAGGAAGGCCAGCAGCAGGGTCAGGCGCAACAGTCGCGAGGACTGCTGGTTGACCTGCTCCATGTCCAGGGTCGGCTCCTGCACCACCTCCACGCCTTCGGCGTCTTCCTGCTGCGCCTGGCGCTTCTGGATGGCGCGCTGGTAGGCCAGGCGCCGCGCGGCCACGCTCAGGCCACGGGCCAGGGTGGCTTCGAGGATGATCCAGGCCATCAGCACATAGAGGGTGTCCACCAGGCGATCGGTGAGCTTGAGCGCGGTGTAGTAATAGCCAAAGAGCACGGCGAAGAACAGCACGGCTGGAATGGCGGTGATCATCAGGCCGAGCAACAGGCGGAAGAACGGCAGGCGCTCGCGGGCGGTGGCATTGAGCAAGGAGCGACCCAGCATCCAGGCCAGGCTGGCATAGGCGATCAGGACGATGAGAATGCCCAGGACATCGTCGGCCAGACCGGCCAGCTGGCGTTCGGCGATGGCCACCACCGCCATCAGTGCCAGGGCCAGCAGGCCCACGCGTCTGACCAGCCGGCGCAGGGACTGCGCCTGGGGTCGGGCCCAGCGGAAGTGGGTCTCGGCGACGCCGCCGGAGGCCAGCAGGCGATACACTGTGTAGAACACCAGCCAGCCGGCGGCCATTTCCAGCAGCGCCGCACCAATGGCGGCGTTGACGCCGCGTTCGTCCCCTTCGAGGGCCACGCCGCCCAGCCAGAGCACCAGACTCGCGGGCAGGCCGAGGAGAATGGTGAGCAGTACGGCCTGCGGCGTGTGCAGCTGACTGTCGCGCTGGTAGTGACCGATATCCTGGTTGAGCTTGCTGACCTGGGCATGGATGCGGGGCCGTTGCCAGATCAGGGTGGCGAAGGCCAGGACCAGCGGCAGCAGCAGCAGCGGGCGCTCGGCCAGGCCGACATAGAGTTCATGCAGGCTGGAGCCCCAGGGCACGTCGCGCAGTTGCTGCATCAGCTTGCGGGGTGCGGTCTTGACCCAGTTCCAGTCCAGCGGCTTGTTGCTGGGAATCCAGAACATCTGCTCGTCGAGGGTGCCGCGCAGGCTGCTGATGGTGGTCTGCAACTGACGCTGGTTGAGTTGCAGGTCGATGGACTCGCTGAGCAGGGCATTGAGCTCGGTGTTGAGGCGCTCCTGCAATTCGCTGCGGGTCTTGAGCAGGTCGAGCAATTGCTGGCGTAGCTGCGGCGTGGTCTTTTCCGGTGGCTGCTGGGCCAGCAGATTGCTGACGTAGGCATCCGGATTGGCGATCTGGGCGCGCTGCTGGTTGAGCTCGAACTGATAGAGGCGCAGATCGGCGATGTCGTCGGTGAGATCCTTGTTGACCTTGACCGAAGGTAGCGCGGCACGCTGCTGGTAGAGCAGCTTGGACAGCAGCACGCTGCCCTTGAGCACGCCGATCTGCTGTTCCATGTTCTCGCTGGTCTGCTTGAGCTGATCCAGCTGCTGACGGGACTCCAGATTGCGGCGATTGAGATCGTTGAGTCGATCGGTGGCGCGCAGCAGGTAGTCGGACAGTTGCAGATTGAGCCCGGTCTCCTGGGACAGCACATCGTCCCCGGCGGTCTTCTCCGACTCCCGCGAGGCTTCGGCCAGGGTCTTTTCCGACTGCTGGCGCCGCTTGCCGCTGATCAGCGTCTGCAGGTCCAGGGTCTCCTGCTCGTAACGCTTCACCTGCTCGGTGAACAGCTCCCGGCGAATGGCGCCGAGATCCTGCAGCACGCTGTTGCCCGCCAGCTCCTGGCGCAACAGCTGGATCTGCGCGCCCGCCGCCGCTTGCTCCGCCAGCAGTTGACCGCGCCGCTCGGCGGTCAACGCCTTGGCGTTCTCGCGTCCACTCTTGAGCAGATCGGCGATCTGCTGCAGGCGCGTCTGCAAATTGGCGATGTCCACCTGGGCACGCTCGGGGCGGGTCTGGGCATTGATCACCAGGCTGTTGGCGGCGTTCAGATCGTCCTGCACGCTGTTGAGCGCCAGACTGGTCTCGCTCAGCCGCTGCTCCAGGGCCTGGGGCGTGGCGCCGGCATAGCGCTGCTCGGCGGGCTTGATCGGCTCGGCGCGCAGGCGGGCCAGTTGTCGCTGGGCATCCTTGGTCTGCTGCGGTGCCTGGGCCAGCTGCTGGCGCAGATCGGCCAGCTGCTTGACGTACTGGTCGCGCTGGTCGAGCAGCTTGAGGGTCTGCTGCAGGCTCTCCTGGGCGGCGCTCTGCTCGGCGGCGGGCAGCTTGCGATCGGCCAGAGCGCTCAGATTCTGCTGGACCTGCTGGGCATCCGGCGGCCCGGAATCCTGAGCCACGGCGGGAAGGGTGAACAGGCAGCCGCAGAGGGCGGCGGCGCGAAGCAGAGCGGACAGGCGGTGCATGCGGCAGGCGTCGGGCAGTGGAAAGGCGCGAGGTTAAAGCCAGGCTGCCTGGGGTGCAAGGCGGCGGCCCTCAAGCCGCGAACCCCGTTCATCCACCGTTAAAGAAAGAGCGCAGGTCCGCTGCTGCTGCCTTCGGGAAACTTCACGCCGACCTTGCGCACGCGCTTGTTCTCGATGGCCGCGACGATCCAGACCAGGCCATTCCACTCCACCAGGTCGCCCACGATGGGTTCACCGCCGATCTGGTGGGTGATGAAGCTGCCGAGACGCTGGTTACCGTCCACTTCGCCCAGTTGCAGGCCGTACAGCGCGGCCACCGCGCTGAGTTCGGCATCGGCTTCCAGAACGAAGTCGCCGAAGAATCTCTGGGTCTGCTGCGGCGCCTGGCTGAACAGGCGGCCCAGGGCGGGCAGATCGTGCTCGTGGCCGACCACGCAGAGGATGTCACCGGCTTCCAGGGTGGTACTGCCGGAGGGGTGCAGCAGGGTCTCGCCGCGGAACAGCGCGGCGATGCGGGTGCCCTCGGGCATCTTCAGCTCGCGCAGGGCGGCGCCGATGCACCATTTTTCGGCGCCCAGGCGATAGATGAACAACTCCCACTCGCTGGTCGGATGGACCTGCAGGCCGGCGCGGGAGAAGGGCGCCGGCTCCGGTGGCACCGTCACCTTGAGCAACTTGGCGGCCAGCGGCAGGCTGGAGCCTTGCACCAGCAGCGACACCAGCACGATGAAGAAGGCCACGTTGAAGAACAGCTGGGCCTGGGGCAGTCCGGCCATCATCGGGAACACCGCGAGGATGATGGGGACCGCGCCACGCAGCCCGACCCAGGCGATAAAGGCCTTTTCCCGGTCATGGAAGGCGCGGAAGGGCAAGAGGCCGATGGCCACCGACAGCGGGCGGGCGACCAGGATCATCCACAGCGCCAGGCCCAGGGCGGGCAGGGCGATGGGCAGCAGGTTGTGCGGCTCCACCAGCAGGCCCAGCACCAGGAACATGCCGATCTGCGCCAGCCAGGCCATGCCGTCGAGCATGTGCAGCATGCCATGGCGGCTGCGGATCGGCAGATTGCCCATCAGCAGACCGGCGAGGTAGACCGCGAGGATGCCACTGCCATGGGCGGCGTTGGTCAGGGCGAAGATCAGCAGACCACCGCTGATGGCCAGCAGCGGATAGAGGCCGTCGGCGAGGTGGATGCGGTTGATCAGCTGCAGCAGCAGCCAGCCACCGCCCAGGCCGATCACCCCGCCGATGGCGAATTCGCTGACGAAATGACCGAGCAGGCTCCAGCTGAAGCCGCTCTCGCCGCTGGCGAGCATCTCGATCAGGGTCACGGTGAGAAACACCGCCATGGGGTCGTTGCTGCCGGATTCGATCTCCAGGCTGGCGGTGACCCGTTCGTTGAGGCCGCGCCCTCCGAGCAGGGAAAACACCGCCGCGGCATCGGTGGAGCCGACGATGGCGCCGATCAGCAGGCCCTGCAGCAGGCTGAGATCGAACAGCCAGGCCGCAGCCAAGCCGGTCAGGCCAGTGGTGATCATCACCCCCACCGTCGCCAGCGACAGCGCCGGCCAGAGCGCCACGCGGAAACTCGATACCCGGGTGCGCATGCCGCCGTCGAGTAGGATCACCGCCAGCGCCAGATTGCCCACCAGGTAGGCCATCGGATAGTTGTCGAAGGCGATGTGACCGGGGCCGTCGACGCCGGCGAACATGCCGACCACCAGGAAGATCACCAGGATCGGGATGCCGACCCGCGAGGAAATCGAACTGACCAGAATCGACAGGCCGATCAGCACCGCACCGATCAAGAACAAGCTGTTGATGGTGACGGCGTCCAAGCGTGACTCCTGGGGCAAAGAAATGAAGAACCTGGGGATTTAACCCGCTGCACGGCCAGGGTGTCAAAGCGCGACGCCGCTGGCGCCCGAGGAAGGCGGTACACTGTAGGGCTGACGCTGGAGTATCCCATGAATTACCGACACGCCTTCCATGCCGGCAATCACGCCGATGTCTTCAAGCACGCCACCCTGTTGCGCCTGGCCGCGCTGCTGGCGCGCAAGGAGGCACCCTTCGCCTATCTGGACAGCCATTCCGGCGTGGGTCGCTATGACCTGGCCGGCGACCAGGCCAGTCGTACCGACGAATGGCGCGAAGGGATCGGTCGGCTGTGGGCGCTGGACGCCGCACCGGCCGCCTTCGTCGGCTATCGCGAAGCGGTGGCGGCGCTCAATCCCGATGGCGCGCTGCGCTACTATCCCGGCTCGCCCGAGTTGATGCGCCAGGCCTTGAGGCCTCAGGATCGGCTGCTGCTGAACGAACTGCACCCCGAGGATGGTCGCCTGCTCAAGGAAAACATGGCCGGTGATCGCCGGGTGGCGGTGCACCAGAAGGACGGCTGGCTGCTGCCGCGGGCGCTGCTGCCGGTGCCCGAGCGCCGGGCACTGCTGCTGATCGATCCGCCCTTCGAGAAGGCCGATGAGCTGGAGCGTTGCGTCAAAGCGGTCACCGAGGCCATCGGCCGGATGCGCCAGACGGTGATCGCCCTCTGGTATCCGATCAAGGATCGCCGCCAGCTCAGGCGTTTCCATGCGGGTCTGCAGGCCAGCAGCGCGCCCAAGCTGCTCAACGTCGAATTGCTGATCCGCGCGGCGGACGACCCCACCCGGCTCAATGGCTCGGGACTGGCCGTCGTCAATCCGCCGTGGGGATTGGAGGAAGAACTACGCGAATTGCTGCCCTGGCTGGCCGAGCATCTGGCCCAGGGCGAAGGCAGCTGGCGGCTGGACTGGCTGATCGCGGAATAAGGGAGGGGCAACGTTGGGCTTCGCTGCGCTCAACCCAACCTACGAACAGCTTGGCGTAGGTTGGGCTGAGGCAGCTCTATCGCCGAAGCCCAACGATCCCCAGGTAAGCCGAGCGAAGTGCGATCAGACCGCCAGACTGGGCGGCAAGCACACGCCGGTGCCGGCCAGACCGCAATAGCCGTTGGGATTCTTCGCCAGGTACTGCTGGTGATAGGCCTCGGCGTAGTAGAAGGGCGGCAAAGGAGCGATCTCGGTGGTGATCTCGCCATAACCAGCCTCGGCCAATTGAGCCTGGAAGGCGGCCTGGCTGGCTTCGAAGGCCTCGCGCTGGCTGTCGTCGCTGTAATACAACGCCGAGCGATACTGGGTACCGACATCATTGCCCTGGCGCATGCCCTGGGTCGGGTCGTGGGCTTCCCAGAAGATCTTCAGCAGCGCCTCCAGTGAGGTCTGGGCCGGATCGAACACCACCAGCACCACCTCGGTATGACCGGTCAGGCCGGAGCACACCTCTTCGTAGGTCGGGTTGGGGGTATGGCCGCCCGCGTAACCGGCGGCGGTGGTCCAGACACCCGGTTGTTGCCAGAAACGCCGCTCGACGCCCCAGAAGCAGCCCATGCCCAGCACCAGACTCTGCAGCCCGGTGGGGAAGGGGCCTTGCAACGGATTACCGTTGACGTAGTGGGCGGCGGGTACGGCCATGGCCGTCTCGCGGCCGGGCAGCGCCTGCTCGGCGGCGGGCAGGTGGGTCTTCTTGGTCAGGATTTCGGAACGCAGGACCATGGGATACCTCGTGGGAAAGGGCCAGGCGAAAAGCTCAGTGTACGCAAAATCGCTGCAGCGGGGTCGAGTCCGCTCGGCGGGTCAGCGCGTCGGCAGGTAACGCGCCAGGGCGGCGTCGAGCTGGTCGGCCGGGATGGGCTTGTCGAACAGATAGCCCTGGCCGATATCGCAACGATGATGGCGCAGGAAAGCCAGCTGTTCGGTCGTCTCGATGCCCTCGGCAACCACCTGCAGCCGCAGGTTGTGGGCCATGGCGATCACCGCGGACGTGATTTCCATGTCGTCCTGGTTGTCCGGGATGTCCTTGATGAAACTCCTGTCGATCTTGATGATGTCGATGGGGAATTTTTTCAAGTAGCTGAGCGACGAATAACCGGTGCCGAAGTCGTCCATCGCCAGGCTCATGCCCAGCCGCTTGAGGGCTTCGAGGGTGTTGCGGGTAGCGTCGGTGGCATCCAGCAGCAGGCTTTCGGTCAGCTCCAGCTCGAGTCGTTTGGGCGCGATGCCTTCCTCGTCGAGGATGGTGACGAAGGACTGCACCAGGTCGGGATCGGTGAACTGCTTGGGCGACAGGTTGATGGCAATCTGCAGGTCGTCGAAGCCGGCGGCGTCGAGACGGTGCAGCTGGCGACAGACCTCGCGGATGATCCATTTGCCGATGGGCACGATGAGCCCGGTTTCCTCGGCGATGCTGATGAACTGGTCCGGGCGGATCATGCCCTTTTCCGGATGCTGCCAGCGGATCAGGGCTTCCAGGCCAAGCAGCTTGGCGCGCTTCAGGCAGACCTTGGGCTGGTAATGCACCAGCAATTCGTTCTGCTCCAGGGCGCGGCGCAGGTTGTTCTGCACGAACAGCTTGTTGATGGCCTCGGCGATCAGCGCCTCGGTGAACACCTGGACCTGATGGCCGCCGGTGGCCTTGGCCCTGTGCAGGGCGAGGCCGGCGTGCTTGATCAGGGTCTGCGGATCGGTTTCGTGCGGCCTGGCGGTGGTCAGACCGATGGAGCAACTGATCAGGGTCGGGTGGCCTTCCACATAGAGCGGCGGATCCAGGGCTACCAGGGTGTCGCGAGCCAGGCTGGTGGCGGACACCGCATCCATGCCGTCGAGCAGCACGGCGAATTCGTTGCTGGCGATGCGCGCGATCAGCGCGCCCTTGCCCAGAGCGCTGCGCAGGCGCCGGGCCAGGCCCACCAGCAGCTGGTCGCCGATGCGATGACCCAGGCTGTCGTTGACTCTCTTGAAGTTGTCGACGTCCACCAGCAGCAGCGAGTGCTCGCTGCTCGGATTGGACTGCTCCAGGCGCTCTTCCAGGCGGGCGATGAAGTGGCTGCGGTTGGCCAGCCCGGTAAGGCTGTCGCGAAACACCATCTCGTCGTTGTGCTGCTGGGCGAAGCGGGTCTTGCTGGTGTCCTGGAAGATACCCAGATAGCCCTGCAGGTCGCCGTTGGGCTGCTGGATCTTGGACAGCGACAGCTGGCCCCAGTAGGTCTCGCCGTCGCGGCGATAGCACCGCAATTCGCCCTGCCAGCTGTCCTGGTGCGCCAGGTGCTGCCAGGCTTCGTAGAGCAGCTCGCTCCAGTTCTCCAGGGCCGGCAGGGATTCGACGTGCAGGCCCTGCAGCTTGGCGATGGGATAGCCGGTGATGCGGGCGAAGCTGTCGGTGGCGTGCTCTAGGCGACCGCCGGCATCCAGCAGCAGGAAGGCATCGTTGCTGGCTTCCATCACCCGGGTGAGGGGGTGGGCGACCTTCGGCAAGCGCTCCGGCTGCTGGAGCAGGGCAGCCAGACATTCCGCCAGGCTGCGGGCGAAGGCGACGTCCTCGGCCTCCCAGGTAGCTGGCCGGTCCCGTCTCAGGCAGAGCAGGCCGATCAGCTGATTCTCGTGCAGCAGCGCCACGTCCAGGGCCGTTCCGCCCCCGGTATGGGAAGGGTGCAGCACCTGGCTGGCGTCTTCGATCACGCCCTGCTCACGCAACCGGCGGCGGTGGTCGCTGCACAGCGTGGGCAGGCGCTCTTCCTTGCACAGGGTGACGAGGCCATTGCCTTCGTAGCGCCACAGGCTGAGCTCATCCACGGCAAAGGCGGCCGGGCCCTGGGCACGCAGCAGCTGCACCAGTTCGTCGTCGACCGGCGTTTGTCTCAGGGCCAGCCGGGACAATTCGAGCAGCAGGGTCTGCCGCGCCTGGGCCATCCCCAGCCGTTGCTGGCTGTGGTCCTGGCTTTCCTGCAGGAGCGCCAGGGTCGACCGCAGGGCCAGGTTGTGGGCTTCCCATTCGCCGGCCAGGGCATCGTCGTTCATCACCCGCAGCAGATAGCCGCGTAGCAGGGGGCGACCATGACGCTGCAGGCTCTCGCCCACCTCGACGACCTGGCAGGGGGCCGTGGTGGAATGGAACAGGTAACGCACCTGATAGCTGCCATGCTCGGCGAGTTGCAGCTGGATGTCCTCGTGCAGGCGATGACGGACGCTGGGCTCCATCAGGCTGGCATAGGGGGCATCGATGAGCGAACACAGCGCCTGGGCGGGCAGGCCGAGGCTGGCCTCACAGCGGGAGTCGAGATAGAGCATCGCCCAGGAGGCTTCATTCAGACGCTCGAAGCGCAGCAAGCCCAATCGGGCAGGAGCGCTGAGCGCGCCCGCCTGATCGGCTACCGCGGCATCGGCAGCATCGGAGTGAATACTCATGCGAGGGTCCGCGTCCTTGTGAAGACGGAAAAATGTCCTAGGGTTATCGGAAAGGACAGACAAATCATTAATCCTTCTTCCTCTCCGTCTCGCCAGCGCTCTGGGATAGCTGTCAAGGTTGCCCGATAGGGCCCAGGGCATGCAAGGGGCGACGCTCAGGGCGCTCATCCTACCTTTTTCCTGGATCTTTCGGTTGATCTGGCAGCAAAAACCCCGCATGAGCGGGGTTCTTGCTACACCAGAAGACGGTAGCGGGAAGCCATTACCGTCCTGTGGCGTTTACAGCAGCAGGCTGCGGATTTCCGTCAGCAGATCGCCCAGGCGCTTGGTGAAGCGCGCGGCAGCTGCCCCGTTGATCACGCGGTGATCGTAGGACAGCGACAGCGGCAGCATCAGGCGCGGCTGGAAGGCCTTGCCGTCCCAGACCGGCTGCATGCTGGCCTTGGACACGCCGAGGATCGCCACTTCCGGGGCATTGACGATCGGCGTGAAGCCGGTACCGCCGATGTGACCCAGGCTGGAAATGGTGAAGCAGGCGCCCTGCATGTCGTCACCGCTGAGCTTCTTGGTCCGCGCCTTTTCCGCCAGCTGGGCGGCTTCGGCGGCGAGTTGCAGGAGGCTCTTCTGGTCGACGTTGCGGATGACCGGGACCAGCAGGCCGTCCGGGGTGTCCACGGCGAAGCCGATATGCACGTACTTCTTGCGGATCACCGCCTTGCCGCTGGGGGCCAGGGAGGCGTTGAAGTCCGGCAGTTCCTTGAGCACATGGGCACAGGCCTTGAGCAGGAACGGCAGGATGGTCAACTTGACGCCGGCCTTTTCCGCGACGGCTTTCTGGCCGACCCGGAAGGCTTCCAGATCGGTCACGTCGGACTGGTCGAACTGGGTCACGTGGGGCACGTTCAGCCAGCTGCGATGCAGGTTGTTGGCGCCGACCTGCATGAGGCGCGTCATCGGCACCTCTTCGATCTCACCGAACTTGCTGAAGTCCACGGTGGGGATCGGCGGAATGCCGGCGCCACCGGTGGCCCCTGCAGCCGCGGCCGGAGCCGCCTTGCTCTTCTGCAGCTGATCCTTGACGTAGGCCTGGACGTCTTCCTTGAGGATGCGGCCCTTGGGACCGGTCGGGGTGACCTCGCCCAGATCGACGCCGAACTCGCGGGCGACCATGCGCACGGCCGGGCCGGCATGGACCTTCTTGCCCATGCCGGCGGCGGGTGCGCTGGCCGGGGCGGCAGCCTTGGCCGGAGCCTCGGCTTTCTTCTCGGCAGCCGGCGCGCTGGCGGCGGTGCTGCCGGCAGCCGGCTTGGCCGCCTGCTTGGGCGCGGCACCGGCCACCTTCAGGGTCAGGATCAGATCACCGGTCTTGGCCTGGTCATTGACCTTGATGGCGACGCTTTCCACCACGCCCGCCTTGGGCGCCGGGATTTCCATGCTGGCCTTGTCGGACTCCAGCACGATCAGCGACTGCTCGGCCTTGACCTGCTCACCGGCCTTGACCAGCACCTCGATGACGTTGGCACTACCAGTGGAGCCGATGTCGGGGACCTTGATCTCCTCGACCGACTCACCGGCCGGCTCGGCGGCAGCTTCCTCGTGCAGCTCGGGCTCGGCGGCTTCCTTGGCGGGCTTGTCGCCGGCCTTGGATTCGACGCTCTTGCTCGGCTTGGCATTGGCGGCGCCCTTGAGCACCAGGATCAGATCGCCGGTGCCCACTTCGTCGCCGACCTTGACGGAAACGCTCTCCACCACGCCCGCGGCGGGGGAGGGGATTTCCATGCTGGCCTTGTCGGATTCCAGGGTGATCAGCGTCTGCTCGGCGGCGATGGTGTCGCCGGGCTTGACCGCCACCTCGATGATGCTGGCCTTGCCGCTGGAGCCGATGTCCGGAACGTGAATTTCCTGGGACTCGCCTTCGCCGGCGGACGCCGAAGCGTCCTCGTCGCCGGCTGGCGTCGGGGTTTCGCTTTCCTCGACCTGGGGCTGCTTGGACTCGGCCTTGGGTTCGGCGGCGGGTTCGCTGCCGGTGGCGGCGTCCTCGCCTTCCAGGTCGATCAGCAGATCACCGGTCTTGAGGGTGTCGCCGACCTTGATGTGCAGGGCGGCGATCTTGCCGGCCTTGGGGGCCGGAATCTCCATGCTGGCCTTGTCGGACTCCAGCACCACCAGGCTCTGTTCGGCCTCGACGGTATCGCCGACCTTCACCAGCAGCTCGATGACTTCGCCGTCGCCACTGCCGATGTCGGGTACGCGGATGGTCTCGCTCACAATTGTTTCCTCTTATCCGTGTGCCGCATCAGCAATCCAGGGGATTGCGCTTCTCGGTGTCGATGCCGAACTTGGTGATGGCGTCGGCCACGACCTTGCGTTCCAGCTTGCCTTGGTTGGCCAGCGCCTGCAGAGCGGCGACGGCGACCCAGCGACGATCGACCTCGAAGTGATCACGCAGCTTCTTGCGGCTGTCGCTGCGACCGAAGCCGTCGGTACCCAGCACCTGGAATTCGGTGGGGACCCACTGGCGGATCTGATCGGCGAACAGCTTCATGTAGTCGGTGGAGGCGATGACCGGACCCTGGCGCTCGCCCAGGCACTGCTCGACGTAGGTCAGGCGGCGCTCTTCCAGCGGGTGCAGGCGGTTCCAGCGATCCACGGCCAGGCCTTCGCGGCGCAGTTCGTTGAAGCTGGTGACGCTCCAGATATCGGCGCCGACGCCCATCTCGCGTAGCAGGCTCGCGGCAGCGCGGACCTCGTTGAGGATGGTGCCCGAGCCCAGCAACTGGACGCGGTGCTTGAAGTCGCCCTTTTCTTCTTCCAGCAGGTACATACCCTTGATGATGCCTTCCTCGACACCCTCGGGCATGGCCGGCTGCTGGTAGTTCTCGTTCATCACGGTGATGTAATAGAAGACGCTCTGCTGCAGTTCCATCATCTGATGGATGCCTTCGCGCATGATCACCGCCAGCTCGTAGGCATAGGTGGGATCGTAGCTGCGGCAGTTGGGGATGGTACCGGCCAGGATGTGGCTGTGACCGTCCTCGTGCTGCAGTCCTTCGCCGTTGAGGGTGGTACGGCCGGAGGTGCCGCCCAGCAGGAAGCCGCGGGTCTGGGCATCGCCCGCCGCCCAGGCCAGGTCGCCGATGCGCTGGAAGCCGAACATCGAATAGAAGATGTAGACCGGCAGCATGGGCTGGTTGTAGTTGCTGTAGGCGGTACCGGCGGCGATGAAGGAGGACATGGCGCCCGCCTCGTTGAGGCCTTCCTGGAGAATCTGGCCGTCCTTCTCTTCGCGGTAGTACATCACCTGGTCGCGATCGACCGGCTCATAGAGCTGGCCGTGGGGCGAGTAGATGCCCAACTGGCGGAACATGCCTTCCATGCCGAAGGTACGGGCCTCGTCGGCGAGGATGGGCACGATGCGCTTGCCCAGGTCCTTGTCCTTGACCAGTTGCGACAGGATGCGGCCGAAGGCCATGGTGGTGGAGATCTCGCGATCACCGGAGCCGTCCAGCACCGCCTTCAGGGTTTCCAGGGGCGGTGTGGGGATGCTGATGCTGCGGGCGCGACGCTGGGGCAGGTGACCACCCAGGGACTCGCGGCGGCCCATCAGGTACTTCATCTCGGCGCTGTCGTCGGCCGGACGATAGAAGGGCAGCTCGCTGAGCTGGGAATCGTTCAGCGGGATGTCGAAGCGATCGCGGAATTTCTTCAGCGACTCCACATCGACCTTCTTGGTGTTGTGCGCGGTGTTCTTGGCTTCGCCCGCACCGGTGCCGTAGCCCTTGATGGTCTTGGCCAGGATGACGGTGGGCTGGCCCTTGTGGTTGACCGCCTGGTGGTAGGCCGCATAGACCTTGTAGGGGTCGTGACCGCCACGGTTGAGCTTCCAGATCTCGTCGTCGGACAGGTCCTCGACCATCTTGAGCAGCTCGGGATTGGCGCCGAAGAAGTGCTTGCGCACATAGGCACCGTCCTTGGCCTTGTAGTTCTGGTATTCACCATCGACCACGGCGTCCATGCGTTGCTGCATGCGACCTTCGGTGTCGCGGGCGAACAGCGGATCCCACATGCGGCCCCAGAGGACCTTGGTGACGTTCCAGTCGGCGCCGCGGAAGATGCCTTCCAGTTCCTGGACGATCTTGCCGTTGCCCCGTACCGGGCCGTCGAGGCGCTGCAGGTTGCAGTTGATGACGAAGATCAGGTTGTCGAGGTTCTCGCGGCCGGCCAGGGAGATGGCACCCAGGGTTTCCGGCTCGTCGCACTCGCCGTCGCCGATGAAGCACCAGACCTTCTGCTTGCCGGCGGGGATGTAGCCGCGGTTCTCCAGGTACTTCATGAAGCGGGCCTGGTAGATGGCGGTGATCGGACCCAGACCCATGGACACGGTCGGGAACTGCCAGAAGTCGGGCATCAGGTGCGGGTGCGGGTAGCTCGACAGCCCCTTGCCGTCCACTTCCTGACGGAAGTTGTTCATCTGGTCTTCGGAGAGGCGGCCTTCCAGGAAGGCACGGGCGTAGACGCCAGGCGAGGCATGGCCCTGATAGTAGATCAGGTCGCCGCCGTGCTCTTCGTTGGGCGCCTTCCAGAAATAGTTGAAGCCGATGTCATAGAGGGTGGCACTGGAGGCGAAGGTGGAGATGTGGCCACCCAGATCCGGATCCTTGAGGTTGGCGCGCATGACCATCGCCAGGGCGTTCCAGCGGACCAGCGAGCGGATGCGCCGCTCCATGAACAGGTCGCCCGGCATATGGGCTTCCTTGGTCACTGGAATGGTGTTGCGATAGGGGGTATTGATGGAGTAGGGCAGCTGGGTACCACTGCGGGTAGCCAGTTCGCCCATGCGGGTCATCAGATAATGAACGCGCTCCTCGCCTTCGTGGTCGAGGACGGACTCCAGGGCGTCCAGCCATTCCTGGGTTTCGACGGGATCGAGATCTTGCATGGCTTGCTCCAGGGCGGAAAGGCTTCCAAAATCGGTCGCCTCAGGGTCGCCGCCGGCCTCTTGGGGGCAGCGAAAATTCTTGGATTTATGACCGGACGGTTCCGATCGGCGTGTAGTTTTACTACAAATTCAAATCCGTTTCAGCTCCGAGCTGTAATGCGATAAAAAACAATTCGACGTTTGTCGAACGCGCTGCTCATGGGCTCGCGAACTCCGAACCGCGGACGTGAAAACGGTTCCCGCTCGGACCAGGTGGTCCGTCGGAATGTCCCTGGCATGGGGTTCGCGGCAGGGTGGTGGGGTTCGACCGTCCCTGCGCAGGACTGCCCATGATACCCCTCCTTCGTCCCGATCTGCCTCCGACTCTTGTCGCCTGTGCCGAGCTCGCCGACCGGCGCCTGGCCGACGCCCTGTCCCCGCTGCCCGCGGCCGCCGCCCGCCAGGCAGACTGGTCCGCGGCGCAGCGTGCCGACTGGCGGCGGGTGGCCGCTCTCAGTGACTTCGTCGTCGAGCAGTTCTGCCGCCTGCCCGAGCCCTGCCTGGCATTGGTCGACAGTGGCGATCTGGAGCTGTCACTGGTACCGGGCGAGATGGCGCAGCGGTTGCGCGAGGCGCTCGTCGATTGCCCGGACGAGGCCGAGCTGGGGCGCCGGCTGCGGCGGTTCCGCATGTTGCAGCAGGTGCGCATCGTCTGGCGCGACCTGACTCGCCGGGCCGATCTGGTGGAGACCTGCCGCGACCTCAGCGAGCTGGCCGATGCCTGCATCGACCAGGCCTGCGCCTGGCTCTACGCCCAGCAGTGCGCCCAGTTCGGCGTGCCGACCGGGCGCCACAGTGGCCAGCCACAGCAACTGGTGGTGCTGGGCATGGGTAAGCTGGGCGCGGGGGAGCTCAATCTGTCCTCCGATATCGACCTGATCTTCGCCTATGGCGAGGCCGGGGAGACCCGCGGCGCACGGCGCGAGCAGGACAACCAGGAATTCTTCACCCGCCTCGGGCAGCGCCTGATCAAGGCGCTGGATGCCACCACGGTGGAGGGCTTCGTCTTCCGCGTCGACATGCGCCTGCGGCCCTATGGCAGCGCCGGCGCCCTGGTGCTGAGCTTTGCCGCCATGGAACTCTATTACCAGGACCAGGGCCGCGACTGGGAACGCTACGCCATGATCAAGGCACGGGTGGTCGGCGGCGACCAGGTCAGCGGCGCCGAGCTGCTGACCCTGCTGCGACCCTTCGTCTATCGGCGCTATCTGGATTTTTCCGCCATCGAAGCCCTGCGCAGCATGAAGCAGCTGATTCGCCAGGAGGTGCGCCGACGCGGCATGACCGACAACGTCAAGCTGGGTGCGGGCGGTATCCGTGAGGTGGAGTTCATCGCCCAGGCCTACCAGCTGATCCACGGCGGGCGTGATCCGGCGCTGCAACAGCGACCGCTGCTCAGGGTGCTGACCAGTCTGCGCGAGCGCGACTATCTGCCGGCCGCGGCCGAAGCGGAACTCCGCGAGGGCTACTGCTTCCTGCGCTATGTCGAGCATGGGTTGCAGGCCATCGCCGACCAGCAGACCCAGACCCTGCCGGTGGATCCCCAAGGGCGGGCGCGGGTGGCCTTCCTCATGGGCTATGCCGACTGGGATGAATTCAGCGCGGCGCTCGACGCCTGGCGCAGCCGCATCGACTGGCATTTCCAGCAGACCATCGCCGATCCCGAGGAGGAGACCCAGAGCGCCGAGCTGGAAGACAGCTGGCTGCCGCTGTGGGAAGACCTGCTCGACCCCGAGGAGTCCCTGGCGCGACTGCGCGAGGCGGGCTTCCAGACGCCGGAGCAGGCGCTGGAACTGCTGGCCAACCTGCGTGCCAGTGGCCAGGTGCGCGCCATGCAGCGCGCCGGTCGCGAACGCCTGGATGCCTTCATGCCGCGGCTACTGGATGCGGTCAGTGCCGACGAGCAACCCGATCGCGCCCTGGAGCGGGTGCTGCCGCTGGTGGAAGCCGTGGCGCGACGCTCCGCCTACCTGGTCCTGCTCAGCGAGAATCCGCCGGCCCTGGCACGGCTGCTGGAACTCTGCGGGGCCAGTGCCTGGGTGGCCGAGCAGATCGCCCGCTATCCAGCGTTGCTCGACGAATTGCTCAACGAGGGTCGGCTCTATCATCCGCCGCAGAAGCCGGAGTTGGCTGGCGAATTGCGCGAACGTCTGATGCGCCTGCCTGAAGAGGACCTGGAGCAGCAGATGGACGTGCTGCGCCACTTCAAGCGCGCCCACAGCCTGCGGGTGGCGGCGGCGGAGATCGCCGGCAGCCTGCCGCTGATGAAGGTCAGCGACTACCTGACCTGGCTGGCCGAGGTGATCCTCGAAGAGGTCTTCGGCCTGGCCTGGCGCCAGCTGGTGCAGCGCCATGGCACGCCGCAGCGGCGCGACGGCTCGCCCTGCCAGCCGGACTTCATCGTCGTCGGCTACGGCAAGGTCGGCGGCATCGAGCTGGGCCACGGCTCGGACCTCGACCTGGTGTTCATCCACGACGCCGATCCCCTGGCCGAGACCGATGGCGCCAAGCCCATGGATGGCGCCCAGTTCTTCAATCGCCTCGGCCAGCGCATCATCCATCTGCTCACCACCACCACCCCGGTGGGCACCCTCTACGAGGTGGACATGCGCCTGCGGCCGTCCGGCGCGGCGGGGCTGCTGGTGAGTTCGCTGGAGGCCTTCGAGCGCTACCAGCAGAGCGAGGCCTGGACCTGGGAGCACCAGGCGCTGGTGCGGGCGCGGGTGGTGGCGGGTTGTCCACGTCTAGGAGAACGCTTCGACGAGGTGCGGGCGCGCATCCTCGGTCGGCAGCGGGAGCTGGCGACCCTGCAGGCCGACGTGGCCGGCATGCGCGACAAGATGCTCGACAACCTCGGCACCGCGGTGACCGCCGGCGGACTGGGGCCGAACGCGCGCCGGCCGGAGCAGCTGTTCGACCTCAAGCAGGATGCCGGCGGTATCGTCGATATCGAATTTATGGTCCAATATGCCGTTCTGGCCTGGTCGTGGCAGCATCCCGAATTGCTGCGTTTTCCCGACAACATCCGCATCCTGGAATCCCTCGAAGCGGCTGGTCTGGTACCGGCCACGGACGCCATTGCCCTGCGCGAAGCCTACAAGGCCTACCGCGCCGCGCTGCACCGCCTGGTCCTGCAGAAGCAGCCGGGCAAGGTACCGGCCGACGGCTTTCTCGCCGAGCGCGACGAAGTGCGCCGTATCTGGCACGGCCTGGGGCTGGACACGCCGTCCGGCAATCCGGCCACCTTTTAGGCCGCCATCAGTAAGGAGAGGCAAGATGTCGATGTCCGTGCGCGAGCTTTCGATCAGGCCGGGCCTGAGGGAGTGGGAGTCGGCCACCCGCTAGGTGCCGATCGCCTTCCAGCATGAATATTCTGATCATCGGACCCAGTTGGGTCGGCGACATGGTGATGGCGCAGACCCTCTTCGTCTGTCTCAAGCGCCAGCACCCCGACTGCCAGATCGACGTCCTCGCCCCCGAGTGGAGTCGCCCGCTGCTCGAGCGCATGCCCGAGGTGCGCGAAGCCCTGAGCTTTCCCCTCGGCCACGGCGCCTTCGAACTGGCCACCCGCCGGCGCATCGGCCAGCAGCTGCGCGGTCGCTATGACCAGGCGATCCTGTTGCCCAACTCGCTGAAGTCGGCGCTGGTGCCCTATTTCGCCGGCATCCCCAAGCGTACCGGTTGGCGCGGCGAGATGAGATTCGGCCTGCTCAACGACATCCGCACCCTGGACAAGGCGCGCTATCCGCTGATGATCGAGCGCTTCATGGCGCTGGCTTACGCGCCCGGTGCGGAGTTGCCCAAACCCTATCCCAAGCCACGACTGGCCATCGACCCGGCCAGCCGTGACGCCGCCCTGGAGCGCTTCGGGCTGAGTCTGGACCGGCCGGTGCTGGCGCTCTGCCCGGGCGCCGAGTTCGGCGAGGCCAAGCGCTGGCCGGCCGAGCACTACGCCGCCGTGGCCGATGCCCGGCTGCGTCAGGGCTGGCAGGTCTGGCTGTTCGGTTCGCAGAAGGATGCCCCGGGTGGCGAAGAGATCCGCGAATGGGTCACCCCCGGCTTCGAAGAGGATGTCTACAACCTCGCCGGGCGTACCTCCCTGGCCGAGGCCATCGACCTGCTCTCCTGCGCGAGCGCGGTGATCAGCAACGATTCCGGTCTGATGCACGTGGCCGCTGCCCTGGATCGCCCGCTGGTGGCGGTCTATGGCTCCACCTCGCCGGGCTTCACGCCGCCGTTGGCCAGTCAGGTCGAGGTGGTGCGCCTGGGGCTGGAGTGCAGCCCCTGCTTCGACCGTACCTGTCGCTTCGGCCATTACGATTGCCTGCGTCTGCTGCAGCCGAGCCTAGTGCAGGAGGCCCTCGGCCGCCTGGTCGCCGATCCGGTCGAGGTGGGCTAGATGCGCGTGCTGCTGGTCAAGACCTCCTCCCTCGGCGATGTCATCCATACCCTGCCGGCGCTGACCGATGCGGCCCGGGCCATTCCCGGCATCTGCTTCGACTGGGTGGTGGAGGAGGGCTTCGCCGAGATTCCCGCCTGGCACCCGGCCGTGAGTCAGGTGATTCCGGTGGCCCTGCGCCGCTGGCGCAAGCAGCCCTTTTCCGCCTGGGCCAGTGGCGAGTGGGGCGAATTCAAGGCGCGCGTGCGCGAGCAGCGCTATGACCGGGTGATCGATGCCCAGGGCCTGCTCAAGAGTGCCTGGCTGACCCGCTACGCCGAGGCGCCGGTGGCCGGTCTCGACCGCAACTCCGCCCGCGAGCCCCTGGCCAGCCGCTTCTATGATGAGCGCTATCACGTCGCCAAGGGGCAGCACGCCCTGGAGCGGATCCGCCAGCTGTTCGCCCAGGCGCTGGATTATCCACTGCCGGCGGGCGTGGGTGACTACGGCCTGGATCGACAACGCCTGGCCGGCCCCAACGAGACACCCTATGTGGTGTTCCTGCACGGCACCACCTGGGTCAGCAAGCACTGGCCCGAGGCCCACTGGCGCGAACTGGCCGAGCGCATGAGCCAACTGGACTGGCCGGTGCGACTGTTGTGGGGCAACGAGGCGGAACATGCCCGTGCCGAACGCATCGCCGACGGCCTGGATGGCGTCCAGGTGCTGCCGCGACTGAATCTCGCCGGGGTGGCCAAGGTGCTGGCCGGCGCCCGTGCCTGCGTGGCGGTGGATACCGGCCTCGGTCACCTGGCTGCGGCCCTGGACGTGCCCACCGTTTCGCTCTATGGCCCGACCAGTCCGAAAAAGGTCGGTGCCTATGGCCGCGCCCAGGTGCACCTGAGTGCCGTGGGCCTGGATGGCACCGACGAGCCGCGCGACCAGCCCGCGGCCAGTCTGGCCGCCTTGACCCCGGAGCGGGTCGAACTAGAACTGGAAACCCTGCTGTTGGAAGACCTCCCCGCATGACCCTGGCTTTCGTGCTCTACAAGTACTTTCCCTTTGGCGGCCTGCAGCGGGACTTCCTGCGCATCGCCCAGGAGTGCCAGCGCCGGGGCCATGCCATCCGCGTTTACACCCTGATCTGGGAAGGCCCGGTGCCTGAGGGCTTCGACGTGCGGGTGGCCAGGGTCAGCGCCCTGTTCAATCACCGCCGCAACGAGAAATTCCACGCCTGGCTGCAGGCGGACCTGGCCCGTGATCCGGTGGACCGGGTGATCGGCTTCAACAAGATGCCGGGGCTGGACGTCTACTACGCCGCCGACCCCTGCTTCGAGGACAAGGCCCAGACCCTGCGCAATCCGCTCTACCGCCAGTGGGGTCGTTATCGTCATTTCGCTGAGTACGAGCGTGCGGTGTTCGCCCCCGAGTCGCCGACCGAGATCCTGATGATCTCCGAGGTGCAGCAGCCGTTGTTCGTCAAGCACTATGGGACGCCTGCACCGCGTTTCCACCTCTTGCCGCCGGGTATCGCCGCCGACCGCCGCGCGCCGGCCAATGCCAGCGAGATCCGCGCCGACTTCCGTCGCGAATTCGGGCTGGAGGAAGGCGAGCTGCTGCTGGTGCAGATCGGCTCCGGCTTCAAGACCAAGGGCCTGGATCGCAGCCTGCGGGCCCTTGCGTCCTTGCCCAAGGAACTGCGCCGCCGCACTCGACTCTTCGCCATCGGCCAGGACGATCCCAAGCCCTTCCTGCTGCAGGCCAAGGCCCTGGGCGTGAGCGATCGCGTCCAGATCCTCAAGGGCCGCAGCGACATCCCGCGCTTCCTGCTCGGCGCCGATCTCTTGATCCATCCGGCCTATAACGAGAACACCGGTACCGTGCTGTTGGAGGCGCTGGTCGCCGGACTGCCGGTGCTGGTCACCGACGTTTGCGGCTATGCCCACTACATCGACGAGGCCCGCGCCGGCGCGGTGGTGCCGTCGCCCTTCGTCCAGGAGACCCTGGACCGGATGCTGGCCGAACTGCTGGCCGATCCCGAGCGCCGCGCGGTGCAGGGTCGCAACGGCCTGGCCTTCGCCGACAGCGCCGATCTCTATTCGCTGCCCGAGCGCGCCGCCGATGTCATCCTGGGGGTGGCATGACCCTGGAATTGCGTGAGCCCTTCGCCAGCCTCTGGGCCGGCCAGGATCCCTTCGTCGCCGTGGAGGCCTTGCAGGGCCAGGTCTATCGCGAGCTGGACGGGCGCCGTACCCTGCGCACCGAGGTGGCCGGGCGGGGTTACTTCGTCAAGATCCACCGCGGCATCGGCTGGGGCGAGATCGCCAAGAATCTGCTGCAGGCCAAGCAGCCGGTGCTGGGCGCGCGCCAGGAATGGCAGGCCATCGAGCGCCTGCACCAGGTCGGCGTGCCGACCATGACCGCGGTGGCCTTTGGCGAGCGCGGCGCCAATCCGGCGACCCAGCATTCCTTCATCATTACCGAGGAGCTGGCCCCCACCGTCAGCCTCGAAGACTTCAGTCTCGACTGGGTCCGCCAGCCGCCCGAGCCCCTGCTCAAGCGGGCGCTGATCGCCGAGGTGGCGCGCATGACCGGGGCGATGCACCGGGCCGGTGTCAACCATCGCGACTGCTACATCTGCCATTTCCTGCTCGACACCGCCCAGCCGGTCACCGTGGCCAATCTGCAGCTCTGGCTGATCGACCTGCACCGCGCCCAGTGCCGCGCCCAGGTGCCCCGGCGCTGGCGCGACAAGGACCTGGCCGGGCTGTATTTCTCCGCCCTGGGCATCGGCCTGACGCGACGTGACTTCCTGCGCTTCCTGCAGGGCTACTTCCAGCGGCCGCTGCGCGAGATCCTGCGCGACGAGGCGCCGCTGCTGGCGCGGCTGGAACGCAAGGCCGCCGCCTTGCTGGAGCGCAAGGAACGCTACGGGGACCGGCTCTGATGGCTGACTGGCGCATCGATTCCAGCGTCGCCCACCTGCCCGAATTCGCGACCCTGGACGCGGTGTTCGCCCTGACCGGCGAACGCCTGACCAGCGATCCGCTGTCGGAAGTGGTGCGCATCGAGCGCGACGGCATCCGCTACTACGTCAAGCGCTACCACGGCGCCGGCAAGGGACTGCGGCGCTATGTCGGGCGGCCGCGGGTCAAGGCCGAATGGCAGAATCTCAAGCGTTTCGCCAAGTGGGGCATCGCCACCGCGCCGGTGGTGGCCTGGGGGATGGAGCGCTCGCCCCGGGGGTTCACCCGTGGCGCCATGATCACCCGCGAGATTCCCGATACCCTGGATCTCGCCGAACTGGCCAGGCGCGAGGATCCGCGGCTGCGCGACCGGGTCTGGGTGGACAAGGTCAGTCGTCAGCTGGCCGCGGCGACCCGTACCCTGCACGATCACCATTTCGTCCACAACGATCTCAAGTGGCGCAACCTGCTGGTGGATGGCCAGGGCGTGCTCTATCTCATCGACTGCCCGGCCGGCGCCTTCTGGGTCGGCCACTGGTTGCGCTGGCGCATCGTCAAGGACCTAGCCTGCCTGGACAAGGTGGCCAAGTACCAGCTGTCACGCACCCAGCGCCTCCGGTTCTATCTGCAATACCGCGGTCGCGCGTGCCTCAGCGACAACGACAAGGGGCGCATCCGCGAGGTGCTGGACTATTTCAAGGGGCGGGAATGAACGAGGTATGGACGGCCGATGATCGGACCGTGCTGGCCGGCCAGGGCCTGGACAGCTTCGCGGCGCTGTGGGCGCTGGAGCTGACCGCGGTGGACGAACCCAACCAGGGACGCGGCGGTTTCAGCCAGGTGTTTCGCCTTGACGTTAACGGTCATGGCTACTACCTCAAGCGCCAGCGCGACTACCTGACCCGCACCCTGGCCCGCCCGCTGGGCGAGCCGACCTTCGCCCGCGAGAGTCGCAATATCCGCCGCTACGCCGAGCGCGGCATCCCGGCGCTGGAGCTGGCCTATTACGGCGAGCGCCGCGATGACCAGGGCTGGCGCGCCATCTTGCTGACCCGGGCGCTGGATGACTGGCGCGACCTCGACAGCTGGCTGCGTGTCTGGACGCACCTGGCCCCCGAGGAGCGCCAGGCGGTGCTGGTCGCCGTCGGCGAACTGGCGCGCCAGCTGCACGGTGCCGGCCAGGTGCACGGCTGCTTCTATCCCAAGCATCTGTTCCTGCAGCGTCAGGGCGAAGGCCTGATCGCGCGGCTGATCGATCTGGAAAAGACCCGGCCGCTGCTGTTCGGCCGGCGTGATCGCCTGCGCGATCTCGAACCCCTGCTGCGCCGCGCGCCGCAATGGAGCGAGCAGGACATCGCCCGCCTGCTGGCGAGTTATCTGGACCAGCCGCTGGACAGCGTCGCCGTGCGCGACTGGAGTCGGCGTCTGGCCGGGCGTCGCCGCCACAAGGAGCGCAAGGCATGACCCTGGAGCAACTGACCAAGGCCGGTCGTGCGCTGACCCTGCCGTTGCGTATCGAACTGCCCAGTGGCGAGTTGGAACTGCTGTCGCTGCTCAGGGTGCTGCCCGGTCAGCGCTATGTCGGCGAGGCCCGCTGGCAGGGCCGGCGAGTGCTGGCCAAGCTACTGGTCGGCGAGCGCGCGAGTCGGCAATTCGCCCGCGAGCGTGAGGGCTGTCGCCTGCTGGCGGCAGCCGCGGCGGCGACCCCCGCGCTGCTGGACAGCGGCGAGGCGAGCGGGCAGGGCGCCTGGTTGCTGTTCGACTTCATCGAGGCGGCGCCCAGCGTCGAGCACCTCTGGCAGCGGATCGCTGGCGAGCCGCCCCTGTCTCCCGCGCAGAACGACCTGCTCGGCGCGGCCCTCGCCACCCTGGCGCGGTTGCACGCCCAGGGCCTCTGGCAGGCCGATCTGCACCTGGACAACCTGCTGGTCAAGGACGGCGCCGCCCTGGTCATAGACGCGGCGGACATCCAGGCCGAAACGGTCGGCCAGCCGCTGTCCCAGGCCCAGGTGCAGGAGAATCTGGCGGTGTTCTTCGCCCAGCTGCCTGCAACCCTGGATGCCCAGCTGGAAGAGCTGCTGATCCACTACCTGCTGGTCAATGCCGAACACGCCCTGCGCCTGGAGGCCCTGCTGGCGCGCACCGCCGAGATTCGTCGCTGGCGCCTGGCCGACTACCTCAAGAAGAGCGGCCGGGAGTGCACCCTGTTCGCCGTCACCCGCAGCGCCTTTGGCCTGATCGCCGTGCGGCGCACCTGGCTGAATCGCCTGGAAGGCCTGCTGGCCGATCCCGATGCGGCCCTGGCCGGTCTGCCGACCTTCAAGGACGGCGGCGCCGCCACCGTGGCCCGGCTGCAGTGGCAGGGTCAGGACCTGGTGCTCAAGCGATACAACATCAAGGGCTTCGGCCACTGGCTGACGCGTTTCTGGCGGCCGAGCCGGGCCTGGCACAGCTGGCGCGAAGGGCACCGGCTGCGCTTCCTTGGTATTCCCACCCCCGAGCCCCTGGCCGTGCGTGAGCGCCGCTTTCTCGGCCTGCGCGGGCGGGCCTATCTGGTGACGCCCTTCGTCGACGGGCCCAATCTGCTGGAGCGCTTCGCGCCCTATGTGCAGTCGGCGCCGCCTGCGGTCGAGCTGGAGGCCCTGCTGGCGCTGGTCGAGGCCCTGCGTCGCGAGCGCCTTGGCCATGGCGATTTCAAGGGCACCAACCTGATCTGGCATGAAGGTCGCTGGCTGGTGATCGACCTCGACGCCCTCCAGGCCCATGGCAGCGACCGTGCCTACGCCGCCGCCTATGCCCGCGACCGCGCCCGGCTGCTGCGCAACTGGCCGGCCGACAGCGCCCTGCATCGCCTGCTCGACGAGCGCCTGCCGCCGGCCTGAGCGCCGACCCGCCATCTGTACCGGGGCTGAATCGCCGTGCGCTAGGCCCCGCTCCGGCGTGCGGCCATTACCCGTGGCCTGCCTGAACGGCTATAATTCGCCGTTTTTGAGGCGAGGCGGGCCTGCAGCGGCCTCGCGAAACCCCGGCGAACTCCTCTTGGCTTCGCCCTGTACAGAGGCTTTACCTGTGTCCCTGACCGTCCTTGGCCTGTCCGGCGCCCTCAGCCACGATCCCTCCGCCGCGCTCTATATCGACGGCAAGCTGATCGCCGCGGTGGAAGAAGAACGCTTCGTACGCGACAAGCATGCCAAGAATCGCATGCCCTACGAGTCGGCCAAGTTCTGCCTGGAGCAGGCCGGGATCACCCCCGCCGATGTCGACGTGGTGGCCATCCCCTATGCGCCCATCAGTCTCTTCGGCGAAGCCCGCTGGCACTACGCCAAGCGCTACGCCTACGCCCCGGATCGCGCCCTGGACGCCATCCTGTTCGGCAATCGCCGCTACCACCGCTACCAGAAGCGCATCGAGTGGTGCCTGGTACAGCTCGGCTTCGATCTGAAGAAGGTCAAGCTCGAAGCCGTCGAGCACCACCTGGCCCACGCCTCCAGTGCCTATCACTGCTCGGGTTTCAGCGAGAAGACCGCGATCCTCGGCATCGATGGCAAGGGCGAGTACGCCACCACCTTCTTCGGCTACGGCGAGAACGGCAAGATCCACAAGATCAAGGAGTTCTACGACCCGGATTCCCTGGGTGGCCTCTATGGCGCCCTCACCGAATTTCTCGGCTTCGAGATGCTCGACGGCGAATTCAAGGTCATGGGCATGGCGCCCTATGGCGATGCCAGCAAGTACGATTTCTCGCGCCTGGCGAAATTCGAGAACGGCGAGCTGATCATCAACACTGACTACGCCAACGTCATCGGCTTCCGTCGCTACAAGGAAAAGGGCAAGGGCTACTACTTCTCGCCCAAGCTGATCGAGTGGCTGGGACCCAAGCGGGAAGGCGACATCGCCGACGATCCCTACATCCACTACGCAGCCAGCATGCAGGCGCTGTTCGAACGCCTGGCGCTGGAGATGATGGACTACTACCTGGGCGACATCATCCGCCAGACCGGCAAGCTCGCCTTTGCCGGCGGCTGCGCGCTCAACGTCAAGCTCAACCAGAAGATCATCGCCCGTCCCGAGGTCAAGGAACTGTTCGTCCAGCCCGCCTCGGGCGATGCCGGTACCGCCGTTGGCGCCGCCGCCTATGTCTCCCACGCCCGTGGCGTGCCGGTGGAGAAGATGGAACACGTCTATCTCGGCCCCGGCTACAGCAACGAAGACGTCATCGCCGCCTGCGCCCGCCATCCCAACGCGCCCAAGTGGGAGCGGATCGACAACATGCCCCAGCGCATCGCCGAGATCATGGTGGCCGGCAATCCGGTGGCCTGGTTCCAGGGTCGCCTGGAATTCGGTCCGCGCGCCCTGGGCGGTCGCTCCATCATCGGCTGCCCCAGCGTGCCGGGCGTGGCCGATCGCATCAACGCCCAGATTAAGTTCCGCGAGCGCTGGCGGCCGTTCTGCCCGTCCATGCTCGATACGGTGGCGCCGCAGATGCTCAAGGTCGATCATCCCTCGCCCTTCATGACCTTTACTTTCGAGGTCAACGAGGAGTGGAAGAGCCGGGTGCCCGAGGTGGTCCACGAAGACGGCACCTCCCGCGCCCAGGTACTGGAGCGCCGGCACAATCCGCGCTGGTACGACCTCATGGTCGAGCTGGAGAAGCTCACCGGCAACGGCGTCTCCCTCAACACCTCGCTCAACCGCCGCGGCGAACCCATGGTCTGCTCGCCCACTGATGCCCTTAACATGTTCTTCGGCTCGGATCTGCAGTACCTGATCATGGAAGACATCCTGGTGGTCAAGGAGGGGGCTAGCGTATGACGCGTTCCGCCGAACCGCGGGTGCTGCAGTTCTGTCACGGCTACGACGGTCCCTTCCTCGACTGCGCCCGCCAGACCGCCAGCCTCTTCGCGGGCAGCGGCTATCGCGTCACCACGGTCTTTCTCACCGGCACCGCCGACGCCGAGGTAGCGGCCGGCTGCGGCAGCGATGAGGTGCTGTTCCTGGAGTATTCCTCGCGCGACGTGCGCGGCCTCAAGCTCGGCGCCATCCAGGCGCTGCGCGAGATCGTCCGCTCGCGGGGCATCCGCTTCGTCATCGCCCATAGATTCAAGCCGATCTGGATCGCCTGCCTAGCCACCAATCTGCCGGTGATCGGCGTGCACCATGCCTTTGGCGACTACGACCGGCTCGGCCGGCGGCTGTTCGCCAAGCTGATGAGCAAGCGCCTGACGCTCCTGGCAGTGTCCGATGCGGTACGCGACGAGATCCGCCAGCGCCTCAAGGACTGGCCGGCCGAGCGTATCGAGACCCTCTACAACCGCCTGGATGTCGAGGCGGTGGAGCGCGAGCTGCTGCCGGCCGATCAGGCCCGCGCCGAGCTCAAGCTGCCCCAGGAGGCCTGGATCGTCGGCAACGTCGGCCGCCTGCATCCGGACAAGGACCAGGCCACTCTGTTGCGCGGCTTCGCCGCCGCCTTGCCGAATCTACCAGCCAATGCCCTGCTGGCGATTCTCGGCAAGGGCCGCCTGGAAGACGATCTCAAGGACCTGGCCCGAGAGCTGGCCATCGCCGACCGGGTACTGTTCCTCGGCCAGGTGGAAGGCGCCCGGCGCTACTTCAAGGCCTTCGACGTCTTTGCCCTGAGTTCCGATCACGAGCCCTTCGGCATGGTCCTGCTGGAAGCCATGGCCGCCGGCGTGCCGCTGATCGCCACTTCCTGCGGCGGCGCCCGGGAGATCGTCGAAGGCGTCGGCTTCCTCTTTCCCCTGGGCGATGCCGAAGCCCTCGGTCAGGGGCTGCAGCACCTGGGTCGGCTGGCGCCAAGCCAGCGACGTGCCTGTGTGCAGCATATGCGCGAGCGCCTGGCCGAACGCTTCTCCGACGCGGCCGTGCGCCGTGATTTCTGGCGCCTGCCGATGGTCGCCGCCTTCAAGGCCCCGGCGCCGTGAAAGTCCTGTTCCTGGTCCAGAAGGAGCAACGCATCCTGCTGGACCACTTCTATGCCAGCATCGCCGCCCACTGCAACTGCGACCTGCGCTGGCTGAGCGACGAGGAACAGGCCGATCTGCGCGCCTATTTCCGCCGCGCCGTGCCCCAGCCCGAGCAATACGACCGCATCCTGCTGTTCCTGAGATTCAAGAAGCAGCTCAGGCAGGTCTCGTTCATCCGCAGCCTGCCCAATCTGGTGGAGCTGGAACACGACGCCTACCAGAATTTCATCCCCTGCAAGTACACCGGCAAGTTCAGTCGCTACTACCAGGCCATGCCCCACGTCCGGGTGCTGGTCTCCGGCGCCGGCGTGGCGCGGCGGCTGCAGGAGGAGGGGGTGGACGCCCACTTCGTGCCCAAGGGCTATGACGACAGCCGCCTGCGCGACCTGGGTGTCGAGCGCGACATCGAACTGGGCTTCGTCGGCAGCCTCGGCAGCGTGGCCTACAGCGGGCGCAAGCAATTGCTGGAAGACCTGGCCAAGGTCGAGCCGCTGCTGATCACCAAGACCCGCTCGGGCGACGAATACCTGCAGACCCTCAACCGCATCCGCTTCTTCGTCGGCGCCGATGTCGGCATGGGCGAATACATGATCAAGAACTTCGAGGCCATGGCCTGCGGCTGCGTGCTCTTCACCTTCGATCAGGGCGAAGAAGAGAACCGGGCGCTAGGTTTCGAGGATGGCGTCAACGTGGTGCTCTATCGCTCGCTGGACGAATTGCGCGAGAAACTCGCCCGGCTGCGCGGGGACCCGGCGCACGCCGCGGCCATCGCCAGGGCTGGAGAGGCCCTGGCGCGTCACTCTTTCGCCTTCGGCCACTTGGGTGAGCGCATCGTTTCGGCTATAACCCCAGCGCTGCGACCGGCAGTGGCTCCCGGGTTCCTGCACCGCCTGCTGGGCAGGCTGGGACGCTGATGCGCCGCGCTAGGTCCGGCTTTCGACTCCACTGGCAGAAAGGGTAGAACGTGCAGTTTTCCGCCGACAGCGACATCTCTGTGGTCGTCACCAGCTGCGGGCGCTTCGACCTGCTCCGGCAGACGCTGGCGACCTTCGACGAATTCAACACCGCGCCCATCCGCCGCGTCTTCATCACCGAGGACTCCGGCGACGAAGCGGTACGGGACTGCATCCCCGCCCATTGGCGCGAACACACCGAGTTCATCGTCAACAATCCCAAGCTTGGCCAGATGCGCAGTGTCGACGCCGCCTATGGTCGGGTCGAGACCAATTGGATCTTCCACTGCGAAGACGACTGGGCCTTCTATCGCCCCAGCTTCATTGAGGATTCCCAGGCGTTGCTGGAGGCCGATCCCCAGGCGCTGCAGGTCTGGCTGCGCAGCCATGCCCATGACCTGGCGATCCACAGCCCCTACGTCTATCTCAAGCCGCGGCAGGTGCATGCCGGCATCGCCTTCCATGAAGTCGGCTCGCACAAGCCCGAATGGCAGGGCTTTTCCTTCAATCCCGGTCTGCGCCGGCGTGCCGACTATCTGTTACACGCCCCCTATGGCGAGTTGAGCGGCGAGAAGGAGCTGTCCCGACGCTATGCCGACGCCCATCGCCATGCGCTGATCCTGGAAAACGATGCCGTGCTGCATACCGGCTTCGGCCAGCACGTGGTCAGCGACAAGGACCGCAACGACAAGCAGAAGCGTCGGCGGATGGAACGCATCAAACTGGCACTGGCCTTCCTGGTCGGTGCACTCCTGGGAGCCCTGTTGTGGTGACACCCTTGCTCGATCGCCTGCAGCAGAGCCGCTATTTCACCCTGGCGGTGTTGGTGTTCATGGCCGCCTACCTGTGCATCCCCACGGCCAAGCTGATCAACAGCTACTTCTATGCGGCGATCGCCCTGCCGGCGCTGATCCTCTTCGTCCTGCGGCCGCGCTTGATCGACTGGCGCTCGCCGCTGCTGCTGCTCTGGCTGGTGTTTCTCGCCTGGTTCATCGTGCCGGGAGTGCGGGCCGAAGAGGGACAGTTCTTCAAGCATATTCTCTATGTGCTGCTGTTCGTGCTGACCGTGGCCTGCCTGGTGGATGGCGATTTCTTCCGCCGCCCCGGCTTCGTGCGCCTGGCGTTCTGGGTCGTCTGCGCCTATGCCGTGGGCTCCAGCCTGGTGTTCTGGCTCACCGGCCACTATGCGGTCGGCCAGCGGGTCATCCATTTGCCGGGACGCATCTCCAATCCCATCTATGTGAGCATCTGGATGGTCTGCCTGGGCGGTCTGGCCGCGCCCACCTGGATCCGCGAACGGCGCTGGATCGAGTTGCTGGCGGCGGTGGTGGTCAGCATCGTCGGCATCTCCTTCGCTCTGCAGACCCGTACCGGCCTGGTGGGCATCGGCTTCCTGGCCGCCCTCGGCGTGCTCTTCGCCTTTCCGCGCTTTCCGCTGCGCACCCTGGCGCTGGTTGCCCTGGTCAGTGCCCTCATCGCCGGAGTGGTCCAGGTGGTGCATACCGAAGCCTGGTTCGTCGCCTTCTGGGGCCGGGCGGATTCCGGACGCATCGAGCTGTTCCACTTCATGATCAAGGACTGGGAGTCCTGCGGCTGGTGGCTGGGCTGCGGCCTGGGTTACCAGAGTCACGACCTGCTGCATGGCACCGAGGCCATCCAGCACCCGCATAACATCTTCGTCTCCTTCGGCATCTATACCGGCCTGGTGTCGCTGCTGATCTTCGGCGTGCTGATGCTGGCCAGCCTGGGCGCGGCTCTGCGCCAGCGCGATCCCTGGGGACTCTATCTGGCCGTGGCCCTGCTGATGCTCAATTTCGACGGCGCCAAGCTGATCGGCAATCCGGACGAGTTGTGGCCGCTGGTGCTGTTGCCCGCGGCGATGATCGTCGGCGCCGAGGTGCAGCGCCGGCGCAAGCTGGCGCTGGGACAGGCGGTGCCGGTCCAGTCCTGATCTAGTCCTGCAGCTGCCGGTCGAGTTCGCGCCAGTCCAGGGGCTGGCGGCAGGCTTCGGCATAGGCCCTGAGGAAGGGTTCGCGACCGGGTTCGAACAGCCAGTCGCGATCTTCGCCGTAGCGCAGCAGGTGATGGAAGTTGCGCACCCGCAGGCGCAGCGGCAGACGCCGCGCATGGCAGCGCAGATCGGCGATGTCGATCAGACCCAGCTCGCCGTCGGGCGTCAGCACCACGTTGCCCAGATGCAGCGAGCGGAAGTAGACGCCGCTGTCATGCAGTTCAGCGATGAAGCGACCCAGGGCAGGGCGCAGCGCCGTGGCCTGGGGCGAGTTGCGCAGTTGCCGCAGGGTGTCGCCCGGCAGCGGGCTGTAGTGCACCAGGTCGCGCTGCAGCGAGGCGGCGCGATAGACCTCCAGCACCCGCGGACAGGGAATGCCGCGTTCGGCCAGCTGGCGGGCGTTGTCGGCGAAGCGCTGGGCATAGGGAAACAGAGCGGCCGAGGTCAGCAGCCGTTTGCGGCGGAACAGCTTGAGGTAGCTGCCATCGGTGAGGCGCAGGACCTTGTCGCCGTGGTGGTCGGCTTCCACTACCTGGGCGGCGTCGCGCAGTTCGAGATAGCGCGAATGTTCGAGAGGCTTCATGCAGGACCCGTCAACGTCAGGGCGTGCATGTTACCCGAAGGTGGCAGGCTGTGAAGTGACCCCTGCGACCTATCCGGCCGCTTGTTGCTAGAATCAGATTTTTGCCGGCAGCTTTACATGCGCCCCACACGCCAACTCCTGTATTTCGTCTACGGCGGTGCCCAGGCCTATCGGCAGGAGCTGAAGTTCAGCCTGCTCAGCGCCCTGCACTGGCGGCAGGGCCAGGACATCGCCCTCCGTATCCTGACCGATCGGCCGCAGGACTATCGCGGCTGGCCGGCGGAAGTAGTGGCCATCGAGGCCGCGACGCTCAGGGAGTGGCAGGGGCAGCACGGCTATCTGCACCGCAGCAAGGCCTGCGCCATCGCCTGGGCCTTGCCGCGGGCCGACAGGACCCTGTTCCTGGACAGCGACACCGTGGTCCAGGCGCCGCTGGCGTCGTTGTTTGACGGCATCGACAGCGGACGCGGGCTGCTGGACATCGAGGAGTGGTCCTGGCGCAAGGCCCGTACCCGCCCGGAATTCGCCCGCTTCGCCGCCGCCCTGGCCGCGCGGGGCCAGGAGCCGGCGGAAGAGACCCGGCTCTATAACAGCGGCGTCTGCGGTCTGGCGCGGGCTCATCTGCCGCGGGTCGAGCGGGCCATCGCCCTGATCGACGACTGGCATGGCCACGACGAGGAGGTCCATACCCTGGAGCAGATCGCCCTCTCATTCAGCCTGGCGGATTTGGCCATCAGCGAGGCCCGGGGATCCATTCGCCACTACTATGCGGAAAAGCGCTTTCTGCACTTCATGCTGGCGCACTTCTTCGAACGCTATGGCGAAGACTATTCCCCAACGCTGCAGAGCAGCTGGCAAGAGGTGCCCTTGACCAAGCCGCTGCCCGATGTCTGGACGCGGCTGCGGGTGAAGTGGCAATTGGCCGGACTGGACAAACAGCGCGCGAGCCTGGGACGCAAGCTGCTCTATGGCTGCCTGGCGCCCCAGGACAGCTATGCCCGCGCCTGCCGCCACGTCTGGTGGGAGCGGGCGCTGAGCGAGCGCCTGGGCGGCGGTGATCGCCAGGCCTTCGCCGAAGGCATCTGGCCCAACGACCTGCCGCGTCCGCACCTGGCCGACGAAGCCAGCGCGGCCCTCGACTACCTGCGCAAGCGGGTGCGCGGCTAGGCCGCCATCCTCAGGAAAGCCCATGCGAACGCTCTTTCTCGTCGTCCTCTATGGCTTGCGTCCCGGGGAGTCGGCCACCCTCGCCAGCCTGCTGGCCCAGCCCCCGGCCAGCCTGCCGGCCGACAGTGCCCTGCTGGTCTGGAACAACGGTCCTCGGCCTCTGGAAGACGCCGAGCGGCAGCGCCTGCTGGCCGCGCCGGGCTGGGCGGAGGTGCTCATCCGGGAGGACGTCGGCAATCCACCCCTGAGTCGGGTCTACAACCTGGCGTTGCGGCAGGGCGCGGAGCGCCTGGTGATCTTCGACCAGGACACCGTGGTGGACGGGCGCTATCTGCAGGCGCTCGGCCAGGAGGCCGAGTTGCTGGTCCCCCTGGTGCTGGGGGCCGGCGCCATCCGCTATCCCCACCAGTACAAGGCGGTGGTGACCACCGAAGGACCTCTGGATCCCCAGGCCACCGTGACCATCAGTTCGGGCCTGTGCCTGACGCAGGGCCTGGCCGCGCGTATCGCGGCCCGCCACGGCGATGTCTTCGACGAGCGCTTCGCCCTCTATGGCGTCGATGTCTCCTTTTTCCTGCGCGTCCAGGCGCTGGCCCGGGAAGAGTCAGTCGAGCTGCTCTGCGCGGGCATCCTCGACCATTCGCTGTCCGAACTGGAAGCGGAAACCCCGGCCCAGCGGCGCTTTCGCGACATCGAGAAATTCTATGTCGCCCTGCTGCTGCGTCTGCACTACAAGGGCGCTTCCCGCGGCAAGGTGCTGCGCTACCTGGGGCGGCAGCTGCTAGGCAATCGTCTCTATCTGTATGGCGTGCTGCCGCGGATGCTGCGGACCATCCTCAGCGGGCGGCATCCCCGGGCGTAGCGCCCGGCAGCGGCCGGATCACCGCCTCGTGGCGGCTGTAGTAGAGGCTGTCGGCGGGGATGTCGCGCATCACCAGGGCGCCGGCCCCGATCACCACGTTGTCGCCGATGGTCAGGTGGTCGCCGACGATGCAGACGTGGGCGCCGAAGCTGACGTTGTCGCCGATGAAGATGCCGACGAGTTGCGCCGGATCGTCGCTCTTGATGCCGATGGTGGTGTGCTGACGGATCATCACGTTGCGCCCGATCACCGCCAGATTGGACACGCAGATACCCATGCGATGGGGCAGGCGCAGCCCGGGCCCGATACGGGCGCCCAGCAGGATCTCGATGTTGTGCCGGCGGATCAGCCGGCGATTGATCCGCTCGGCCAGCTTGCGATAGTTGAGCAGGCCACGCGGGCGGCAGTAGAGGAATTGCGCCAGGCGATACCAGAACAGAAAGCTCGGACTCTCTCCCGCAGTGACGCGCCGGAGCAGACGCTTGAGTCGCAAGGGCTTGCCGGGTGCGTCCAGCACCTCCAGGCGCCAGTAATCCTTGAGTTCGGCGAAGGTGGCGATCAGCGGCGGCATGCTAGGTGTTCCGTGGCGGGGGAGGGCCAGCCTAGCGGAAAATCCCCTGGCTGGGTCAGCGGCGGGTGCGTGTTAACATGGCGCTTTTGCGTCACGACGAGACCATGAGCCAAGACTCCCCTGCGCAGACCTCCAGTCTGAAGATCTATTTCCGCCTGCTCGGCTACGTGCGGCCCTACATCGGCATGTTCGCCCTGAGTATCGTCGGCTTTCTGATCTTCGCCTCCACCCAGCCGATGCTGGCGGGCATCCTCAAGTACTTCGTCGATGGCCTGAACAACCCCAACGCCTCCATGTTCCCGGGCTGGCCCATCGTCGGTGGTCTGCACCTGGTGCAGGCGGTGCCGCTGATGATCATCCTCATCGCCGCCTGGCAGGGCGTCGGTTCCTTTCTCGGCAACTACTTCCTGGCGCGGGTCTCCCTCGGCCTGGTGCACGACCTGCGCGTGGCGCTGTTCAACCACATGCTGCGCCTGCCCAATCGCTATTTCGACGCCAACAATTCGGGCCACCTGATCTCGCGTATCACCTTCAACGTCACCATGGTGACCGGCGCCGCCACCGAGGCGATCAAGGTGGTGATCCGCGAGGGCATGACCGTGATCTTCCTGTTCGCCTCGCTGCTGTGGATGAACTGGAAGCTGACCCTGGTGATGGTGGCCATCCTGCCGCTGATCGCCCTGATGGTGACCAGCGCCAGTCGCAAGTTCCGCAAGCAGAGCAGCAAGATCCAGTCGGCCATGGGCGACGTCACCCACATCACCTCCGAGGCCATCCAGGGCTATCGGGTGGTGCGCAGCTTTGGCGGCGAAACCTACGAGCAGCAGCGCTTCCTCGATTCCAGCACCGCCAACACCGACAAGCAGCTGACCATGACCAAGACCGGCGCGGTCTATACGCCCATGCTGCAGCTGGTCATCTATTCGGCCATGGCGGTGCTGATGTTCCTGGTGCTCTGGCTGCGCGGCGAAGCCTCCGCCGGCGACCTGGTGGCCTACATCACCATGGCCGGCCTCTTGCCCAAGCCGATCCGCCAGCTTTCCGAAGTCAGCTCCACCATCCAGCGCGGCGTGGCCGGTGCGGAAAGCATCTTCGAACAACTCGACGAGCCCGCCGAGCGCGACGACGGCCGTGAAGAACGCGAGCGCGTCCAGGGTCGGCTGGAGGTACGCAACCTGACCTTCCGTTACCCGGGCACCGACAAGCCCGTACTGGAAGGCATCGACTTCGTCGCCGAGCCCGGCCAGATGGTGGCCCTGGTGGGTCGCTCGGGCAGCGGCAAGTCGACCCTGGCCAATCTCATTCCGCGCTTCTACCAGCACGAAGAGGGCGAGATCCTCCTCGACGGCCTGGAGATCCAGGACTATCGCTTGCACAACCTGCGCCGGCACATCGCCCTGGTGACCCAGCACGTCACCCTGTTCAACGACAGCGTCACCAACAACATCGCCTATGGCGATCTGGCCGGGGCGCCCATGGAGCAGGTCAAGGCGGCGGCCGAAGCGGCCTATGCCGACGAATTCATCCAGCGCCTGCCGCAGCAGTACGACACCCAGGTCGGCGAGAACGGCGTGCTGCTCTCCGGCGGTCAACGCCAGCGCCTGGCCATCGCCCGGGCGCTGCTGAAGAACGCGCCGCTGCTGATCCTCGACGAAGCCACCTCGGCGCTGGACACCGAATCCGAGCGCCATATCCAGGCGGCACTGGACCGGGTCATGCAGGGGCGCACCACCCTGGTGATTGCCCATCGCCTCTCCACCATCGAGAAGGCCGACCTGATCCTGGTGATGGACCATGGCCGCATCGTCGAGCGTGGCAGCCATGGCGAGCTGCTGGCGCTGAACGGCTACTATGCGCGCCTGCACGCCAAGCAATTCGAGGAAGTCGCTCCCGTGGCGCCCACGTCCCATGCTGAATAGCTTCCGTTTCTGGCGCGAACGCGGCTGGACGACGATCTCCGCGGCCGACTATGCCGCCACCTGGCAGCGCCATGGCGGCAGCGTCGCGACTCACCCCGAGATCGTCGCGCGTCTGGCCGAACTGGCCGGCATTCCGGTGCGCTACCTGGGCTGGCCCGGCGCGGACGGTCTGCAGGCCGCGGTACCCTGCTGGGGGCGTGAACTGGCGCTCTCGCGCAGCGTGCTGAAGAAGCGCCGCCAGCGCGCCCTGTTCGACCTGGGCAATGCCGAGATCATCCTGCCCGCTGCGCCGGGTAGCGCGGCGCCCCTGCGGCAGCGCGCCCGCTATCTGTCGCCACTGTGCGACGAGCGTTTCGCTGGTCTGCGTCGGCAGAGCGAAGAACTGGCTATGCTCCGCGAGCCGGAAGCCTGGTCGAAGAAATTCCGCTACAACCAGCGTCGCGAGCAGCGGCTCTTCGAAGATGCTGGCGGTCGTGCTGTACCCATGGCCGAGCTGGACAGCACCGAGCAGGCGCGGATCTATGCCGAGCTGTTCGAGGCGCGCTGGGGCTTCGAGGTCCCGGGTAAGGAGCGCCTGGCCGAGGTGTTCGCCCTGCTGCGGGAGTTCATGACCGGGTCGCTGCTCATGCTCGGCGAGCGCCCGGTGGCCATCCAGGTGCTCTATCGGGTGGAAGCGCCCGAATGGATCAGCGTCGAATACGTCAACGGCGGTGTCGACCCTGCTTCCAGCGACCTGAGTCCCGGCAGCGTCCTCACCTATTTGAATACCCAGGCCGCCTGGCAGGATGCCCGCGCCCTGGGCAAGGCCTTGCGCTATTCCTTCGGCCGCGCCGATCGCGACTACAAGGACCGCTGGTGCCATCGCGTCACCGTCTTCGAGAGCTGAGATGACCGCCCGCAAACAAGCCCTGCTCAAACGTCACCGCCGGCACAAGCGGTTGGCCCTGGCGGTCATCGCCGTCGTGCTGCTCGGCTGCCTGGCGCTGGGGCCCTGGTGGAGCGCGCCGCTGCTGGCGCTGCTGGTCTGGCTCGGCCACGAGGCCTGGTTCGCCGACCATCTCTTCTATTCGCCGCGTGACAACTACAGCTACCAGTTCCCCACCGACACCCTGGTGCTGGGCCTGCATCTGCAGCACGGTCGCCTGGCCGCGGTGGAATTACCGCCGGGCGAGCTGACGCTGTTCCTGGAATGCCGCCTGCGTGCCGGCTGGCTCGGCCGACTGTTGGATCCCCAGGTGCGGCTGCGGGCGGGCGACGACAGTGATCGCCAGGACTTCGAGCGCGGCGTCGCCGGGCGGCGCTATGTCAATCTCAGCGGCTATGCCGAGGCCCTGCGCCGTGGCGAGCTGCACCTCTGGACACGCTTCTGTCGGCTGCAGGGCGAGTTGCGCCTGCATGTCTTCGCCCAGCCGGATCTACGCGAAAAAAGGGTCATAGTCATCGCGCCCCATGCCGACGATGCCGAGCTGGCCGCCTTCGGGCTCTACAGCCAGGCACGGGAAGCCAGCATCGTCACCCTGACTCAGGGCGAGATCGAGGCCGAGCACTACCAGCGCCTGGGCCTCGACCGCCAGGCCGCGGCCCGGCTCAAGGGCCGACTGCGTACCTGGGACAGTCTGGTCACGCCGCTGTGGGGCGGGGTACCGCCAGCGCGTTGCGTGCAGCTGGGCTACTACTGCCTGCAGCTGCCGGCCATGCGCCAGGCGCCGGCGGAGGCCTTCGGCTCACGCGAGTCCGGCGACAGCGATGTGCGCAGCGCCCGGCGCCACAATCCCCTGCAGCTGCCCGGCGATGTCGACGGCGCCCCCACCTGGCGCAATCTGGTCGCCGACCTGGTGGCGCTGCTGGAGCACTTTCGCCCCGAGGTGGTGGTGCTGCCGCATCCGCAGATCGATCCCCATGCCGATCACGTGGCCAGCACCCAGGCCCTGCGCGAGGCCCTGACCCTCAGTCAGTGGCAGCCCGAGCTCGAGTTGCTCTACGCCAACCACCTGCACGACAACGACCGCTGGCCCATGGGCCCGGCCGAGGGCGGCATCGCCCTGCCGCCGGCCATCGAAACGCCCACGCCCCTGGTACCCTGGAGTCCGTTGCTGACGCCCGAGCGGCGGCTGGACAAGGCCATGGCCCTGGGTATGCAGCACGACCTGCTGGTGCCGCTGCCGGCCAAGAAGCGCCTGCGTCGGGCCATCCAGTGGCTGCTGGCTGGACGCCGCTGGCCGCGCACCGGCGAAGACGAGTTCTTCCGCAAGGCCGTGCGCCGTCACGAGCTGTTCTGGATAAGCCGCCGCGACGAGCCCTGACCCCGGCGTCTCCCGCTGGCAGGCGCTTCCGGGGCGCCTTGGCCCCTATGCTATGATCGCCGCCATTTTCGCGCTTTGGAGCCTGTCCCTATGAAGCTGACCATGCCTCGCTTCGATCTCGCGCCGGTCCTGGTGGTCGGCGACGTGATGCTCGACCGCTACTGGCACGGCACCACCTCGCGGATATCCCCCGAGGCGCCGGTGCCCGTGGTGCGGGTCGACCAGCACGAGGATCGTCCCGGTGGCGCGGCCAACGTCGCCCTCAATATCGCCGCCCTGGGCGCACCGGCCTATCTGGTCGGCGTCACCGGCCAGGACGAAGCCGCCGATGCCCTCACCGACAGCCTGAGAGCCGCCCATGTGCAGGTGCGCTTCCAGCGCATCGCCCAGCAGCCGACCATCGTCAAGCTGCGCATCATGAGTCGCCATCAGCAGCTGATCCGCGTCGACTTCGAAGAGCCCTTCGACACCGATGCCCAGGCGCTGGCCTCGGACACCGCCGCCATGCTGGCCGGGGTCAAGGTGCTGGTGCTGTCCGACTACGGCAAGGGCGCGCTGAAGAACCACCAGGCCCTCATCCAGTTGGCCAAGGCGCGCAACATCCCGGTGCTGGCCGATCCCAAGGGCAAGGACTTCTCCATCTATCGCGGCGCCAGTCTGATCACGCCGAATCTGTCCGAATTCGAAGCCATCGTCGGCGTCTGCGCCGACGATGCCGAACTGGTGGCCAAGGGCAGCGAACTGATGTCGCGCCTGGACCTGGGCGCCCTGCTGGTGACCCGCGGCGAGCATGGCATGACCCTGCTGCGTCCCGCTCAACCGGCCCTGCACCTGCCGGCGCGCGCACGCGAGGTGTTCGATGTCACCGGCGCAGGCGACACCGTGATCTCCACCCTGGCCGCTGCCCTGGCCGCCGGTGAAGACCTGCCCCAGGCCGTGGGGCTGGCCAACCTGGCCGCCGGCATCGTCGTCGGCAAGCTGGGTACCGCCGCCATCAGCGCCCCCGAGCTGCGGCGCGCGGTGCAGCGTTCGGAAGGCTCCGAGCGCGGCGTCCTGACCCTGGAGCAGTTGCAGCTGGCCATCGAGGACGCCCGCGCCCACGGCGAGAAGATCGTCTTCACCAACGGCTGCTTCGACATCCTCCACGCCGGTCACGTGACCTACCTGGAACAGGCGCGGGCCCAGGGCGATCGCCTGATCGTGGCGGTCAATGACGACGCCTCCGTGACCCGCCTCAAGGGCCCGGGCCGACCGATCAACAGCGTCGACCGGCGCATGGCGGTGCTGGCCGGCCTCGGCGCGGTGGACTGGGTCATCCCCTTCAGCGAGAACACCCCGGAGCGCCTGCTGGAGCAGGTGCGTCCGGATGTGCTGGTCAAGGGTGGTGACTACAAGAGCGTCGAAGAGGTGGTCGGCGCCCAGATCGTGCAGGCCTATGGTGGCGAGGTACGCATCCTCGGCCTGGTGGAAAACAGCTCCACCACCGCCATCGTCGAGCGCATCCGCAACCGTACCTGAGCGCGGACGCTCGGGTTAAGCTGGCGCAGAACCGCTACGGAGCTGCGCCATGTCCTCGACGACCCTGCTGATCCTGGGTACCGCCGTTTCAGCTGACCAGAACGCTGGCCACCCCCTTGGCCACCCCCTCAAGCTGGCCAACCGCCACGGCCTGATCGCCGGCGCCACGGGCACCGGCAAGACCGTGACCCTGCAGCGCCTCGCCGAGGCCTTCAGCGACGCTGGCGTCGCCGTCTTCGCCACCGACATCAAGGGCGATCTCTGCGGCCTTGGCGCGGCCGGCGCGCCCCAGGGCAAGCTGGCCGAGCGTATCGCCACCCAGGGCCTGGCGCATCTGTCCCGCGCCTATCCGGTCACCCTCTGGGACGTCGACGGCCAGCGCGGTCATCCGCTGCGCACCACCCTGAGCGAGATGGGGCCGCTGCTGCTGGGCAATCTGCTGGAGCTGACCGACAGCCAGCAGGCCGCCTTGCACGCTGCCTTCACCGTAGCCGATCGCGAAGGCCTGCTGCTGCTCGACCTCAAGGACCTCAAGGCGGTCCTCAATCACCTGCGCGAACAGCCCGAGATCCTTGGCGAAGACCGTGCTCTGTTCACCGGCGCCTCAGCCCAGGCGCTGCTGCGCCGGCTGGCGACCCTGGAGCAGCAGGGCGCCGAGGCCTTCTTCGGCGAGCCGGCGTTGCAGCTGGAAGAGGTGCTGCGCCCGGAGGCCGACGGCCGCGGACGCATTCATCTGCTCGACGCCAGTCGCCTGGTGCACGAGGCGCCCAAGGTCTATGCCACCTTTCTGATCTGGCTGCTGGCCGAGTTGTTCGAGCAACTGCCCGAGCGTGGCGATGCCGATAAGCCGGTGCTGGCGCTGTTCTTCGACGAGGCCCATCTGCTGTTTGGCGACACCCCCAAGGCCCTGCGCGATCGCCTGGAGCAGGTGGTGCGACTGATCCGCTCCAAGGGCGTTGGCGTCTATTTCGTCACCCAGTCGCCCAGCGACCTGCCGGACGCCATCCTCGCCCAGCTGGGATTGCGCATCCAGCACGGCTTGCGCGCCTTCACCGCCCGGGAGCAGAAGGCCCTGCGCGCGGTGGCCGACGGCTTCCGGCCCAATCCGGCGTTCGACAGCCTGCAGGTGCTGACCGAGCTGGGCATCGGTGAGGCCCTGGTGGGCAGCCTGGAAGACAAGGGCACGCCGGCGATGGTCCAGCGCGTGGCCATCGCCCCGCCGCAATCCCGGGTCGGCCCGCTGAGCGAAGCCGAGCGCCAGACGCTGATCCGCCAGTCGCCCCAGGCGGGTCGCTATGACCGGGCCGTGGATCGCGAATCGGCCTACGAGATCCTGCGCGAGCGTCAGGCCGAGCGGGTACCGGCGGAGGCGCCGGCAGCGGCACAGACCAAGGCCGGGCAGGGCGGTGCCCTTAGCGATCTGGTGGGGGAGCTCGCGGGGAGCGCGCTCAGGAGCGCGGCGCGCCAGGCGGCCAATCAGCTCGGGCGGCAGCTGGTGCGTGGGCTGCTCGGCTCCTTGCTGGGCGGCAAGCGCCGCTAGCCGATTCGCAGGCAAAAAAAGACCCCGCCTGGCGGGGTCTTTTGCTTTCACACCGCCATTACATGCGCGGGGCGACGGGGTTGGCGTCGTTGGAGATGGTCACTTCCACGCGACGGTTCAGGGCTCGGTCGGAAGCGTTGCTGTTGCTGGCCACCGGGAAGGCCTTGCCATAGCCACGGGTCTGGATGCGGCTCGGCTCGACGCCGGCGCTGACCAGGGCGGTCTGGATGGCCTGGGCGCGACGCTCGGACAGCTGCTGGTTGTAGGAGTCACTGCCGACGCTGTCGGTGTAACCCTCGACGATCACCTTGCGCTCGGGATTCTGCTTCAGGTAATCGGCCAGCTTCTGGGCATTGGCGTAGCCCTGAGGCTTGAGTTCGGCCTTGTTGAAGTCGAACAGCACATTGCCGAAGGTCACCACGGTGCCGCGCTCGGTCTGCTTGGCCTGCAGGGCGTCCTGCAGCTGCTTGAGCTGGGCGGTACGAGCGTCCAGGCGGGCCTGGGTGCGCTCGGCATCGACATTCTGCATCTGGGCTTCGGTCATGCGCAGCTTGATGGTCTGCATGGCCGTCTGGATGCGCTGGTTGGTCAGGTAGGCCAGCTGGTCGACGGTCTTCTCGTTTTCACCGTCCTTGTAGGCCTTCTCGGCCTTCTGCAGCCAGGCACCGGCGTCCTTGGTTTCCAGGGCGGCCAGCTGGGCGGCCTGAGGCTGGGATTCCAGCGCCGAATAGTCGGACTTGGCCTGTTCCAAGTTCGGGTTGGGCGGCGTGGAGCAGGCGGCCAGGGCCAGGCTGAGCAGCGACACGGCAGGGATCAGAATGTGTTTACGCATGATGGTCGTCCTTTGAATTCGTGAAGGGAGGAAAGGGGCGGTCGCTTACTGCTGGACCTTCTTCTGCAGGTTCTGCTGGAGCTGCAGGTTGATCTGACCTTCCTCACGGATCTGCTGGATGCTGTTCTGGGCATCCTTGAGCGCGGCGTCGGCCTTGGCGGCCTGGGTCTTGCGGGTGGCCAGGCGGGCATCCCACTCGGCCTGTTCGGCCAGTTGCTTGGCTTCGTCGTACTTCTCGTTGGAGAGGGCGGTCTGGGCCTGGGTCCACTTGTCCTGGGCCGACTTGGTCTCGATGGGCGCGAACTGGTTGCCACCGGAGCTCACGGCCTCGTTGACGGCGGACTGGGTCACGGCCATCTGCGCGGTCGGCGGATTGCCGGCGCAACCGGCCAGCAACAGCGAGCTGCCCAGGGCAAGGGCTGCCAGTTTCAGGGTGCAGGCTTTGGAAAGGGACTTTTGGGCAGTGGCACTCTTCATGGATTCAAGCTCCGTTGTTGATCCGAAAAGCGCGCCGCCGGCACGGGCAGGGCGGGCGCCTGGTCATGGAAAGCCGCATGTGGAAACAAGCCCGGCGCGACCCCGAGAGGTCCGTGGCGGGTGCTGACAACCAGCCCTCGTCCAGCGCTGCGGTCTGACTCTGTGACCGCTCATCCGACAAAAATGTTCACTGGCTATCGAATTTTGCCGTGGCGTGGAGGTGCTTGGCAGAGCGGTAGCGGCGTAGGTAAAGCTGCAGGTCGGCGGCTAATCCGCCGTGTCGGACTGCAGTCGATGCAGGTGCTTGCGCGCCAGTTCCAGGAAGCGCGGCGTCGTGCCGGCATCGGCGTAGAGGGGGTCGCCGAGTTCATCGGTGGCCACCACTTCCTCGCCCTGCACATAGGGAAAGCTGGCTTCCAGTTCTTCGAAGGCGGCCGCCAGCAACTCGCTGAGCAAGGCTTCGGGCGTACGCTGGGGATAGAGTTCGCAAAGGGCCTCGAGACGGGCCGCGGTCTCGACTTCCAAGTCGAGGCGGTAGCTGCGGGTGGTGCCGGAGGTGGTGGCCTGCTGCTCCCATTGGTGAGCGAGTTCGCGAATCTTCATGGGTATCTCCCGTGGCTTAGGCAAAGGTCGGATATTCAGGTCGGACGCGGCTGGGCACCCTGCAACGACCGGAGCTTGCAACCGCGTCACTAGGGTGCTGTCCTCTGCGCTAGACCGCAGCGGTTGCCGTGAGGTCCGAACCGGTACTTTCGAGGAGCACGAGATGGTGGAAATCGATATTCGCCTGCGCGAGCAGGTGCGGTTGCTGGGTGAGCTCCTGGGGCAGACCATTGCCGACCAGCATGGCGCGGCCTTTCTCGACAAGATCGAGCGGATCCGCAAGGGCGCCAAGGCCGCCCGTGGCGGCTCCGCGGAGGGTGCCCGCCAGCTGGGCGACACCCTGGATACCCTGGCCGAAGACGAACTGCTGCCGGTGGCGCGAGCCTTCAGCCATTTCCTCAACCTGGCCAATATCGCCGAGGAATATCACCGGGTCAGACGGCGCACCGAAGACGAGCCGCCACCCTTCGAGCAGCAGGTGCTGCCGGAGTTGCTGGAGCGCCTGGCCGCGGCCGGTCACTCCGGCCAGGAGCTGGCCGAGCGGGTCGCGGCGCTGGACATCGATCTGGTGCTGACCGCCCACCCCACCGAGGTTTCGCGGCGCACCCTGATCCAGAAATACGACGAGATCAGCGCGCAATTGGCGGCCCTCGATCATCGCGACCTGACTTCCGCCGAGGTGGCTGCCATCGAGGCCCGGCTGCGCCGGCTGATCGCCGAGGCCTGGCATACCGAGGAGATCCGCCGCCAGCGCCCGACGCCGGTGGACGAAGCCAAGTGGGGCTTCGCGGTGATCGAGAATTCGCTCTGGCAGGCGATCCCCAGCCTGCTGCGCAAGCTGGACGACTGCCTGCAGGAGCGTACCGGCCAGCGCTTGCCGTTGACGGCAGCGCCGGTACGCTTCTCGTCCTGGATGGGCGGCGACCGCGACGGCAACCCCAATGTCACCGCCGCCATCAGCCGCGAGGTGCTGCTGCTGGCCCGCTGGATGGCCGCCGATCTCTACCTGCGCGATGTCGATCGGCTGGCCGCCGAGCTGTCCATGCAGGCGGCGAGTCCGGCCCTGCGCGAGCAGGCCGGCGATCATCCCGAACCCTATCGCAAGGTGCTCAAGGTGCTGCGCGAGCGGCTGCAGATCACCCGCAGCTGGGCGGCCCATGCCATCACCGATCCCCACGCCGGCGCCCGGCATATTCTCAGCGACAACGCCGAGCTGATCGCCCCGCTGCAGCTGTGCTACGACTCCCTGCAGCACTGCGGCCTGGGCGTCATCGCCGACGGCTCCCTGCTCGACACCCTGCGCCGGGCCCGTACCTTCGGCCTCTATCTGGTCCGTCTGGACATCCGCCAGGACGCCGCGCGCCATGCCGCGGCCCTGGCCGACATCTGCCGCTACCTGGACCTGGGCGACTATGCCGCCTGGAGCGAGGCGCAGCGTCTGGAATTCCTGCGTGGCGAACTCGGCAGCCGGCGTCCCTTGCTGCCGCTGGACGCCGAGCTGGAGGCCGACACCCAGGAGGTGCTCGCCACTTGCCGCGTCATCGCCGCCTCGCCGCCCGATGCCCTGGGCTCCTACGTCATCTCCATGGCCGGTGCCGCATCTGACGTCCTCGCCGTGCAGCTGCTGCTGCGCGAATGCGGGGTGCGCCAGCCGATGCGCGTGGTGCCGCTGTTCGAGACCCTCGACGACCTGGATCAGGCTGGTAGCGCCATCGCCAGTCTGCTCGATCTGCCCGACTACCGGGCGCGTCTGGCCGGTCCCCAGGAGGTCATGATCGGCTATTCCGATTCGGCCAAGGATGCCGGCACCCTGACGGCGGCCTGGGCCCAGTACCGCGCCCAGGAAGCCCTGGTGGACATCTGCGCCAGCCGTGGCGTGGAGTTGCTGCTGTTCCATGGCCGCGGTGGCACCGTGGGGCGTGGCGGCGGTCCGGCCCATGCGGCCATCCTCTCGCAACCGCCGGGCTCGGTGGCCGGGCGCTTCCGTACCACCGAACAGGGCGAGATGATCCGCTTCAAGTTCGGCCAGCCGGCCATCGCCGAGCAGAATCTGGCGCTGTACCTGGGCGCCGTGCTGGAGGCCACCCTGTTGCCGCCGCCGGCGCCGGAACCGGCCTGGCGCGAGCAGATGGATCGCCTGGCCCGCGACAGCCTGCAGGCCTATCGCGGCGTGGTGCGCGAGGATCCGCATTTCGTCAGCTATTTCCGCCAGGCCACTCCGGAGCAGGAGCTGGGCCGGCTGCCCTTGGGCAGTCGCCCGGCCAAGCGCCGCGAAGGCGGCGTGGAAAGCCTCAGGGCCATCCCCTGGATCTTCGCCTGGACTCAGACCCGGCTGATGCTGCCCGCCTGGCTCGGCTGGGAGAAGGCGCTGGACGAGGCCGAACGCCGTGGCGAATCGCCGTTGCTGCGCGAGATGCGCGAAGGCTGGCCGTTCTTCCAGACCCGCATCGACATGCTGGAGATGGTGCTGGCCAAGGCCGAAGCCGAACTGGCGCGGCTCTATGACCAGCGCCTGGTGGAGGCCGACCTGCAGGTGCTGGGCAGCCAGCTGCGCGAGCGGCTGCGCCAGGCCGGCGTGGCGGTACTGCGGCTGACCGGGCAGGGGGAATTGCTCGAACACCATCCGGAAACCCTGGTGTTCATCGCCGTGCGCAACACCTATCTCGATCCGCTGCACCTCTTGCAGATCGAGTTGCTGGCCCGGGCGCGGGCGGCGGGCGAAAGCCAGCCGGCGGCGCTCGATCAGGCCCTGCTGGTGAGCGTGGCCGGGATCGCCGCGGGACTGCGCAATACCGGTTGAGCAGACTGTCGCTTTTGCCGGTGCCCGGGGTCGTCTGGACGGGCCCGGCACCTGCGACGCTTGGTAACTTGTGCGGCCAGGGGGCGCTGTGTATGGTTGGTCCCTTTGGCCGTCTCGTGTCGTCGACAACAATCATCGCGACAGCGCCCTGCGTGGGCTGCCAGTCCGAGACCATTCTAAGGAGCAACAGATGCGCGTAATCCTGCTGGGAGCGCCCGGTGCCGGCAAAGGTACTCAGGCCCGGTTCATCACTGAGAAATTCGGCATTCCGCAGGTTTCCACCGGCGACATGCTGCGGGCCGCGGTCAAGGCCGGCACGCCCCTGGGTCTGCAGGTCAAGGACATCATGGACAATGGCGGTCTGGTCTCCGACGAGATCATCATCGCCCTGATCAGCGAACGCATCCTCGACGCCGATTGCGCCAAGGGTTTCCTGTTCGACGGCTTCCCGCGCACCATTCCCCAGGCCGAAGCCCTCGAAGCCGCGGGCGTCAAGATCGACCACGTGCTGGAAATCGCCGTCGATGACGAAGAAATCGTCCAGCGCCTGTCAGGTCGCCGCGTGCATCCGGGTTCGGGGCGCGTCTATCACATCGAGCACAATCCGCCGAAGGTCGCCGACACCGACGACCTGACCGGCGAGCCGCTGGTACAGCGCGAAGACGACCGCGAAGCCACCATTCGCAAGCGTCTGGACCTCTATCATTCCCAGACCAAGCCGCTGGTGGACTTCTACCAGAAGCTGGGCGCCGCCCAGGGCACGCCGAAGTGCAGCCGCATCGAGGGCGTGGGTTCGGTGGACGCCATCACCGCCAAGGTGCTGCAGGCCCTGAGCTAAAAGCCGGTAACGACCGCCTGTGCCTGCAGGCGGTCCGGTCGCGGCGCCGTCCTGGCGTCACGATCGATGGGCGGGTCCCCTCGCGACCCGTCTTCCTCTAGAATGCGCAGCCCTTTTCCCCAGTTGCGGATCTACCCCATGTCCATCCTGCTCGCCCTCGACACCGCCACCGAAGCCTGCTCGGTCGCCTTGCATCTGGGCGACGAGATCATCCATCGCTACGAGATCGCGCCGCGCCTGCATGCCCAGCGGGTGCTGCCCATGGTGCAGGAGCTGCTGGCCGAGACCGGTCTGAGTCTGGCGCAGGTGGACGCCATCGCCTTCGGTCGTGGCCCTGGCGCCTTTACCGGCGTGCGCATCGCCATCGGCGTGGTGCAGGGCCTGGCCTTCGGGCTGGACCGGCCGGTGCTGCCGGTATCGAATCTGGCCATCATCGCCCAGCGCGCCTGGCGCGAGCGGGGTGTGACCCAGGTGGCCGCCGCCATCGATGCGCGCATGGATGAGGTCTACTGGGGCTGCTATCGCCTGGACGGCGCAGCCATGGTGCTGGCGGGGGCGGAAGCCGTGCTGGCACCCGAGGCCATCGCCCTGCCGGAGGCTGCCACCGGTGACTGGTTCGGAGCCGGCACCGGCTGGGGCTATGCCGGCCGCATGGCCGTGCCGCTGGTCGAGAGCGATGCCAGCCTGTTGCCCCATGCGCAGGATCTGGCGGTGCTGGCGGCCTCGGCCTGGCAGCGCGGCGAAGCCGTGTCGGCCGAATCCGAAGCGGCGCAACCCGTCTATCTGCGTGATCGGGTCGCCACTCCCAAGCAGTCGGTCTGACGTCAGGAAACCCGGCGTAATAGTCTGACGTCCAAGCCGTATATGCCGCTCGTCCGCCGGTCGCGACGGGCGTCCGGCCCTTGATTGTCATAGCTTTCGACCCTACTTAGAGTAGTGCCATCCGTTCGGGACCTGCCATGCGCATTGACAGCGGCTATTCCTCCTCTGCTTACCCCCTGAATCGTTCCTCGCGCGCGGTCACGCCCGTACGCGAGGTGGCGCAGGACGAGGCCGCCCGTCAAAACGCCATCGCCCGCGAAGCGGCCAACAACGCTCAGCCCAAGCTCGAGCCGGTGCGCCGCGTCGAGGCGGCCGCGGCGACCGATACCGGCAACGGCGGTGGCAATGGCTTGGTGCTCAGCGAGCGCGAAGGGCGCTTCGCCAGTCAGCTCACCGCACGTGCGCAACAGGCGCTGGCCAGCTACGGCAGCACCGCCGCCCTCGGCGCCGAGCCGGATGGCTCCTCCAGCGTCGTGGGCCTCGATCTCTACGCCTGATGCTGCCGTACTTTCTCGGCTGTCCCTCCTGGAACGACAACGCCTGGCGCGAAAGCCTCTACCACGGCCTGCGCCCGGGTGACTTCCTGTCGCGTTATGCCCAGGTGTTCAACGCCGTGGAGGGCAACACCACCTTCTATGCCTGGCCCTCGGCGGACACCATTCGCCGTTGGGCCGAGCTGATGCCGGCCGGCTTTCGCTTCTGCGCCAAGTTTCCCCGGGACATCAGCCATGCCGAGGATCTGCGGGTGCAACTCTCCAGCGCCCGCACCTTTCTGGAATTGCTGGCGCCCCTGGGCGAACGGGCCAGTCCGCTGTGGCTGCAACTGCCTGCGGGCTTCGGTCCGGATCGGCTCAATGAGCTGAAGGTCTTTCTTTCGGCCATGGCACCGCGTTGCGCCCTGGCCGTGGAGGTCAGGCACCTGGCCTTTTTCGACAAGGGCGAAACCGAGCGCGCGCTCAATCGCCTGCTCATGGAGCTGGGTGTGGAACGCGTCGGCCTGGATTCCGCGGTCCTGTTCAGCGCCGATCCGAGTGAGCCGGCCGTGCGCCTGGCCCAGGCCAAGAAGCCGCGGGTACCGGCCCGTGCCCTGGCTTTCAGCGAGCATCCCCAGGTGCGCTTCATCGGTCGCCTGGAGCTGGCGGCGAACGACTACTACCTGGCCAAGTGGGTGACCCGGGTGGCCGATTGGATCGAAGGGGGCAAGGTGCCCTATGTCTTCCTGCACACCCCAGACAATCGCCAGGCGCCCGAACTGGCCCTGAGATTCCATGCCCAGCTGCGCGAACGCCTGCCCGGCCTGCCGGCGTTGCCCGAGTTGAGCACCGCCGACACCGAGCAACTCGGCCTGCTCTAGCCCCTGGCGTCCGCCGCGATACGTTTGGCGACGTTTTCGCCGGCATTCCCGCTGGCCGCTCCGGTCTGATGAAGACTTCGCCTTGCGAATCCTCTTCGGCGCGCCGCATGAAAGCCAGACACCTGCTCGGTCTCGTCATCCTGCTCTACAGCGGTCTGCACACCGCCTTCGACCAGGGCTGGCTGCGCATCCCGCCGGCCTATAACCCCTGGGCGCCACTGGATATCCAGGCACCCGCCAATGCCGTCACCCGGCTCAAGCTCTGGCGTCTGCAGGCCGATGCCGACTATTGCGCGGCGTCCCTGGCCACCTCGGCGCTCAGCTTTCGCGAATTGCGCGGCAATCCCGGTTCGGCCGACTGCCCGCTGGAGCGGGCGGTACGCATCCAGCGGGGGGAAGGGGTGCGCCTCAACGGCAGCTTCGTCGCCAGCTGTCCGCTGGCGGTGAGTTTCGCGCTGTTCGAACGCCAGGCCCTGCAACCGGCCGCCGAAGCCGTCTATGGCCAGCGGGTCGCCGAGGTGGAGCACTATGGCAGCTTCGCCTGCCGCAACACCTACGGTCGCGCCAGCGGCCGGCGCAGTCAGCACGCCACCGCCAATGCGCTGGACATCGCCGGGCTGCGCCTGGCCGACGGTCGGCGCATCAGCGTGGCGCGGGACTGGAAGGGCGATCCCCAGGCCCAGCGCTTTCTGCGGCTGGTACGCGACGGGGCCTGCCGCTCCTTCAATACCACCCTGGGACCGGACTACAACGCGGCGCACCGCGATCATTTCCATGTCGACATGGGTGGCTTTCGCGTCTGCCGGTAGAATGCACGGTCTTTTCGCCAGCGAGTCGCCCATGTCTACCGCCCGCCCCGCGCTTATCGTCGAAGCCCTGAAACCCGCTTACACGGAGGCTGCCGCTGCCTGGGCCGCGCGCCTGGGCCTGCCCCTGGGTACCGCCACCACCGAAGAGTTCGCCCTGCAGTTCGGCGCTCAAGGCCTGCAACTGGTCCAGCGCGGCCCGGAGGCGCCGGGTCCGGTGCGGGTGGATTTCGTCGAGGGCGCAGCGGCCCATAGACGCAAGTTCGGCGGCGGCGCCGGCCAGATGATCGCCAAGGCGGTCGGGGTCGGGCCGGGTGTGCGCCCGCGTATCCTCGATGCCACCGCGGGTCTGGGCCGCGACGCCTTCGTGCTGGCCACCCTGGGTTGCCCGGTGACGCTGCTGGAGCGCCAGCCGCTGATCGCCGCCCTGCTCGAAGACGGCCTGGCCCGCGCGGCGCGGGACCCCGAGGCGGCCGGCATTGCCGCCCTGATGACCCTGGTGCCGGCCGACTCCACCGCCTACCTGCAAGGCGAGCAGGGCGAGACGCCCGAGGTGATCTATCTGGATCCCATGTTCCCGCACCGCGACAAGAGCGCCTTGGTGAAGAAGGAGATGCGTCTGTTCCGGCCGCTGGTGGGCGACGACCTGGACGCCCCGGCCTTGCTCGCCGCTGCCCTGGCCCGCGCCAGTCACCGGGTGGTGGTCAAGCGCCCGCGCAAGGCGCCGGCCATCGAAGGGGTAAAGCCGGGCTATGTGCTGGAGGGCAAGTCCAGCCGCTACGACATCTATCCTAAGAAGAGCTTCAAATCTTCCTGAATGAAAAAGCCCGCGGGCGGAAGGACTCCGGCCGCGGGCGCGGGTGTCGCCTACCTCAGACGGTCGCGGCCTTGGGCGCGCGACGCTTGCGCCAGGCACGGTAGAAGGGCAGGGCCACCATCAGGATGCAGACGATCCAGATGGCCTGGCTGATGCCGCTCTGCCAGAGGATGCCCACTTCGCCGTTGGAGATCGACAGTGCGCGTCTCAGACTCGTCTCCATCAGCTCGCCGAGGATGAAGCCCAGCAGCAGCGGTGAGAGCGGGAAGTCCAGCTTGCGCATGATGTAGCCGAAGATGCCCACGCAGACCATCAACACCAGGTCGAAGGTGGTGGCGTGCACCGCGTAGACGCCGATGCCGGTGATGATGGCGATGGCCGGGGCCAGCGACCAGTTCGGCACATCGAGGATCTTGGTGAACATCTTCACCATGGGCACGTTGAGGATCAGCAGCATCACGTTGGCGATGAACAGCGAGGCGATCAGGCCCCACACCAGATTCGGCTCGTTCTGGAACAGCAGCGGGCCGGGGGTGATGTTGTACAGGGTCAGGGCGCCGATCATCACCGCGGTGGTGCCCGAGCCGGGGATGCCCAGGGTCAGCATGGGAATCATGTTGCCGCACACCGCCGCGCCGATGGCGGTTTCCGGTGCGGCCAGACCACGCAGGTCACCCTTGCCGAACTTGCCATCGGCACCGGCCATGCGCTTCTCGGTGGTGTAGGCCAGGGCACTGGCCAGGGTCGCGCCGGCGCCCGGCAGCACGCCGATGATGAAGCCGCTCACCGAGCTGCGCAGGTTGACCATGAACACGCTGCGCGCTTCGCGCACATTGAACAGCATGCGCCCGGTAGCCTTGACCGCGACCTGACCGTGGTGGGTCTGCTCCAGCAGCAGGAGCAGTTCGCTCACCGAGAACAGGCCCAGTACCAGGATCACGAAGTCGATGCCGTCGGCCAGGTGCACGTTGTCGAAGGTGAAGCGATAGACGCCGCTGTTGGCGTCGATGCCCACGGAGGCGATGGCCAGGCCGAACAGCGCGGCGACCAGGGTCTTGACCGGCTTTTCGGCGGCCATGCCGGAGAGGCTGAGAATGGCCAGGGCCATCAGCGCGAAGTATTCCGCGGGACCGAAGGCGATCGCCCACTTGGCCAGCAGCGGCGAGAACAGCACCATGCCGCAGGTAGCGATGAAGGCGCCGATGAAGGAGCTCCAGGCCGACAGCGACAGGGCTACGCCCGCCATGCCCTGGCGTGCCAGCGGATAGCCGTCCAGACAGGTCATCATGGTCGCGGCTTCGCCGGGGATGTTCAGCAGGATCGAGGAGATCCGGCCGCCGTATTCGCAGCCCAGATAGACCGCCGCCAGCAGGATCAGCGAGGTTTCCGGCGGCAGGCCCAGGGCGAAGGCCACCGGGATCAAGAGGGCGATGCCGTTGATCGGCCCGAGACCCGGCAGCAGACCCACCACGGTGCCGATCAGGGTGCCGATCAGCGCCACGATCAGGTTGGTCGGCGTCATGGCGACGCCGAAGCCCTGCATCAGAAAATTCAAGGTTTCCATGTCAGCCTTCCAGGAATTCCAGCACGCCAAGAGGTAGGGGGACTTCCATCACCCGGTCGAACAGCACATAGAGACTTACCGAGAGCAGCAGGCTGACCAGGGCGCAGGGCATCAGGCGGCCACCATAGAGCAGGCCGCACAGGGTGGCGGTCAGGAAGGCGCTCAGGGGGAAGCCCAGCGGCTGGAAGGTCAGGGCATAGCCCAGCAGGATGACGCAGCAAGCCACCACCTTGCGCAGCGAGGAAGCGTCCAGCGGCTTCTGGTCCTCGCCGTCGCCGATCGGCGTGGGACGAATGATCAGATAGGCCAGGCCCAGGCTCATCAGCCCGAACATCAGCATCGGATAGGCCCGCGGACCGACCGGCTCGTAGGAGAAGGGCGCCTGGTAATCCCGGGCGATGAACAGCATGACGAGTCCGGCCACCAGCCAGACCGCCATGAAGGCGCGTTGGAAGATCATGTCGACATCCTCGAAGGCGCCCGGAGGGGCGCCAGGGGCGGGGGCTCTGTTACTGGATCAGGCCGAATTCCTTGGCCATGCCGCGGTAGCGTGCGACTTCCTTCTGCACATAGGCATCCAGTTCGGCACCGGTCATGGCGAACGGGAAGAGTTCGCGCTGATCACGCAGCTTGGCGAAGTCGTCGGACGCCAGCAGCTTGTCGAAGCTGGCTTTCCACCAGTTGTACTGCTCGTCGGTGACCTTCGGGCCGACATAGAAGCCGCGGACCACTGGCCAGACGATGTCGTAGCCCTGCTCACGCGCGGTGGGGATGTCCTTCATCGCCGGTTCGTCGAAACGCTGTTCGGCGAAGACCGCCAGGAGGCGCATGTTGCCGGCCTCGACATGGGGCATGGAGTCGGAGATGTCGGTGCTGCCGACCTGGATGTGGCCGCCCAGCAGCGCGGTGGCGATCTCGCCGCCGCCTTCCAGGGCCACGTAGCGCAGTTCCTTGGGATTGATACCGGCGGCCTTGGCGATCAGGGCCGTCTGCATCCAGTCCTGGCTGCCCACGGTACCACCGGAGCCGATGACCACCTTGCTCGGGTCCTTCTTCAGCGCCTCGACCAGATCACCCAGGGTCTTGTAGGGCGAATCGGCCTTGACCGCGATGGCGCCATAGCTGGCCCCCACCGCCGCCAGCCAGCGTACGGCCTTCTCGTCGAAACGACCGAACTTGCCCTGGGCCAGGTTCAGCAGCGAACCGCTGGAGAAGGCGACGATGGTGTCGCCATCGGCCGGACGCTGAGCCACCACGGTGTTGTAGGCCACCGCGCCTACCCCGCCGGGCATGTAGGTCACGCGCATGGGCTTGTCCAGCAACTTGGCTTCCACCAGGCCACTCTGGGCCAGCTTGCAGGTCAGGTCGAAGCCACCACCCGGGGAGGCCGGGGCGATGCATTCGGGACGCTTGGGTTCGGCCACGGCCTGGGCGGACAGCAGCACGGAGGCGGCCAGGGTCAGGGTGAGGTTGCGCAAGGTGGTGCTCATCGACGTCTTCCTTTTGTTGTTATTTCAGAAGCTGACAGGCGGACACGGCTCAGGCTCGCCAGGGCGGCGATCGTTCACAGAAGAGAAGGGTGAGCACGTGGAGCTGCGCGAGGGCGAGCATGGATGTCGTTCCGCTTGTTATTGTTGTTGGCCAACCAGGGGTGGCGCTTGGGCAAGCATCATGCGGTTCTGGGACCGCTACCTTTCACTCTAGACCGCCAAGCTTTCAACAGCCTTTCAATCGTGAAAGGCAGCAATAGTGCGGTTCCGGCTACAGGCCAGCTGGCCGGTATCCGGTAAACTCGAATCTTTTGAGCGGGAGCTGTCAGCGTGCGCATCCTATTGGTCGAAGATCATCCGCCACTGGCCGAAAGCGTCGCCCAGGCGCTCAAGAATGCCGGGCTCAACGTCGATCTGCTCAACGATGGCGTGGCCGCGGATCTGGCCCTGCAGAGTGAGAGCTACGCCCTGGCCATCCTTGATGTCGGCCTGCCGCGCATGGACGGCTTCGAGGTCCTGGCGCGCCTGCGCGAGCGCGGTGATCGCCTGCCGGTGCTGATGCTGACCGCCCGCGGCGAGGTCAAGGATCGGGTGCAGGGCCTCAATCTCGGTGCCGACGACTACCTGGCCAAGCCCTTCGAGCTCACCGAACTGGAAGCCCGGGTCAAGGCCCTGCTGCGCCGCAGCGTGCTGGGCGGGGATCGCCAGCAACGCTGCGGTCCACTGATCTATGACCTCAATACCTCGCGCTTCACCTTGGCGGAGGAAGCACTGTCGCTCACCTCCCGCGAGCACGCCGTACTGGCTGCGCTCATCGCCCGCCCCGGCCGGGTCATGAGCAAGGAGCAGCTCGCCTCGCAAGTCTTCGGCCTGGACGAGGAAGCCAGTCCCGAAGCCATCGAGATCTATGTGCATCGCCTGCGCAAGAAGCTGGAAGCCGGCGCGGTACGCATCGTCACCTTCCGCGGCCTGGGCTATCTGCTGGAAGAGCAGCATGGCTGACGTGGCGAAGGCCGCTGGCAGCCTGCGTGGCCGCCTGTTGCTGCGCATGGTCATCCTGCTCGCGGTGATCCTGGCGGTCAGCAGCCTGGCCGCCTATCTCAATGGCCGGCGCCTGGCCGACGTGGCCTATGATCGGACGTTGCTGGCCTCGGCCCGTACCATCGCCGCGGGCCTGTCCGCCAGCAACGGCACCCTGCGTGCCGATGTGCCCTACATCGCCCTGGACAACTTCGCCTACGACAACGTCGGACGCATCTTCTACCAGGTGCTGGACACCCGTGGCCGACTGATTTCCGGCTACGAGGAGATCCCGCCACCTCCACCGGACGCAGCCCTGACCCGCGACTATCCGGCCCTGGCGCGCTTCTACAACAGCACCTATCGCGGCAAGGACGTGCGGGTGGTCAGCCTGGCCCAGCCGGTCAGCCAGCCGGATCTCACCGGCATGGCCGAGATTCGTGTCGCCGAGACCGCCGAAGCCCGCGAAGAGGTGGCCCGCAGCCTGCTCACCGACACCCTGATCCGCCTGGGGCTGATGGGGCTGGGTGCCATCCTGCTGGTGTGGATGGCGGTGGGCGCCGCTCTGCGTCCCCTGGAGCGCCTGCGCCAGGCCGTGGAAGAGCGTGGGGTGGACGACCTGCGCCCGCTGCCCGAGGTGCGCGCGCCCCAGGAACTGCTGCCGCTGGTGCATGCCCTGGAAGGCTTCACCCTGCGTCTGCGCCGACTGTTCGAGCGCCAGGCCGACTTCATCGCCAACGCCGCCCATGAATTGCGCACCCCGCTGGCAGCGATCAAGGCGCGGGTCGAACTGGGCTTGCGCGAACGCGAGCCCCAGGCCTGGTACGCCACCCTGGAAGAAACCCGCACCAGCACCGATCGCCTGGCGCGCCTGGCCAATCAGCTGCTGTCGCTGGCACGGATCGAGAGTGGTGCCCAAGCCATCGCCGAAGGGGGCGCCGAGCGCCTGGAACTCAGCGAGCTGGCCAGGGAGCTGGCCATGGCGCTGGCCCCGCTGGCCCATGCCAAGGGCGTCGCCCTGGCCTTCGAGCCGTTCGCCAAGGCGCCGGTGATCGGCGAGCCGACGCTGCTCAACGAGCTGCTCTGCAATCTGGTGGAAAACGCCCTGGCCCACAGCCAGTCAGGTGGCAACATCGTGGTGCGGGTGTTGGCCCCGGCGGTGCTGGAGGTCGAGGATGACGGTCCCGGCATTCCCGCCAGCGCGCGGGCCAAGGTCTTCGAGCGCTTTCAGCGCCTGGATCCCCAGTCCGGTGGTGCCGGCCTGGGGCTGGCCATCGTCGGTGAGATCTGCGCCGCCCATCGCGCCCGCATCCAGTTGCTGGACGGCGCGCTCGGCGGGCTACGGGTAAGGGTCGAATTTCCCGCCGAGGAAGCCTAGGCCTTGTCTAAGAGTGCCTGTGCTTGGCCATGCTGCGTTAAAAATTCGCTGGATCGCCAGCCCGGCCGGAATGCTCATTTACCACTCGTAAACTCGTTCGCGAGCCCGGTCCGCTTCCTCACGGATTTTTGCCTTCCCTGACCTTCGCTCGGCGACTTTTCAGACAGGCCTAGACTCAGCCGAGCAGGGTGCGCGACTGTTCCACCGCGTCCCAGAAGGCCGGATCCTGAGCGGGGTCCGGCTGATTGTTCAGCCCCAGGCGGATGCCGGCGGGCAGCGTCTGGACCGAGCTCTCCTGCTGACCCTGACCCTGACGCTGCGCGTGCAGCTGCGAGGCGACCTGCACGATATCGGCATAGTCGGCCGCGGCGGGCTGGCGCTCCAGCGCCAGGTACTCCCGGGGTACGCAGGCGATGTCGGCCGGGAAATCCCAGACCTTGAGGATGCGTTCGCCGATCTGCGGATGGATGCGCGCGGTCACCTGATCGAGGGTGATGGCGTTGGCCAGCAATTCTTCCTGCTCTTCGGCATAGGTCAGGATCGGCAGCACGCCGATCTGGTGCACCAGGCCGGCGAGCAGGGCGCGGTCGGCCATCAGGCGGGTGTACCTCTTGCACAGCGCATGGCTGATGGCGGCGATCTCGGTGCCCTGGCTCCAGACCTCGCGCATCTTGCGATCTACGGCGTCGCTGGTGGCCTGGAACATCTGCTGCATGGCCAGACCCGTGGCCAGATTCGCCGTGTAGTTGATGCCCAGGCGTCCGACCGCCATCTGCAGGTCGGTGATCTCCTTGCTGGTGCGCAGCAGCGGGCTGTTGACCACCTTGATCAGGCGCGCCGTCAGGGCTGCGTCCATGGCGATCACCCGACTCAGCTCGGCGACGCCCACGTTGGGGTCTTCGGCCGCTTCTCTGACCTTCAGGGCCACCTCGGGAAGGGTGGGCAGCACCACGCGGTCCGTGTCTATCGCGTGGAGAAGATCCTGAACAACTTTTTCAGCAAGAGGAGTCATGACATACCTGTGTGAGGAGCGGAAAAGGCGATCCCAACCTTCAGCGCTTTATTTCACGATCGCTGTCGAGAGAGTAGGGCAAATCGAGTAAACGGCAGTTTGGCCCGTCCGAGCTGCCCAGCGCGATGCGCCCGTCAGCCACGGCATCGCCCTGCAGCACGGCCAGGAACTCGCAACCCTCGGCGCTTGGCGCGGCCAGTACCACCTCGCCCACGCTGCTGCCATGGACTGGCGAGAACAGCTCGGTGCCCACGGCAGGGGGCTGGTCGCTGCCGGCCAGGCGATAGAGACGCCGCTTGAGCTTGCCCAGGTACTGCATGCGCGCGACGATCTCCTGGCCGGTATAGCAGCCCTTGCGAAAGCTCACGCCATCCAGGGCCTGCAGGTTGATCATCTGTGGGACGAACAGCTCGCGGGTCGCGCCGAACAGCTGGCCCACGCCGGCCCGCACCTGGGCCAGCAGCCACTCATCGAGCGCGACCTCCGGCAAGGCCGGCACCGCTGCGTCCGCCGCGCGCCAGGTCTCGACCCGGCCATCCTCCAGCCGCAGGGCGAAGCCGTCATCGAGCGGCGCCACGGCATTGGCCTGGTCACCCAGCGCGATGTCGGGATAGGCACTGGCGAAGCCCGCAGCCGAGAGCCCGAGGCGTTGCCATTGGGCGCTTTCATCCGCGAGCGTCGACTTGGAGAAGACCGCATATTTCTTCAGATCGGCCAGCAGTGGCTCGACCAGTTCCGCGGCCATCGCCAACAGATAGCCGTCGGCCTGCTTGACGATGCGGAAGCTGGAGACTAGACGGCCCTTGGGCGTGCAGCGACCGCCCAGACCGGCCTGGTCGTCAGCGAGATAATTGAGGTTGCAGGTCAGCTGCCCCTGGAGAAACTTGGTCGCATCGACCCCGCGGATGGCCAGGACGCCTTCGTGGGTCAAGCGGCAGAAATACGGCGAGTTGGCCATTGCGGCTGCAGCTCCGTGTCGAGTGAAGCCGCTCATCATAGGCGCGCCCAGAGTGAATGTCAGGCGCACTGCGCGATGGGGCGCTTCAGGCTTATACTGCGCCGATTGTCGCAGGAGTCCCCATGAGTACCGAAGCTACCGAACTCAATAGATTGTACTGGCACAGCCGCCGCGGCATGCTGGAGCTGGATGTGTTGCTGGTGCCCTTCGTCAAGGAGGTCTATTCCTCCCTGACTGCCGAAGACCAGGCGCGCTATCGCAAGCTGCTCGAGTGCGAGGATCAGGACATGTTCCACTGGTTCATGCAGCGCGGCGAACCGGAAGACGCCGACCTGCAGATCATCGTGCGCATGATCCTGGACCGTGTCCAGCCGGCTTGAGCCCTTCGAATGCCGCTGGAGCGCCTCGGCGGGCCTCCTGCGGCTGCATGCCGTAGCGGCGTTCGCTGCAGGGATCAGCCCCTGGCTGACGGCCATTCCCTGGACGCTCAAAGCTCTCCTGACGCTGCTGGTGCTCTGGTCCTGGCAGCGTGTGCGCCAGCGGCAGCTCCAGCAGCGCTATCCGGAGGTTCCGCGGCGGCTACGGCATGGCGCCGAGGGGTGGCAGCTCTGGTCGCCGGCCAGTGGCTGGCAGGCTGTGCAATTATGCCCGGACAGCCTGGCATTGCCGCTGCTGGTGGTCCTGCGCTATCGCCTGCCTGGCGAAAGACTCACTCGCAGTCTCTGCATCGCCCGTGACAGCCTGACCGCGGACGCCCATCGCCGCCTGCGGGTCAGGCTTCGCTTCGCCCCGCGCCGGTTCGCGGCACCAGAATAGTGTCCCGGGCGGCGTCGCTGGCGAGCTGCGGATAGTCCAGGGTGAAATGCAGGCCGCGACTTTCCTGGCGGGCAAGGGCGCTCTCGATGATCAGCTCCGCCACCTGCGCCAGGTTGCGCAACTCGATCAGGTCGCGACTGACTCTATAGTTGCTATAGAACTCGTCGATCTCGTCCATCAGCAGCCGGATGCGATGGCGGGCGCGTACCAGGCGCTTGGTGGTGCGCACGATGCCGACGTAGTCCCACATGAAGCGCCGCAGTTCGTCCCAGTTGTGGGCGATGACCACGTCCTCGTCCGAGTCCGTCACCTGGCTGGCATCCCAGTCGGGCAGGTCGCGCGGCATGACGATCTCGGCCTCCTGCGCCTGGATGTCCAGCGCCGCCGAGCGGGCATAGACGAAGCACTCCAGCAACGAATTGCTGGCCATGCGATTGGCCCCATGCAGACCGGTGCAGCTGGTCTCGCCGATGGCGTAGAGGCCGGCGAGATCCGTGCGCCCATGCGCATCGACCCGCACGCCGCCACAGGTGTAGTGCGCCGCCGGTACCACCGGGATCGGATCGCGGGTAATGTCGATACCCAGCTCCAGGCAGCGCCGATGGACCGTGGGAAAGTGCTCCTGCACGAAGTCCGCCGGCTTGTGGCTGATATCGAGGAAGACGCAGTCGACGCCCAGGCGCTTCATCTCATGGTCGATGGCGCGGGCCACCACGTCCCGCGGTGCCAGATCGGCGCGGGGGTCGAAGCGCGGCATGAAGCGTTCGCCATCGGGCAGGCGCAACACCGCGCCCTCGCCACGCAGGGCTTCGGTGATCAGAAAGCTCCGCGCATGGGGGTGATAGAGGCAGGTGGGATGGAACTGGTTGAATTCCAGGTTGGCCACCGAGCAGCCGGCGCGCCAGGCCATGGCGATACCGTCGCCGCTGGCGCTGTCCTGGTTGGTGCTATAGAGGTAGGCCTTGCTGGCCCCGCCGGTAGCCAGCACCGTGAAGCGTGCGTGCAGGGTGTCCACCTGATCGCTGGTCCGGTCGAGCACATAGGCGCCCAGGCAACGGGCGCCCGGCCGGCCGAGCTTTTCCGTGGTGATCAGATCCACCGCCACGCGCTGGCTGAGCAGCTGGATGTTGGGGCGGCCTTCGGCGATGCGCAGCAGGGTGTCGAAGATGGCCATGCCGGTGGCATCGGCGGCGTGAATGATGCGTCGGTGGCTGTGGCCGCCTTCACGGGTCAGGTGAAAGCCCAGGCCGCCCTTGCCGGTGTCCTGTTCGCGAGTGAAGGGCACGCCCTGGTCGATCAGCCACTGCATGGCCTCGCGACTGTGCTCGACGGTGAAGCGCACGGCCCCTTCGTCACACAGTCCGGCGCCCGCGATTAGGGTATCCTGCACGTGCGCCTCGACGGTATCGCCCTCGTCCAGCACGGCGGCGACGCCACCCTGGGCCCAATAGGTCGAGCCTTGCGCCAATTCGCCTTTGCTCAAGACCGCGATCGACAGCGTCGCCGGCAGATTGAGCGCGAGCGTCAGGCCCGCGGCGCCGCTGCCGATTACCAGGACATCGAATTCCAGATGACGCGCCATGACGTTTCCTTCTCACCGAGACGGCGAGTATAGGAACAAGGCGGCTGACGGCATAGCCATCGCGCGGCATCGAGCAGGGAACTCGCGGGCGTGGAGCAGGGTCTATGTACAGATAATTGCTCATCCGTGCGGCGGGAATGCCCAGACGAGAATGAGCCATCTGCCAAAGCTAAATCAGTGACACCCAGGAGCGATCAGCAGCCATATTAGTGCTCGCTCATCAACTGCTGTGGAGGGGAGAACTTTCGTGCAACAGCCCAGTCTAGCAGCGCGCGTCGATAGTGAAAGCAAGGACGATAAAGAGCTGCAAGCCAAGGACAGCAAGCAAGCCCTGCCCACCCAGGAGCAGGATCAACAACTTGTCGAGCGCGTCCAGCGTGGTGACAAGCGTGCCTTCGACCTGCTGGTGCTCAAGTATCAGCACAAGATCCTCGGTCTGATCGTGCGTTTCGTCCACGATACCCAGGAAGCCCAGGACGTCGCTCAGGAGGCTTTTATCAAGGCCTATCGCGCGCTCGGGAACTTCCGCGGTGATAGCGCTTTCTACACCTGGCTTTATCGCATCGCCATCAACACGGCGAAAAACCATCTGGTTGCCCGGGGTCGTCGTCCACCGGACAGCGACGTCAGTGCCGAAGATGCGGAATTTTATGAAGGCGACCATGCTCTAAAGGATATCGAGTCCCCAGAGCGGTCCCTCTTGCGGGATGAGATCGAGGCCACCGTGCACCGTACCATCCAGCAACTCCCGGAAGATCTGCGTACCGCGCTGACCCTTCGTGAGTTCGAAGGCCTCAGCTACGAAGACATTGCTAATGTCATGCAGTGTCCGGTTGGAACGGTCCGGTCTCGGATTTTCCGAGCTCGGGAAGCGATAGACAAAGCATTGCAGCCCCTGCTGCGTGATGCATAGACAGCGGCGACAGCTTTTAGAGAGGTAATACGTATGAGTCGTGAAGCCCTGCTGGAATCCCTGTCCGCTGTTATGGATAACGAAGCGGACGAATTCGAAACCCGGCGTGTCATCGCCGAGGTCAGCAAGGACCCGGAATTGCGCGCCACCTGGTCGCGCTACGCCATGGTCAGCGCCGTGATTCGCGGCGAGCCCATGATGCCGAATCTGGACATCGCCAAGGGCGTTACCACCACGCTGGAGCGTGATGAGGTCGCCGCAGCCCCGGCAGCGCCCGTCGCTGCTCAGGTCAGCAAGGGTCGCTGGTCGAGCCTGGGTCGTGTCGCGGTTGCCGCGTCCGTGACCTTCGCCGTACTGGCGGGTGTGCGGATGTACAATCAGTCTGACGTCTCTACCCAGGGTCTGGCCCAGCAGGCGCCGAGCCAGCTGACCGTGCCGCAACCTGCGCGTAGCCCGGCCGTACTGGCCAGCTTCAGCGAAGAAAGCACCAAGGCCAACGCCGAAGCCAAGGCTGATCAGCCGGCGGTTGGTGAAAAGCAGGATGTTCCTGCCCAGCGTTGATTCGCTGGTCTCACCGCAGAAAGGGCGCCTGGAGTTAAGCTTCAGGTGCCCTTTTTTTGCCTGAAGGATTTTCGACCAGGTCGCAAAAAAGCTTCGAAAGCTATCGTTCAGCAAGGGCGTGCTATTTCTGCTGCCAGTCGTCACTGACTATGCCTCCCATCCGGGAAGGGCTGGTCGCCAGCGATGTGTTCAAGTCATTGGATAGAGTGGAGCTGCATGCGCATGCGCAATCTAAAGCATTACACGGCGGCCCTGATGGGGCTCTGGCTGATGGGACTGACGGCCATGGCTCGGGCCGATCTGCCGGATTTCACCGGCCTGGTCGAGGCAGCGTCTCCCGCGGTCGTCAATATCAGCACCCGACAGAAAATTCCCGAAGGTCGCGGCGCTGGCGCCATGACCATGCCGGACCTGGAAGGTCTGCCGCCGGGCATCCGTGAATTCTTCGAGCGCAGCATTCCGCAAATGCCGCGCAGTCCCCGTGGCAAGCAGGAGCAGGCCCAGTCGCTGGGTTCCGGCTTCATCATCTCTGCCGATGGCTACATCCTGACCAATAACCACGTGGTCGCCGATGCCGACGAGATCCTGGTGCGTCTCTCCGATCGCAGCGATCACACGGCCAAGCTGATCGGCGCGGATCCCCGTACCGACGTGGCCCTGCTGAAGATCGATGCCAAAGATCTGCCCACCCTCAAGCTGGGCAGCTCCGATCAATTGAAGGTCGGCGAATGGGTATTGGCCATCGGCTCGCCCTTCGGCTTCGATCATTCGGTCACCGCCGGTATCGTCAGCGCCAAGGGCCGTAGCCTACCCAACGAAAGCTACGTGCCCTTCATCCAGACCGACGTTGCCATCAATCCGGGCAACTCCGGTGGCCCGCTGTTCAACCTCAAGGGTGAGGTGGTCGGGATCAACTCGCAGATCTTCACCCGCTCCGGTGGCTTCATGGGGCTGTCCTTCGCCATCCCGATCGACGTGGCCATGAACGTGGCCAATCAGCTGAAGACCGAAGGCAAGGTCAGCCGTGGCTGGCTCGGTGTGGTCATCCAGGAAGTGGACAAGGATCTCGCCGAGTCCTTCGGCCTGGATCGTCCGGCCGGTGCCCTGGTCGCCCAGATTCTGGACGACGGCCCGGCAGCCAAGAGCGGCATCAAGGTCGGCGACGTCATCCTCTCGGTCAACGGCCAGAAGATCGAGGAATCCGCCGACCTGCCGCACCTGATCGGCAACCTCAAGCCGGGCGCCAAGGCCGACATGGAGGTCATCCGCGAAGGCAAGCGGCAGAACCTCAGCGTCACCGTGGGCGACATGCCCAAGGACGACCAGGCCACGTCCGGTGGCGAACGCGGTTCCGATCGGGCCAGCAATCGCCTGGGGATCGCCGTGGCCAACCTGACCGCCGAGCAGAAGAAGACCATGGATATCCAGAGCGGTGTGGTCATTAACAAGCTCAGTGGCGACGGTCCCGCCGCGGCCATCGGTCTGCGTCCGGGCGATGTCATCACCCATCTGAACAACCAGCCCATCGAATCCGCCACGGCCTTCGAGAAGATCACCTCGGCACTGCCGGCGGGTCGCTCCATCTCGATGCGCGTGGTGCGCGAGGGCCGCGCCAGCTTCATCACCTTCAAGCTGCCAGGCAAGTAAGGACCGGGTAGGGGAGTGGGGGCAGGTGACTGCCCCTTCTTTTTGTCCGCTCGAACGGCGCGAGTCCCCTTGTTTGCCGCATTCAGGTAAACTCCCCCGCTATTTTCCCGGCGGATGTTCCGCTGCTGGCTATTCGAGTGCTGATTCGTGAGTGATCTGAGCCATATCCGCAATTTCTCCATCATCGCCCACATCGATCACGGCAAGTCGACGCTTGCGGATCGGTTTATCCAGATCTGTGGTGGTTTGAGCGACCGAGAAATGGAGGCCCAGGTCCTGGATTCCATGGATCTCGAGCGCGAGCGCGGCATCACCATCAAGGCCCACAGCGTCACGCTGTACTACAAGGCTCAGGACGGCAAGACCTACCAGCTCAACTTCATCGATACCCCCGGCCACGTCGACTTCACCTACGAAGTCAGCCGTTCGCTGGCCGCCTGCGAAGGCGCGCTGCTGGTGGTGGATGCGGGCCAGGGCGTGGAAGCCCAGTCGGTCGCCAACTGCTACACCGCCATTGAGCAGGGCCTCGAGGTCATGCCGGTGCTGAACAAGATGGACCTGCCCCAGGCCGAGCCGGACAAGGTCAAGGCCGAGATCGAGCACATCATCGGCATCGACGCCACCGACGCCGTGCCCTGCAGCGCCAAGAGCGGCATGGGCGTACCCGAGGTGCTGGAGCAACTGGTCAAGGTCATCCCGCCGCCCGAAGGGGAAATCGACGCGCCCCTGCAGGCGCTGATCATCGATTCCTGGTTCGACAACTACCTGGGCGTCGTCTCGCTGGTGCGCGTCAAGCACGGGCGGGTCAAGAAGGGCGACAAGATCCTGGTCAAGTCCACCGGCAAGGTGCACCAGGTCGACAGCGTCGGCGTCTTCTCGCCCAAGCACACCGAAATGCCCGATCTGAAGGCCGGTGAAGTGGGCTTCATCATCGCCGGCATCAAGGAAATTCTCGGTGCCCCGGTCGGCGATACCCTGACCCTCAGTGCCACCCCCGACGTGGCCATGCTGCCGGGCTTCCAGCGGGTCAAGCCGCAGGTCTACGCCGGTCTGTTCCCGGTCAGCTCCGATGACTTCGAGGACTTCCGCGAAGCGCTGCAGAAGCTCACCCTCAACGACGCGGCCCTGCAATACGAGCCGGAAAGCTCCGAGGCCCTCGGCTTCGGCTTCCGCATCGGCTTCCTCGGCATGCTGCACATGGAGATCATCCAGGAGCGCCTGGAACGCGAATACGATCTCGACCTCATCACCACCGCGCCGACCGTGGTCTTCGAGGTGGTGCTCAAGGATGGCAGCACCATCTATGTCGACAACCCGTCGAAGCTGCCGGACCTGGCCTCCGTCGCCGAGATGCGCGAGCCCATCGTCCGCGCCAATATCCTGGTGCCCCAGGAGCACCTGGGCAACGTCATCACCCTGTGCATCGAGAAGCGTGGCGTCCAGCGCGACATGCAGTTCCTCAGCAGCCAGGTGCAGGTCAGCTACGACCTGCCGATGAACGAGGTGGTGCTGGACTTCTTCGACCGCCTCAAGTCGGTGAGCCGTGGCTATGCCTCGCTGGACTACAGCTTCGATCGCTTCGAAGCCGCCAGCCTGGTCAAGCTCGATGTCCTCATCAACGGCGAGAAGGTCGACGCCCTGGCCCTGATCGTCCATCGTGACAAGGCGCACTACAAGGGTCGCGCCCTGACCGAGAAGATGAAGGAATTGATTCCCAGGCAGATGTTCGACGTGGCGATCCAGGCGGCGATTGGCGGTCAGATCGTCGCCCGTACCACCGTCAAGGCGCTGCGCAAGAACGTTCTGGCCAAGTGCTACGGCGGTGACGTCTCCCGTAAGCGCAAGCTGCTGGAAAAGCAGAAGGCGGGCAAGAAGCGCATGAAGCAAGTCGGTAGCGTGGAGATTCCTCAGGAGGCCTTCCTGGCCGTGCTCAAGGTGGATAGCTGAAGCCCATGTCTTTGAACTTCCCTCTGTTGCTGGTTCTCGCGGTCGCCGTCTGCGGCGCCCTGGCCCTCATCGACCTGCTGGTGCTCGCACCGCGTCGTCGCAAGGCGATCCAGACCTACGGGCAGCAGGTCAGCGAGCCCGATCCGGCGGTACTGGAGCAGTTGAACAAGGAGCCGGCGCTGGTCGAGTACGGAAAGTCCTTCTTTCCCGTCCTCGCCATCGTGCTGATCCTGAGGTCGTTCCTGGTTGAGCCCTTCCAGATTCCGTCGGGCTCCATGAAGCCGACCCTGGAAGTGGGCGATTTCATCCTGGTGAACAAATTCGCCTATGGCATTCGCCTGCCGGTGATCGATCTCAAGGTCATCCCGATCGGCGATCCCCAGCGTGGTGACGTCATGGTGTTCCGCTATCCTAGCGATCCCAGCGTCAACTACATCAAGCGCGTCATCGGTGTGCCGGGGGATACCATCCGCTACACCAGCGACAAGCAGCTGTACGTCAACGGCCAGCGCGTCAGCGAGGAGCTGGTGGGCGACGAGCCGGGTTCGCTGGGCAGCGTCAAGCTGTTCAAGGAACAACTGGGCAAGGCCGAGCACCTGATTCGCGAAGAGATGACCCGCTACCGCGTGGAACCCGACCATGAGTGGAAGGTGCCTGCCGGTCACTACTTCATGATGGGTGACAACCGCGACAACTCCAACGATAGTCGCTACTGGGACGATCCCAGTATTCCCCGTGACCTGCTCGGCATGGTTCCCGACCGCAACATCGTCGGCAAGGCCTTCGCCGTCTGGCTGAGCTGGCCGGAGCCCAAGCTGCAGAGCATGCCCACCCTGTCTCGCGTAGGTATCATCAGATGAATGAACGCAGAGTGCCTGGTCGTCCGTCGCGTCAGCAGGGGCTGTCGTTTCTCGGTGGTCTGCTCGCACTCTGCATCATCGCTTTCCTGGCCAGTACGGCCATGAAACTCGCGCCCCATTACCTGGACTACAATGCTCTGACCAAGGTCATCGAATCCATCGGCGACAATCCCGATAACCAGATTCGCAGCGTGTCCGACGTCTACAGCTATGTGGGGAAGGGGATGCAGGTAAACGACATCCGTGATCTCGATCTGCAAAAGGCCATGCGCGTCGAAGCCGAAGGCAATCACCTGCAGATCCACCTCGACTATGAAAAACGTGAACACCTGATCCGCAACATCGATCTGGTCGTTCGTTTCAATCGTGATTTCCGTATAAATCTCCCGTGACTTTATCTCTAGATCGCCTCGAGCGTCGGCTGGGTTATACCTTCAAGGACCCGGACCTGATGCTGCTCGCCCTCACGCACCGCAGCTTTGCCGGTCGCAACAACGAACGCCTGGAATTTCTCGGCGACGCCATCCTCAACTTCATCATCGGCGAAGCCCTCTACGATCACTTCCCTCAGGCCCGCGAAGGTCAGCTGTCCCGTCTGCGGGCCAAGTTGGTGAAGGGCGAGACCCTGGCGCTGCTGGCTCGCAGTTTCGAACTGGGTGATTACCTGCGCCTGGGCTCCGGTGAACTCAAGAGCGGTGGCTTTCGCCGCGAATCCATCCTCGCCGATGCCATGGAAGCTCTGATTGGCGGCATCTATCTGGATGCCGGCATGGACGCCGCCAAGGATCGGGTCATGGCCTGGCTCGGGCCGCAACTACGCGAGTTGACGCCGGTGGATACCAACAAGGATCCCAAGACCCGGCTGCAGGAGTTCCTCCAGGCACGCGCCTGCGACCTGCCGCGCTACGAGGTGGTCGCCATCGAAGGAGAGCCCCATTGCCGGGTCTTCTTCGTCGAATGCGAGATCGCCATGCTCAATGAGAAAACGACGGGGCAGGGCGTCAGTCGCCGCATCGCCGAACAGATAGCTGCCTCGGCGGCCTTGATCGCCCTGGGCGTGGAGAATGGTCATGAATGATGAGCTGAAGGCATCGCGCTGCGGCTACGTAGCCATCGTGGGTCGCCCCAACGTCGGCAAGTCCACGCTGCTCAACCATATCCTCGGACAGAAGCTGGCCATCACCTCGCGCAAGCCGCAGACGACCCGGCACAACATGCTCGGCATCAAGACCGAGGGTGAGGTGCAGACCATCTATGTGGATACCCCTGGTCTGCACAAGGAAAACCAGAAGGCGCTCAACCGCTTCATGAACAAGACGGCCGTCACCGCCCTGCGCGATGTGGATGTCGTGGTGTTCGTGGTCGACCGTACCCGCTGGACCGACGAAGACCAGATGGTGCTGGAGCGGGTCCGCTTCGTGAAGTGCCCGGTGCTGCTCGCCGTCAACAAGATGGATCGCCTGGAAGACAAGGCCGACATGCTGCCGCACCTGCAATGGCTGCAGGAGCAGCTGCCGGAAGCGACGCTCATTCCGGTTTCCGCCCAGCACGGCCACAATCTCGATGCCCTTGAAGAGCTGGTGGCCGAGCGCCTACCGGAAGGCGACCACTTCTTCCCCGAAGACCAGATCACCGACAGATCCAGTCGCTTCCTGGCGGCCGAGTTGATTCGCGAAAAGATCATGCGTCAGTTGGGGGCGGAATTGCCCTATCAGGTCGCCGTCGAGATCGAGGAATTCAAGTACGAGAACGGAGTGTTGCACATCCATGGCCTGATCCTGGTCGAGCGCGATGGTCAGAAGAAGATCCTCATCGGTCAGGCTGGCGAGCGCATCAAGCGCATCGGCCAGGAAGCCCGCCAGGACATGGAAACCCTGTTCGACGCCAAGGTCATGCTCAATCTCTGGGTCAAGGTCAAAGGCGGCTGGTCCGATGACGAGCGCGCCCTGCGCTCTCTGGGTTACTCCGACCTCTAGCGATGCAGGCGTCTGAGCCGCTGTTCGTCCTGCATGCGCGCCCCTATCGGGAAAGCAGTGCGCTGGTGGATGTGTTCGGCGCCTTCGGCCGGGTCCGCACGGTGTTGCGCGCGGCCCGCTCCCGTTCCGGAAGTCTGGCCAGGCCCTTCATTCCCCTCGAAGCCCAGCTCAGCGGGCGCGGGGAGCTGAAGAATCTGCAGAAGGTGGCGGCCCTGGCGCCGCCTTTTCTACTCCAGGGGCAGGGGCTATTCAGTGGCTTCTATCTCAATGAGCTGCTGGTCAGGCTGCTACCCGCCGAAGATCCCTATCCCGCCCTCTTCGAGCTCTATGGTCTGACCCTCGCTGCCCTAGCCCAGGGTCGTCCTGTCGAACCCCTGCTGCGCACCTTCGAATGGCGTCTGCTTGATCTGCTGGGCTACGGTTTCTCGCTGTCCCTGGCCCTGGATGGCCAGGCCATTGACGCCCAGCGCCTCTATCGCTTCATTCCGGACCAGGGCTTCGAGCCCGTCGACGAGGTGCGCCCGGGTTGTCTGGCCGGCGCGGAAATCCTGGCACTGGAGCGTGGCGAATGGGACGATCCTACGGTAGTCCGCGCTGCCAAGCGCCTGATGCGCCAGGCCCTGGCGCCGCACCTGGGCAGCAAACCCCTCATGAGTCGCGAATTGTTCGCCAAGCCAAGTGAATAAGCCATGAAAGACTTCAGTCGTGTTCTGTTGGGCGTCAACATCGATCATGTCGCCACCCTGCGTCAGGCGCGGGGTACCCGCTATCCCGATCCGGTCAAGGCGGCGCTGGACGCCGAGGAGGCGGGAGCGGATGGCATCACCCTGCATCTGCGCGAGGACCGTCGCCATATCCAGGAGCGGGATGTCCGCCTGCTGCGTGACCTCCTGCAGACCCGCATGAATCTCGAAGTGGCCCTGACGGCTGAAATGCTGGCATTCGCTCGCGAGATCCGTCCCGAGCACGTCTGCCTGGTGCCCGAGCGCCGGGAAGAACTGACCACCGAAGGTGGCCTGGATGTAGTGGGGCAGGTCCAGCGTATCCGCGACGCCATCGCTGCACTGCCCGCTTCGGAAGTATCCCTCTTTATAGATCCCGATCTGCAGCAGATCCAGGCGGCCAAGGACAGTGGTGCTCCGGTGATCGAACTCCACACCGGTCGCTACGCCGAAGCGGAGACCCAGGAAGAGCAAGCCCATGAGCTGCAGCGGCTGGCCAAGGCGGTGGAATTCGCCACTGGCCTCGGGCTGGTGGTCAATGCCGGCCATGGCCTGCACTACCACAATGTCCAACCCATCGCGGCGCTGCCGGGCATCAACGAACTGAACATCGGCCATGCCATCGTCGCCCAGGCCGTCTTCGTCGGCTTCAAGCAGGCGGTCAGGGACATGGCCGAATTGATCCGCTGCAACTCGATCGTAAAATAACTGTTGACCTGCTCTGAAACTCCCCTATAATGCGCCCCACTTCCGGCGCAGACGCTGAAGCGGCTTGAAAATCAAGCACTTAGGTCTGAGCCGGGCGAGGGGTCC
>NZ_LSMW01000002.1:0-99150 GCF_001566765.1 Pseudomonas sp. HUK17
CTCCCTGGGCAAGTGCAATCGGGGGGGGGGGATCGCTGCGTAGGGCCGTGTGACCCCCATCCTGCAGCGTGACCTGATTGGGTCAAGGCCGGGTTGTCATGCAGGCAGTTTGGCTGCAAGCAGTTCGACCTTCTCGATATTGGGCGGAGAACTGAGCAAGGTCGCGGCGTTGGCCATCAAGGCCGCGGCGATCTGGCCGTTCAGATGTGCTTGGCGACCTGCCTCATCGGCAAAGGCATCGAACACACCGAACGTCGAAGGGCCAAACTTCAATGCGAACCAGGCAGTGGTGCCGGACTCGGCGTTGGCGAGCGGCAGTGCGCTGGCCAGGAAGTCGGCAAGCGCAGCCTCCTGGCCGGGTTTGGCTTCGAGGCGAACAAACAGGGCGAGCTTGGTCATACTGTAATCCTTTGGGTAAATGGGTTAGGTGAATGGATCAACGAGCCTGCAGTCTAAGTCGTCATGACAGCCATCTCTATAGACAATAATGACAACATTGATATCATTGTTGCCATGAAACTCCACATCCTTGTTTGTGATGGCGTGTTTGATCTGGGGCTTGCGGCGCTCACCGACACAGTGGGCTTGGCCAATGCGATGGCGGGCTCGCTGCCACAGGCTCCCGCGCACATAGAGCTCACGCTGGTGGGCGTGCGGCGTCGCATCCGAACTGCGCAAGGCTTGACGGTCCCCGTGGTCCCTGCGCGTAGTGTGCCGGAACCAGACGTCGTGCTCGTGCCCGCGTTTGGCGACAAGATGCCTGACACGCTCTCGGCTCGGCTCACACGCCCCGATGTGCCCGACGCGGTCGCGGCGCTACAGCAGTGGTCCACCGCTGGCGCGCACCTAGGTGCCGCTTGCTCCGGTAGCTTCTTGATTGCAGAGAGCGGCCTGCTTGATGGGCATCGTGCGACGACGTCATGGTGGCTGGGGCCGATGTTTCGGCAGCGCTATCCGAACGTCAAGCTGGAAGAGTCACGCATGATCGTGAACTCGACACGCTTCACCACCGCTGGTGCCGCTTTGGCCCACGTCGACCTGGCCTTGCGCATCATCCGGGAGCGCAGTCCGGCGCTGGCGGCCCTGGTGGCACGCTATCTGCTGGTCGAGGCACGCAGTTCGCAAGCCGAGTTCGTTATTCCCGACCACCTTGCGCATGCCGACCCGATGGTGGAGCGCTTCGAGTGCTGGGCCAGAAGTCAGCTCGCGAAGGGGTTCTCGCTGGCCGAGGCGGCCAGCGCCGCGGGCACAAGCGAGCGCACCTTGGCGCGGCGGCTGCAAAGCGTTTTGGGCAAGACACCGTTGTCGTATTTCCAGGACCTGCGCGTGGAGCATGCCGTCCATCTCTTGCGCACCGGAAACGCGAGCGTCGACCAAGTCGCCGCACAGGTCGGGTACTCGGATGGGGTGAGCCTGCGGGCCCTGTTGCGCCGCAAGCTGGGCCGGGGTGTCAGAGAGTTGCGACGCGGTGGATGACCAGAGGCGTTTGGTGTATACACGGCTGGAGACCGCCGAGAAACTGACGCAGGCCAAACGGCGCATTTGGACCTGACAAAACTACTGCCCGCCACGGCGCGCAAGCTCCAGCTTGACCCCGGACAAAGTTTTGCTGGCAAGTTTTGCTGGCAATGTCGTGGTTGAGTAAATCAATACCTTGATTGAGCAACGCTGTGCACTGACGATTCCGCGGCTCACCGACCCCGCCGCCGACAATGACGCAGCCGCCGAGCCCACCGTTTGAACTACCGTGCGGACACGGGTTCGATTCAGGGTTTGGGAATTGAACCTACATCCCATCGCAGACGAGTTTGATGCCCGTTTCCGGCGACCAGTATGGCTGAGAAACCTGCTTGCAGGTCTACAATCGGGCAGGCTTTACGATCGAGTTCGCAATGGTTCGCAGCAGCTCGTTGCACTTCTATTGCGTGGTTCTCCCATTGAGGAAGATTAGAATGTATCTGCCGAGCACGATTCCTTATCAGCAGCATCGAGGGTTCAGCCGAACCTTCACTCCGGGTCATTTGAGCCTGGGATTGTTCTTCCCTTTGGAGGCCTTCGGTGGGGACATTCCGAGCATGCGCAACCAGGTCGCATTGGCCAAACGAGCAGAGGAGCTGGGCTTCTCCGCGCTTTGGTTTCGCGACGTGCCTCTTCGGGACCCTAATTTCGGCGATGTCGGCCAAGTCTTCGATCCCTGGGTTTACCTGGGCTATATGGCGGCTCATACGTCAGAGATAGCGCTTGGCAGCGCATCCATTGCCATCCCTTTACACCATCCTCTGCACACGGCCAAGGCGTCAGCCAGCGTCGATCAGTTGAGCGCAGGTCGCTTGATTCTGGGCGTAGCCTCCGGCGATCGCCCAGTGGAGTTTTCAGCCTTTGACGTCGATCCCGAAAGGCGCGGAGAAGTCTTTCGAGAGCACTACGAGGTGATTCGCCGAGCCTACAGCACCAGCTTCGAACCCATCCGCTGGAGCGGTGGTAAGCTGCGCGGCGCAGACCTCATTCCGAAACCCACAACCCAAGTGATTCCGATGCTCGTGACCGGACATAGCCGCCAGTCACTGGATTGGATCGCGCGCGAAAGCGCCGGATGGATCAACTATCCACGCGCGCCGAAAATGCAGCGACTGATCGTGGAAGATTGGCGGATGGAGGTCATGAAGCAATGTGGTTCCGTCTATAAGCCCTTCACTCAGTCGCTTTACATCGACCTCAGTGAGAACCCGTCCACGCCGCCCACTCCCATTCATTTGGGGTTCAGGCTCGGACGCGACCACCTCCGGGCTTTGCTGGAGTCGCTTGAGGAAATCGGGGTGGACCACGTTATCCTCAATCTCAAGTACGGAAAGCGCCCTGCGGCGGACGTCATTGAGGAACTGGGCACTCACATCGTTGCGCAATTCGGAGTAAAGGCGCGTCCTGGAGCAAATTGATCCGCCGGCCGCGTCCAAGCCCGGCCGAGGTGGTGCGGCTCAATAGGCTGAATGATCAGGCCGATACCTGTTCAAGGAATATCAGTTGCAACGGCTCTTGCAGCAGATCATCTGCCGTGGCGGCAAAGCGCTGAAAGTAAGGCATCGAAAAATGCGCATCCAGCGCCGCCTGATCCCTGAAAGCCTCGCGCATGTAGAAAGTGCCCTGCTCGTCACGCTGCTCGAACAACACATAATCGAGATTGCCCGGCTCTGCGCGGGTCGGCTCTATCAGCGTCAGCAATTCTTCTTTCAATGCCTGTTCTTTGCCTGCCTTGGCCTTGAGCACGGCAATTGATACCAACTTGTTACTGGACGTATTCATCGTCAACTCTCCAACATAAAAAACGGCAAGTGATGCCGCAGGCGGTTCAACGGGCCCGCAGGCGAGCCCGTCTGATGAGTGAAATCAGAAACCTTCGAGAACGATCTTGCCCCGGGCCTTGCCGCTCTCGATCAGCGCATGGGCACGACGCATGTTTGCCGCATTGATCGCACCAAAGTGCTCGCCCACGGTAGTTTGCAGAACACCTTGGTCAATCAGAGCGCTGACCCGATTGAGCAGGTGATGCTGATTAATCATGTCCGGGGTTTCGTACAGCGAGCGGGTGAACATCAGCTCCCAATGCAATGACAGCGACTTGCGCTTGAGCGGCATCACATCGAGGGTTTCGGGATCGTCAATCACACCCAGACGCCCCTGTGGCTTGAGCACGTCGATCAGTTGTGCAAAGTGTTGTTCGGTGTGGGTTAGGCTGGCGACATAGTCGATCTCCGGCACACCGAGCGCTTGCAACTGTGCGAGCAGTGGCTGGCTGTGATCGATCACGTGATGCGCGCCCAACTGCCGCACCCAATCAGCGGTTTCCTGGCGTGAGGCGGTACCAATGACGGTAAGGCGGGTCAACTTTCGGGCCAGTTGCACCAGCATCGAACCGACGCCGCCAGCCGCTCCAGTGATCAACAGGCACTTGCCCTCCCCCGTACCCTCGACGACACCGAGCCGGTCAAACAACAATTCCCAGGCCGTGATCGAGGTCAATGGCAACGCTGCCGCATCGGCGGCACTCAATGAATGAGGCTTGTGCCCGACGATCCGCTCATCGACCAAATGGAATTCGCTGTAGCTGCCGGTGCGGGCAATCGAGCCGGCATAGAACACTTCATCGCCCGGCTGAAACAGCGTCACTTCAGCGCCGACCTCGCGGACAATGCCTGTGGCGTCCCAGCCGAGGATTTTCGGTTCTTTTGTGAAAGTTCCGGCGCGCACCTTGGTATCCACCGGATTCACTGATACCGCGCGAACTTCGACCAGCAGATCCCGAGGGCCAGGCGTGGGCCGCGGGAGACTGATGTCGATCAATGCTTGTGGATTGTCGATGGGCAAAGCGTGCTGGGTAAAGCTGATGGCTTTCATGGAGACTCGCTGTCGAAGGGTTGATGCATTCACTTGCGGCAATCTTCGACTTCCCATGGACAAAGAAAAACAAGCAGAATGCGCCAACACTTTCACTTCAGGAGTGAAAATGATCCGCATCGATGATCTTGGTTTATTCATCCGCAGCGCCGCGCTGGGCAGTTTCACCGCAGCGGCGCTGGAGGCTGATCTGCTGCCTGGTCAGGTCGCAGCCGCCATCAAACGTCTGGAGCGCGAACTGGACGTGCGCCTATTCGCCCGTACGACGCGCAGCCTGCGATTGACTGCCGAGGGCGAGCAATATCTGCCCACCGCCCACTCAGTGCTAGAGACCCTGCAGCAAGGCAAGGAAAACCTGCGGGGTGAGAACGCCACGCTGCGGGGCGTGCTGCAAGTGACAGCGCCGTCCGATCTGGGGCGCAACATACTGCTGCCGTGGCTGACGCTGTTCCGCCGTCAGCATCCTGAATTGACGTTGCGTTTTTTCCTGTCGGACCAGATGGCCAATCTGTTTCGCGACCCGGTGGACGTGGCGATTTGCTACGGTCCAAATGAAGACGCCAACTACGTGGCACTGCCGCTTGCACCTCGGAACCAGCGGGTGCTGGTTGCCTCGCCGGAGTATGTGCAACGCTGCGGTTCTCCCCAAACACCGGATGACTTGAGCAAGCATGCCTGCCTGCTCTATCTGCAAAATAGCCGGGTCTACGACAAGTGGAACCTGGGCGGGCAAACCGTGCAGGTTTCGGGACCGTTGTTCAGCGATGACGCCGATGTCGTGCGGCGCTGGTCATTGGAGGGTGAAGGTATCGCCTACAAATCCTGGCTGGATGTCAGTGCAGATATCGCCGCAGAGCGTCTGCTTGTGCTGCTGCCGGATTATCCTGGCGAAGCGTCACCGTTGAGTCTGGTGTGCCCGCATCGCAAGCAGATCAGCCCTGCGGTTTCTCAGCTTCACACGTGGCTGAGTAGCCAGTTTTCTGCTCTGGAGCGCAGGTGAACCGATCCTGTGATTGATGCTCACTGAGCATCCCGCGCTTCATGGTTCGGCGGATCAATGCGTTCAATATTCCCCAGTACCAGCGCTCGCCCGGCAAACAGGCCGCCTGCTGTTTCCAAGGCAAAACGTTCGGCGTCGCGTTTGCGCACTTCCTCGATCACTGCGTCGGCTTCGTGCTCAGACGCACCCAGAGTCAGCACGGCCTGACCACCGAGCAGCAGGGCGGCCTCAAAGGTTTCCCGCACTATGTAGTCGGCATCGTGTTTGACCAATTCCAGCGCATGTTCGCGGTCAAAAGCGCGCACCACCAATTTCACCTGCGGGCAGTAGTGCCGAGTACTTTCGACAATGCGTGTCGCGGCTTTCTTATCATCCACACAAATAATGATGGCGCGGGCGTGATGGGCACCAGCAGCGTGCAATATTTCATGGCGGGCACCATCGCCGTAATAGACCTTGAATCCATAGGGTGTCACGGCGCGGATGACCTCCGGATTTATATCAATGATGGAAATTTTCGCTCCCTGGGCGAGCGGTGCCTGGCAGGCAATCTGCCCCACTCGGCCAAAACCGATGATGAGTACATTGCCTTGCAGGTTGTGTGCGGCTTCCACACCGTCCATGGAAACGGTCTGCACGCGCGCAAAGCGTTTGTACAGCAATACAGTCACCGGCGTAATGGCCATGGAGAGCACCACAATAGCCGTCATATTGGCGCTGACTTCAGGACTGATGACCCTGAATTTGAGCGCTTCGGCAAACAGCACAAAAGCAAATTCGCCCCCCTGCGCCATAAGCACGGCGCGATCCAGTGCGTCGCTATGGCTGCTTTTCGCGAGGTCGGCGCGCGACCCCATAAATGCACAGCGCCTTGACCGTCATCAGCGCAAGCACACCAGAGGCGATGAGCATCCAGGCCTTGTCCACCACCTGCAGATCCAACGACATACCGACGCCGAGGAAAAACAGCCCCAGCAGCAGGCCGCAAAATGGCCCTATGTCGGCCTCCAACTGGTGGCGGAAGGTGGATTCCGACAGCAGCACACCAGCAACGAAAGCCCCCATCGCCATTGAAAGGCCGCCGATTTCCATCAGCAGCGCGACACCCAACACAATCAGCAACGCAGCGGCAGTCATGACCTCGCGCGCTTTGGCTCGGGCCAATACCTGAAACAGAGGATTGAGCAGCCACAATCCAATGGCCACCAATGCGCCCAAGGACAATCTGCTGCCCATCGGTGCCAGTCCCGAAGACCAGGCGGCGCAGTCCGAAGCCTGGACCGCCGCCGTTGCCTATGCTGCGCTGCTCCACGATATTGGCAAGATCGCCGTCGATCTACACGTCGAACTGGCCGACGGCAGTACTGGCATCCGTGGCATGGCCCGCTGCACCAGGCGTACCGATTTCGCTACCGTGACGACCGCGAATACCGCCTGCACAGCGCCGCAACAGGCTTGCTCTATCGTCAACTGCTCGACCGTCACGTCCTGGACTGGCTCAGCGACTATCCGGCTCTCTGGGCACCGCTGCTCTATGTGCTGGCCGGTCAGTACGAACATGCCGGTGTACTGGGGGAACTCGTCGTGCAAGCAGACCGGGCGTCGGTGGCCCAGGAGCTGGGCGGCGATCCGGCGCGCGCCATGGCCGCGCCCAAGCATGCACTGCAACGCAAGCTGCTGGACGGGTTGTGCTACCTGCTCAAGGAACAGTTGAAGCTGAACCAGCCGGAAGCCTCCGATGGCTGGCTCACCGAGGATAGTTTGTGGCTGGTGAGCAAGACGGTTTCGGACAAACTGCGCGCACACCTCCTGTCTCAGGGGATCGATGGCATTCCTGCGAACAACACCGCCGTGTTCAACGTGCTGCAAGACCACGGCATGCTCCAGCCCACCTCGGACGGCAAAGCGGTCTGGCGCGCGAACGTGACCAGCACGACCGGCTGGTCCCATTCGTTCACCCTGTTGCGTCTCGCTCCCGCGCTGATCTGGGAGTCTGGCGAGCGACCAGCACCTTTCGCGGGGACGGTAGAGATCGACGCGACGCCCGCGGAAAACGACGCCAGCATGTCGGCTCCCGCGCCTCCGTCTCGGTGAACCCAGCGCAGGGAGGTCAAGAGCCTCCGATTTGGGAGGGCGACAGCACCACCATCGTTTCACCGCCCGCAGCCCAGCCCGAGCCCGACGTCATGGAGGATTTGCTCGCGATGGTGGGCTTGGGTGAGTCGGCCGGCGTTGGCCAGGATGCCGAGGAGTTCCTCCACACCCCCGCGCCAGCAACAGCCGCGACGTCCATTCCATCGCCTGCACCTGCACCCGCGCCTACGCCTGGGCCATCGGCAACGAAGCCATCCGGGGAACAGTTCATGGTTTGGCTGAAGCAGGGAATCGCCTCACGACGGCTCATCATCAACGACGCGAAGGCACTCGTGCATACGGTGAATGACACGGCCTACCTAGTCAGCCCGGGTGTGTTCCAACGCTATGCGCAGGAGCATCCCGAAGTGGCCGCACTCGCCAAGCAGGAGAATCAACAGGATTGGCAGTGGGTGCAGAAGCGCTTCGAGAAGCTGCAGCTACATCGAAAGCAGCCCAATGGCCTGAACATTTGGACCTGTGAAGTCACGGGCCCGAGGAAGTCCCGCCGACTGCATGGCTACCTTCTCGAAGATGGGTCCTTGGCACTCGCCGAAATACCGCCCAACAACCCCTATCTTGCTCTGACTCAGGAAGGATGACGCGATTCGGGCATTGATCGCCACCGTCGTGTGGCGACGATCAATGCCCCGCGAAAATTGGCAACATTTGGCGAACTGAGCTACTCGGCCCGCGCCAACTCCTGTGCAAGGAACGGAGCGGTTCTGCTGCCAGACGTTCGGGCCACCTGCTGAGGGGAGCCCGCCACCACGATGCTGCCGCCGGCAGCGCCTGCACCAGGCCCCACGTCGATCACCCAATCAGCCTGGGCCACCGCGCGCATATCGTGTTCGATCATCACTACGGTATTGCCGGCATCGACCAGGCGCTGCAACTGCACCAACAGCGGTCGGCGTCCGACGCATGCAGCCCGGTAGTCGGCTCGTCGAGCACGTACAGGCTTCGGCCGCGCTGGCTGCGCTGAAGCTCGGTCGCCAGCTTGATACGATGCGCCTCGCCACCGGAAAGCTCGGTGGCCGGTTGCCCCAGGCGCAGGTAGCCCAGTCCGATATCGCGCAGCAGTTGCAGTGGCCTTGCCACAGCGTCTTCACCCGCGAAGAATTCGCTGGCTTCGTCCACGGTCATCTGCAGCACCTCGGCGATGTTGCGCCCGTTCCATTGCACCTTCAGCGTGGCCTCGTTGTAGCGTGCGCCATGGCACGTCGGGCACGGCGCGTACACGCTGGGCATGAACAGCAGTTCCACGCTGACGAAGCCCTCGCCCTCGCAGGTCTCGCAGCGCCCCTTGGCGACGTTGAACGAGAAACGGCCGGCGTCATAGCGGCGGCGGCGAGCGTCGGGCGTGGCGGCGAACAGCTTGCGCACGTGGTCAAACAGGCCGGTGTAGGTAGCCAGGTTCGAGCGCGGCGTGCGCCCGATCGGCTTCTGGTCCACCTGCACCAGGCGCTGTATGGCGTCCACATCGCCCGCCAGATGACCGCCAGTCGCTTCGATCACCGCCGGCCCTTCGCTGGTGGCGCTTTCGGCTACATCGTCTTCCGGCTCATGGCCCAGGTGCAGCAGCACCAGCTCCGGCAGGGCCTGCGCGACGAGGCTGGACTTGCCGGAGCCGGAGATACCGGTGACGGCCGTCAGCACGCCGAGCGGAATGCGCGCATTCACGCCATGCAGGTTGTGGCGGTGAATGTCCTGCAGCTCCAGCCAGCCGGTCGCTTCGCGTGCCCGGCTTCCCGGCGCGGGGATCTCCTCGAACAGATAGCGGGCGGTGCGCGATTCGGCAATCTTGCTCAGGCCACCCGGCTCCTCGCTGTAGAGCACGCGGCCGCCACGCTCTCCGGCATCCGGCCCGACATCCACCAGCCATTCCGCGCGGCGCATCAGGTCCAAGTCGTGCTCGACCACGAATACCGAGTTGCCGGCATCGCGCAGCCGGTCGAGCGCGTCGTATAGGGCCTGGCTGTCGGAGGGGTGCAGGCCCGCCGAGGGCTCGTCGAGCACGTACACGACACCGAACAGCAGGGAACTCAATTGCGTGGCCAGCCGCAGGCGCTGCAACTCGCCGGCCGACAGCGTCGGCGTGGCCCGGTCCAGCGTCAGGTAACCCAGGCCCAGCCCACGCAGTTGACGCAGGCGCGCCATCACGCCACCGGCCAGGCGCTGCGCGGCGAGGCGTTTTTCTTCCGACAGTGCGGAGGTGCGGCGCACGTCCGGCGATACCGCATGGACGGCGCGTTCGGCACGGTCGCGTCGGGTCGCTTCCTTGTCCGTAGCCGCCCCCGCTGCATGGGCGCGGAAATCGCCCTGGGCGATGGGTTCGAGCAAAGCCGCCAACTGGTCCAGCGGCATCTGCATGAACGCGCCGATGTCCACGCCGGCGAAGGTGACCGACAGCGCCTCGGACTTGAGCCGCTTGCCGTGGCAGGTGGGGCACGGTTTGCCCTCCATGAACCGGGACACGCGCTTTCTCATCAGCGCGCTCTGGGTATTGGCAAAGGTGTGCAGCACATACCGCCGGGCGCCGGTGAAGGTGCCCATGTAGCTCGGCTCCATCTTGCGCTTGAACGCGGCGCGGGTTTCGGCCGGCGTGAAGCCCGCGTACACCGGCACCGTCGGTGTTTCCTCGGTGAACAGAATCCAGTCGCGGTCCTTCCACGGTCGGTTAACGTCGTAGCCCATGCTGACCAGGATGTCGCGCAGGTTCTGGCCTTGCCAGGAGGGGGGGGCCAGGAGGCGATCGCCCGCTCGCGGATGCTCAGGGAGGGATCGGGCACCATGATGGCCTCGGTCACCTCGTACACATGGCCCAGGCCGTGGCAGGTCGGGCACGCTCCCTGCGGCGTGTTGGGCGAAAAATCCTCGGCGTACAGCATCGGCTGGTTGGCCGGATAGGCGCCGGCGCGCGAATACATCATCCGCACCAGGCTGGACAAGGTGGTCACACTGCCCACGGAGGAACGCGCGTTGCTGGAGCCCCGCTGCTGCTGCAGCGCCACCGCCGGCGGCAGGCCGTCGATCGCATCGACGTCCGGCACGCCGGCCTGTTCGATCAGTCGCCGCGCATAGGGGGCCACCGACTCGAAGTAGCGTCGCTGGGCCTCGGCATAGATGGTGCCGAAGGCCAGCGAGGACTTGCCGGAGCCGGAGACACCCGAGAACACCACCAGCGCGTTACGCGGGATGGAGACGTCCACCTCCTTGAGGTTGTTCTCGCGCGCACCTCGCACTTCCACCATGCCGCTGGCCGCAGCGGTACAAGAGGATTCACCGAAAGAATTGTTTGGCAAGTTTTTATCCTGTAGTTCGTCCCGCTAAGGACGGGACTTCCTGAGTTCGGATGCCGCGGCGGCTGGCTTCGAGCGCTGCGGTGACAGTGCGGGCGTCGTAGCTGCCGCGCAGACGACGACCCTCGACGAAGAACGTCGGCGTGGCGTGCGCACCGCTGGCGACCGCACTGGCGAGGTCGCGCTCGACACGCTCGATCACCGCGGTGCTGTCGAGATCCGCGATGAACCGTTCGACGTCGAGCCCAAGCTCGGCGGCGTAGCCGATCAGATGCTCGCGCTCCAGCGCATGCTGACGGGTGAACACGAAGTCCAGCCACGGCCAGAACATCCCCTGGTTCGCCGCTGCCTCGGACGCCCTCGCGGCAATCGGCCCGTGCGGGTGGTGCGGCAGATGGCGCACCACATACCGCAGGTCGTCACCGAAGTGGGCGCGAAGATCGTCCCACGAACCGGTGGCGTGCGCACAGTACGCGCACTCGAAGTCCACGTACTCGACGAGTGTGAGCTGGGCGTCCTCCGGCCCGCGGATGTGATCGATCTCCGGATCGACCGGCGGCTCAAGCACCATCGGCAGGTCAGCGGTCTTCTCACCCCACCGCTGGGCGGCGACCTTGAAGATCAGCCACCCGAGCAACGTGGCGAACACCATCGACACGAGCACGCCGACCGTCGCCTGGCGGCCCAGGTCGGAGGTCGTGCCGAACGCGAGCCCGATGATCAGCAGCGACACGGTGAAGCCGATCCCGGACAGCGCCGCCCCACCGAACACGCTCCCCACCCCGACGCCCTCGGGCAGCCGGCCCAGGCCGAGACGGACGGCGACGAGCGTGGTGAGCCCGATGCCCAAGAGCTTACCGAGCACGAGCCCTGCGATGACGCCCCACGTGACTGGCGAGCCAAAGGCCTCGGCGAGCAGCCCGCCACGCACGTCCACCCCGGCGTTCGCCAAGGCGAAGATCGGCACGATCAGCAGCGCCGTCGGCAGCCGCAGGAACTCGTGCAATCGCTCGTTCACCGAGATACCTCGGGACAGCCCGCAGTCCACCGCGCGGGCCGATGCGGCACTCGGCGACTGCCAGAAGTCGCGGAACAGTTGTCTTGCCGCAACGACCCCGTGACGTTGCGTCGCATAGGCGGGGATCAGCAGCCCCGCGGCCATCCCGGCGAGAGAGGCATGGATGCCGGAATACAGGGTTGCGAGCCACAGCACGATCACGATCAGCACATACGGCATTGCCCGCCACTGACGGGTGCGCCCTAGCCACCACAGCGCAACGAGACTGGCGAGGGCGATCAACAACGGGACGATCCAGATCTCCTCGCTATAGACGATGCCGATGATGGACACGGCGAGGAAGTCATCGACCACGGTCAGGGTGAGCAGGAACACACGCAATTGACCGGACAGCCGCGGACCGACGATCGCCAGGGTGCCCAGCATGAACGCCGTATCGGTGCCGACCACCGCACCCCACCCGTGCAGGCCCTGACCTCCGGCCAGCCCCACGAGCAGGACGTACACCAGAGCGGGAAGCACAACACCCGCGACCCCCGCGATCAGGGCGAGACCGGCACGGCTGCGATCCCGGAGCGATCCGTGGGCGAACTCCTGACGCACCTCCAGGCCGATCAGGAAGAAGAAGACGACCATCAGGCCGTCGTTGACCCAGTGATGCAGGTCCATGTGCAGGCCCAGCGGCCCGAAGTCAAACCCGACGTCCAGATGCCACAACTCGAAATAGGCATCGGATAGCGGCGAGTTCGCCCACGCCAGCGCCACGACCGTTACGATCACCAGCAGCACCGCAGCACCAGACTCCGTGCGCAGATAGCGGGCAACGCGTCCCAGGCTGACATTCGCCGAGGATGCACCGAAAGAAGTGGCTGACATGTTCTTATCCTGTTCCTGTAGTTCGTGAAGTCGCGATGAGCCGGTTTCGGAGACGACCGGTCAGGCGTCCGCCTCTGGCAGCGCCCCATCATCCAGCGAGCGCAGCCAAGTAAGCCTTTCTCCCAGCCTGCGCTCAACACCTCTGTCCGTTGGCTGATACCAGCCCGGCCGCGCCACGCCCTCGGGAAAGTAGCTTTGCCCAGCGGCATAGCCGTTGGGCTCGTCATGGGCGTAGCGGTAGCCTTCGTGATACCCCATCTGCTGCATCAGCTTCGTCGGCGCATTGCGAAGATGGAGAGGCACAGGCAGGGAGCCGCTGTTCTTGACGAAGGCCTTCGCCTTGTTCCAGGCGGCATAGGCAGCGTTCGACTTGGGGGCGGCAGCAAGGTAGGTCGCCGCGTGGGCAATCGGTATTTCGCCTTCGGGGGAACCCAGCCTCTCATAAGCCAGCGCGGCATTGAGCGCCAGTTGCAGCGCCTGCGGGTCGGCATTGCCGATGTCTTCGCTGGCCACTACCACCATGCGGCGGGTCACCTGGCTGACGTCGCCGCTACCGTCAAGGATGCGGGCCAGCCAATACAGGGCCGCATCAGGGTCGGAGCCCCGTAGCGACTTGTGGAAGGCTGAGAGCTGCCAGTAGAACTCGTCACCGCCCTTGTCGAACCTGCGCAGCGATGGACTGGTGGACAGCCTGGCGAACTCGCCATCGACCACGGTCTTGCCAGCGCCCGACGCCGCATTCGTCACCTGCTCAAGAAGATTGAGGAAGCGCCTGCCATCGCCATCGGCAAAGCCCTTGAGCAGATCCAGCGCGTCCGCGTCCAACGTGACGCCCTGGAGATGCGGCAGTGCGCGTTCGTAGAGTTGGTTCAGTTCGTCGCCGGATAGCGGTTCGAGGGTATAGACCTGCGCGCGCGAGAGCAGTGCGGAATTGACCGCCAGCCCCGGATGCTCGGTCGTCCCCCCCACCAGGGTCAGGAGCCCCGACTCGACATGGGGCAGTAGGGCATCCTGCTGCGCCTTGTTGAAGCGATGGATCTCATCGACGAAAAGCACCGTCGATCGACCATGGTTGTCCAGTTCTGCCTGGGCCTCGTCGATGGCTTGCCGGATGTCCTTCACCCCGGCCAGCACGGCCGAGATGGCGATGAATCGGCTGTCGGTCGCACTGGCGGCCAGGCGCCCCAGGGTGGTCTTGCCCACGCCTGGCGGCCCCCAGAGGATGAACGAGTGCAAATTGTCCGCCTCGAACGCGAGACGCAGCGGCTTGCCGGGGCCGAGCAAGTGCCGTTGCCCGACGAATTCGTCCAGCGCCTTGGGCCGCAGAAGTTCGGCCAAGGGGGGCTTGGGCTTTGTCGTGAATAGATCGGTCAAGTTCCTCTCCCTGGCATTTCTGATAGTTGACGTTCCGATAAGGTGGGCACCTCAATCCAGAGAGCCGGATTTATCCAACGCTGTGGGCTCTTTGTCGGCAATCGCATGCATGATGATGCGAGAGCCGCGGTAGCCGATGCTGTGGTTCCATACCCAGCTCAACGCGACGCTGAGCCGTTCTCCACCAGCGAGTAGCACAGGCTGGCAGGATCGAAGCGATCGACCTCCTTCTCCGTTTCCGGCGTCCACGGAAGAAGTCTCAAACGGATGCCGGATACGACCGGGCCGGGAGGAACAAATCCATGCTTGAACGGATTTTCGCCGCACGGCTCTCCCGTCTCGGAATCCAGCGAAGCGCACCAGAGATACGTTGAGAACTCGGTGTGCTTTTCACAGTGCAGGTCTCCCTCATCCCATGTCACGCCGTGAAGCGGCGTAGCGTGGTCGGGCTCGGCAACGCCGAAGCGATGAGACAACTCACTCATCGCCATCTGATCCCTGGCCTGATCGCCTTCGGTCATGAAAGCGAGCTGCAATATGCCGCGGGGGGCCTGAATCAAGAGATACGGGCGCGCATGCACTTCACCCACGGCCGCAGCACGATCGGCATAGGCCGGCATGCCGTACACGGTGGCGGTCAGGGCGGGTTGTACGGTCGTCGTATTGATGTTGGCCGGCTCTTGCATAACGACCTCATTTCTCATTGGTTGAAAAACACACTTCAAAGCAAATGCCCGCAGCCATGCGTTTCGCACATGGCTGCGGGCCGATCTTCATGAGCAGGCACCGCTCTACACGGTCCGTCTAATAGGCTCGCCGTATAGAGGCTTGTGCTGGCCCTTTCAGAACGCCCTCAGCTTCCTTGCTTTCAAACGAAGGTGTACGAGCAGACCTTGTTGCCCGCCGGATCACGCAGGTAGGCCGCATAGGCACCCGGCAGGTGACCACGTGCGCCAGGCTGGCCCTCGTCGGCACCGCCTGCGGCAAGGCCGGCAGCATGGAAGGCATCCACTTCGGCGGGAGTGGCGGCCGCAAAGCCGATCGTCACGCCGTTGCTGGAGGGCGCTTCACCATTGCCCGGACGGGCGATGATGAAAGCCGGCTTTTCGCGACCGAAAAGCACCCACCCGTTGCCGAAAGGACCGAGGTTCTTGATGCCGAGAGCACCCAGAGCGGCGTCGTAGAACGCGGCCGACTTCTGGACGTCGGCGGCGCCGATGAAGACGTGCGAGAAGATGCCGTCGCCGGAAATGACAGGATCGGACATGGTTAATTTCCTTGGTGGTTGGTGTTGAATGGATAGTGGGTGATCAGTAGTGGATCACCGTGCGAATCGACTTGCCTTCATGCATCAGGTCGAAGGCCTTGTTGATGTCGTCGAGGCCCATGGTGTGGGTGACGAACGGGGCGAGATCGATCTCGCCTTTCATTGCGTCTTCCACCATGCCCGGGAGTTGGGTGCGCCCCTTGACCCCGCCGAAAGCCGAACCCTTCCAGGTGCGACCGGTGACCAACTGGAACGGGCGGGTCGAAATTTCCTTGCCAGCACCAGCCACGCCGATGACGATCGACTGGCCCCACCCACGGTGGGCTGCTTCCAGTGCCGAGCGCATCACGTTGACGTTGCCGATGCACTCGAAGGTGTGATCGACACCCCAGCCGGTCATCTCGATCAGAACCTCGTGAATCGGCTTGTCGAAGTCCTTCGGATTGAGGCATTCGGTCGCGCCGAAGGTACGAGCCAGTTCGAACTTCGCCGGATTGGTATCGATGGCGATGATACGGCCCGCTTTGGCCTGGCGTGCACCTTGAATCGCAGCGAGACCGATGCCGCCGAGGCCGAAGATGGCCACCGAGTCGCCGGGCTGTACCTTGGCCGTGTTGTGCACGGCGCCGATGCCGGTGGTCACGCCGCAGCCCAGCAGGCAGACGTGCTCGGGGTTGGCGTCCGGGTTGATCTTGGCCAGCGAGACTTCGGCGACGACCGTGTATTCGCTGAAGGTCGAGCAGCCCATGTAGTGGTAAAGCGGCTGACCGTTGTACGAGAAGCGAGTCGTACCATCGGGCATCAGCCCCTTACCCTGGGTTGCACGAACCGCGACACACAGGTTGGTCTTGCCGGACTTGCAGAACAGGCACTCGCCGCACTCGGCGGTATAGAGGGGAATGACGTGATCGCCAGGCTTCACGCTGGTCACACCTTCACCCACCTCCACGACGATACCCGCACCTTCATGACCCAGCACGACCGGGAAGAGACCTTCGGGGTCGTCGCCCGACATGGTGAAGGCGTCGGTATGGCAAACGCCGGTGTTCGTGATCTTGATGAGCACCTCGCCCTTGCGCGGCGGCTCGACGTCGATCTCGACGATTTCCAGCGGCTTTCCTGGCCCGAAGGCAACTGCTGCACGTGATTTCATGATGTCGCTTCCTTTACTAGCTAACTAAATTTGCCCTCACCGAGGGCACCCTGGTGCCTCTACCGCAGATAGGAGCGGACGATAGAGATGGTCTCGTCAATGGACTTGTTCTGCGAATCGCTCCTGATTTCGCTACTGGGAAACTCTTCCCGCAGATAGCTCTCCAGAACCGTTGCCATCAATCCGTTGACTGCGCCACGAACGGCCGCAAGCTGCTGAAGAATTGCAGGACATTCCGCACCTGCATCAAGCGCTTGCTCAAGAGTCGCTACCTGACCTTTGATGCGCCTGATGCGCGTCAGTGCTTGCTTCTTTTCTTCCGGACTGTGTGGCATCGAACACCTCTCTACTTGGGTACACTGTCGCATTATACAATACTCCCCCATAGTATATGCGACCGAAAATCGACACAAAATCTGTGACGCTTCAAAATCGTAGACGTCAGCGGTCTTTACGGTGCCACTATGCCCCTCCCCGAACTCGTCACGGATAACCCCATGCTCCTGCATGAGGTGGCCGATCTCATGGAAATACACCCAGGTGATCGCAGCGACGAATAAATTATTGACGAGATCCTCGTCGGTGAAGCACTTAGGGAGCCACTGCAAAAATAGCCAACTGTGCCAGCCCTTGTCACACTGAACGCCCTCTCGACCATCTCCTTCAAACAATCCGAAACGCGCTATGCAGAAGACCTTTTCCGAGCTGGAGTATGCCAGCAAGAAGAAGCTGACTCGCCGGGATCGCTTCCTGGCGGATCTTGAACAGTTGGTGCCTTGGGCGATGCTAGAAGCGCAAGTGGCTCCGTTCTACGCCGACACTGCGGGTAAGCGCGGGCGGTCGGCGATTGGGCTGTCGCGTATGTTGCGGATGTATTTAGTGCAGCAGTGCTTTGGCTTCTCCGATGAAGGCACCGAGGATGCTATCTATGACAGCCAGGCAATCCGCGGTTTTGTGGGGATCGACCTGAGTCGCGATTCAGCGCCAGATGCTACGAAGCTGCTGCGTTTCCGCCGGTTGCTGGAAACCCATCAGTTGACGCGGACGCTGTTTGAAACGATCAATCAACATTTGGCCAGCCGGGGCCTGCTGTTCAAAGAAGGCACCATCGTCGATGCCACCCTGATCGCCGCGCCGCCCTCGACCAAGAACCGCGAAGGCAAGCGCGATCCAGACATGCATCAGGCCAAGAAAGGCAACCAATGGCACTTCGGCATGAAGGCCCACATCGACGTGGATGCGGCGACCGGACTGGTGCATAGCCTGATTGGCACGGCGGCCAACGTGGCGGACGTGACCCAGGTCGACCAGTTGCTGCATGGCCAGGAGTCGCATGCCGTGGGTGATGCTGGCTACACCGGCGCGGCCAAGCGCCCGGAGCATGCTGGCCGGAACGTGATTTGGTCGATTGCCGCGCGGCCCAGCAGTTACCAGCAGTACGGCAAAGACAGTGTGTTGTATCAGGCTAAGCGCAAGATCGAATACGCCAAGGCGCAACTGCGTGCCAAGGTCGAGCACCCGTTTCAGGTGATCAAGGTACGCTTCGGACATCGCAAGGTGCGTTACCGCGGCCTGGCCAAGAACACCGCGCAGCTGTTTAGCCTGTTCGGGCTGGCCAATCTGCTGCTGGCCAAGCGGTATTTGCAGCGACTGGCGGGATAAATCCGCCTGCAACACGGATGCTGACCCGCCAATCAGTGAAGTCTGGGCTAAAATCGGCCTCAGAACGACAGTGCCACGACCGGTTGGCTGAAAATTCGGCTTGAAAACAGCACACGACGCGAACAGATGAATTGTTCAGCGCCTCCCTAAGTATCAAATGGCCTTCTCAAGCGCATTCAGTAACTGCTCGATCTTCTTCTCATTGCGTTTGTAGTAAGTCCAGGGACCAATGCGCTGAGATGTAACCAGCTGAGCTCTCTGAAGGGCTGCGAGGTAATTTGATACGGTCGACTGTGATAGCCCTACTCTTTCTTGGATGATGCTTACGCACACACCAAGCTGATCGGGATCTGCTTCCTGCTCAGGAAAATTCTCCCTTGGGTTCTTGAGCAAGGTGAGGATGGCGAGGCGTGTTGGGTTATCCAGAGCCTTTAACGCTTCGCTGACGTCGATGTTCATAGTAAATGGCACATAGCTGACTTTTCGCGATTTTACGATATTTCGATTTTAGTTGCTGCGCGCACTCCAACGAGGCGCGCAGCTCCAGCGCTGTCAGCTTTTGTAGAAGGGATAATCAACATACCCTTTCTCGGTACCGCCATACATGCTGCTGTCATCCAGTGAATTAAGCGGCCAGCCATTAGCGATCCGTTGTGGAAGGTCTGGGTTGGCAATGAAGGGGCGACCAAAGGCAATTAAATCAGCCCAGCCAGCTTCAATTGCCGCGGCGGCACGCTCTGCCGTGTATCTCCCCGCACACAGAATGCGACCACTGAAGACCTCTCGTACCGCGTTGCGGAATGTATCTGGCAGCTCTGGAGCTTCGTCCCAGTCTGCTTCGGCCAGCGACAGGTAAGCGACACCAATTTCCTCCAGCACCTTGACGGCCTCAATGTAAGTCTCGTGTGGATTTTCTTCCACAAGGCCTAGGTAGACACGAAGCTCATCAGTGCTTGCAAACAGTGGAGCAAATCGAACACCCAAACGATCAGCACCCACCACGTCAGCAACTGCTTGTGTTATCTCTCGCAAGAATCGCAGGCGGTTCTGAAGGCTGCCACCATATTCATCCGTGCGGCAATTGGTGTGCGCTGAGATGAATTGGTTTACCAGGTAACCATTGGCGCAGTGCAGTTCTACCCCATCGAAACCGGCCTCTAGAGCATTCTGCGCTGCTTTGGCGTAGAGCTGGACGAGCTCTTTCACCTCTGTCGTGGAAAGCTCCCTTGGCTCAGATGGATCCGCCAAGATACCGGTGCCTGGTCCCGTCTCGATGAACACTTTCACGCTACGTGCTGGCAGTGCTGATGGTGCTACAGGAGCATCGCCATTTGGCTGCAGCGAGGTGTGGGATACCCGGCCAACGTGCCAGAGCTGCGCAAAAATGACGCCGCCCTCTGCATGTACCGCTTCGGTCACCTTCTTCCAGCCTTCGATTTGTTCTTGGCTGTGAATTCCGGGAGTCCAAGCATAGCCCTGGCCTCGTGGCTCGATCTGAGTTCCTTCTGTGACCATGAAACCCGCACTAGCTCGTTGTCGATAGTAGGTCGCCATCAAGTCGTTGGGGATGTTTCCCGGCTGCGAGCTACGCGAGCGAGTAAGCGGCGGCAGCACAATGCGATTACGGAGGTCATAGGGGCCAATCTTCGTCGAGCTAAACAGCTTGTTCATGTTCATTCGTAGATCTAGATATCGGTAAATATAGATTTAGCAAGGCGATTCACCTCGCTCCTGAGACGGCTTTAACTCAATGCACTCTCTGTAGGAGTGCTGATCAAGAGGTTACTGAATGGCATGATTCTAATCCATATATCTAGAAATGCAAATATCTAGATCATACCAAGCATCTCAGCGAACTCAGAATGGACTAGCTGTGTAAGCGAACTGGCATCACACCTTGCCGGCGGGCACCCAGTTGTGCGGCAGCAGCTCGGCCAGGGCGCTGGCCTTCTGCGTCGGCAGGCGCATGAGCACGTCCTTCAGGTAGGCGTACGGATCGTGTCCGTTCAGGCGGGCTGACTGGATCAGCGTCATCAAGGCTGCGCCACGCTGGCCACTGCGCAGCGAGCCGGCAAACAGCCAGTTGGCGCGCCCCAAGGCCCAGGGGCGGATCTGGTTCTCGATCCAGTTGTTGTCGATGGGCAGGTTGCGGTCATCCAGGTAGCGCACCAACGCTGCCCAGCGTTTGAGGCTGTAGTCGAGTGCCTTGGCGATCGCGCTGCCTTCCGGCACCTTCTGCCGCTGCCCAAGCATCCAGCTATGCAGGCCATCAATGATTGGCCTAGCTTTGTCCTGGCGCAGTTGCCGGCGCTGTTCGGCGAGCAGCTCCCGCCCTTCGCGCTCCACCTCGTACAGTTGACCGATGTACTGGAGGGCCTGCTCGGCCAGTTGGCTTTGGTTGGCAGCATGCAGGTCGAAGAACTTGCGCCGTGCATGGGCCATGCAGCCGATCTCGATCACGCCTTGCTCGAAGCTGGCCTTGTAGCCGGCGAAGTCGTCGCAGACCAGTTTGCCTTGCCAGTCGCCCAGGAAGCTGCGCGCATGCTCACCGGCCCGACTCGGCCTGAAGTCGTAGACCACGGCCTTGAGGTCGGCGAAGGGGCTGGGTGCATAGGCCCAGACGTAAGCCCGCTGGGTCTTCTTCGTGCCCGGGGCGAGCATCTGCACCGGGGTTTCGTCGGCGAGGATGACGTCCTGCTGGAGCAGGCAGTCGCGCAGGGCATCGACCAGAGGTTGCAGCTGGACGCCGCAAGCGCCGACCCATTGCGCTAGGGTGGAACGCGCGATGGCCAGCCCGGCGCGGGCGAAGATCTTTTCCTGGCGGTACAGCGGCAGGTGATCGGCGAACTTGGCCACCATGACCTGAGCCAGTAGCCCGGCAGTCGGGATGCCCTTGTCGATCACCTGCGCAGGCACTGTGGCCTGGATCAACGTTTCGCACGCGGCGCAGACCCACTTGCCACGGATACCTGGATGAGGTAGCACTGGATTTCCCTGAGCTGCGCATCGTTGCGGGGCAACTCGGGTTAAGCCCGGAGGTTGAGGCGCAATTTCTCTACGAAAATGCACGACGCGTGTTTAAGCTGTCGTAGAGGCCACGTCAGCCAAGTTGGCAGAGGGTGCCAATAGGCACAGGTTGGAGCCTGACTGGGAGCTCTATAGCAGAACTATTCACCCGCATTACCAGATGTCTCGGCAATGCGGGTGTTAGGGCTGTGAAAAAACGGCTTCACCGAGGTGGATCAGGAGAAGCAAGTTCCTCTTATCCCTGCATGGCACGATCTGCCTTACAGGCACGAAGGCCCTTAGTCGATATCAATGACGGCCTTACCTCGTACATCTCCGCGCTCAAGCATCTCATGTGCAGTCTGAGCTTGGCTTAAAGTAAAGCGGAACTCATCTACCAGCGGCTTCAACTGGCCCGCCTCTGCCAATTGGGCAGCCTTGCGTAGGATTTCGCCATGGTGAGAACGCCCTTTGCCAGAAAGCATTGGCAATAGGACAAATACCCCGGATAGGGTCATGCAGCGCAGGGAGCCCGGAGCTAGGTTATGGGAGGAAAAAGCAGCGCAACTGACGACGTGCCCATATGGGCGAATAGCCTGGAACGACAGATCCAAGGACTCGCCACCAACGGTGTCATAAATAATGTCGAAGCCATCCCCGTTAGTGTGCTGGGTCACATACTCATTGACGCCAACGCTTTGATAATCGATGGGCGTTGCCCCGTAGGACTCGATGATTGATTGCTTTGCCGGGGACACGGTTGCATAAACATCCGCACCAAACGCTTTGGCGAGTTGTACGGCCACATGCCCGACTCCTCCAGCGCCACCATGAACCAACACGCGGTCACCCGCTTTCACAGCTGCTTTATCTACTAGGCCTTCCCATGCAGTCAGCGTCACCAGTGGCAGAGCTGCCGCTTCGCGCATGCTTAGATTTCTGGGCTTGATGGCTAACAAATTTGCATCGACTGCCGCGTACTGGGCTAGAGATCCCTGCAATCCACGCACACCGCCAGTCAGACCATACACCTCATCCCCAACTTGGAATTGAGTAACGCCTTCGCCCACTGCCTCAACGACGCCAGCCAAATCAGTGCCAATGATCGCTGGTAACTCAGGCATCGCGTAAGGGGCCTGCCCCAGGCGAATTTTGTAGTCGATTGGGTTAACGCCGCTGGCTTTAATCTTTACCAGTACCTGCCCTTGTTGTGGCGAAGGCTTTGCGACTTCGACTTCAAGCAGGGTGCTCGCGTTATAGCTGTCTAGGCGCAAGGCCTTCATCAGTCCCCCACTCGAAAGCGATTCAGTTACGTTGCTCACAGCTTTTCACTCCATATAAGCGGGGCCTGACGCCGAAGCGGCAGGCCCTAAACTCATTAGAATTCCTGCACGGTTGGGCGCAGAACGATCTCGTTAATATCCACTTCAGCAGGCTGCTCAATTGCGAAGGCGATAGCCCGAGCGACGGATTGAGCGGGAATTGCTTGCTTGTAGAAGTCCACAACGAAATCGCGGCTCTGTTGGTGGGAGCTGCCGAGTTTCAACTCGGAGTCCACGGCACCCGGTTCGATAGTCGTGGTGCGAATGCTGCCACCGACTTCGTGACGCAGTCCTTCGGAGATGGCCCGCACAGCAAACTTGGTGCCGCTGTACACCGTGCCGCCAGGGCTGAATACCTTCAGGCCTGCAACCGATGCGATGTTGATGAAGTGGCCACTGTTTTGTTTCTGGAAGACCGGCAATGCAGCCGCGACTCCGTACAGCAGCCCCTTGATGTTGATGTCGATCATGCGATCCCACTCGTCAGTGCGAGCATCACTGAGCGGTGCAATTGCCATCAGCCCGGCATTGTTGACCAGTACATCAATGCGCCCGTAGGTGTCCACGGCACCTTGAATGAGCGTTTTGACCTCTTCCTGAGAGGTGACATCGGTCTGATACGCGATTGCCTGACCACCTGCATTGGTCAGCTCAGTCACCAACGCGTCGAGTTTATCTTTGCGGCGTGCGGCCAGCACTACGCGCGCGCCAAGCGCAGCAAGGTGGCGTGCAGTCGCTTCACCCAAGCCACTGCTGGCGCCGGTGATAACGACAACTTTTCCAGAAATGTTATTGCTCATGTTGAGAACCTCATCGGCGGGTTTGTACTTCGCCATGGCTGGTTAGCCTGGCAGTGCGCAAACCTTAGCCCCATGATTGATCTCAATAAATGGAAAAGATTGGATTAAGATATTCCTGAATATGGAATAAATGGGAGGGCAACATGCTTAACCGCATGGAGATGGTCAGGATTTTTTGCACAGCAGCAGAGGCAGGTAGCTTCCGCGAAGCGGCAACCCGATTAGGTATCTCCCCGCAAGGGGTTACCCGAGCCATTCAAGCCCTGGAAACGGAGCTTGGCGAATCGCTGTTTCACCGTAATACCCGCCAGGTGAGCATCACTGCTTTCGGTCAGGATTACGCCAAAGATGCCAGATCAGCTCTGGAGCATTTCGACACGCTATTCCGGTCGCACAGGATGGAACCTGAGCTGTCAGGGAGGGTGGGAATCACGGCTCCACATGCTATTGGCAGGCGCTTCTTAATACCGTTTCTTCAGCCCTTGGCCTCAGCACATCCAGACCTGCAATTCGATCTCCGCCTGGAAGATCAGATGACCGATGCCGTTGAGGCGCATATCGATATTGGCATCAGGGTGGGTGTTATTCGCGACCGGCGCTACGTCGCACGGGCCTTAGCTCCCGTGCCGTTTTACGTTGTCGCAAGCCCGGCGCTAATAGAGCAAAAGACAATACCTAGATCTCTGGATGCCTTGGCTCAGCTGCCACTTTCAGTCCTGATCGACCAGAAAAATGGTCGCCCTTGGCCTTGGCTATTTGCCGACGGGCAAACATTCACGCCCAGGCAGCCAGCTCTTATCTGTGATGATCCTGACACGGAATTGGAAGCCACCCTGGCAGGCATGTGCTTTGGCCAAATTCCTGCCTATCTGGCTGAGCCCCATCTGCGGTCAGGCAAGCTGGTTTCTGTTTTGGCTGATCTCGCTCCAGCGCCATGGGATCTGTTCATATACCGCCCGCAGCAGGGCCCTGTATCGAAGCGGGTGCGATTGGTGTACGACCATCTTAAGCAGGCTTTCTCAAACCCCGAGCTATTTCCCCAAGGCCTGGAGACATAGCGATGCATACCTGCCAGCCAATCTTCCGCTATTGGCCGCTAGCTGCCCACGGCCAACGGCAGCTTTGGGTCGAATGCTGTCATTGGCTACTTCCGGTTTTTGTATTTCCAGAATGTCGCAACAGTCTTGGAAATCAACGCAAGGCCTGTCAGGGAGCCGCCCCCTTGCGTTCTGAAAAGCTGTGTCAGGGTGATTGGCAGATATTAACCAGGAGCCTCACCATGAGCACCGGAACCTCCCCTCCCCTTCCACTGCTACAGCACAGAGCGCCGTCGTAGCGAGCCGCCTGGTCTTCCATCTTGACGAGCCAACCCGCTTCAGTGCCATCGAAGTAATGAGGCAGCACGGCCAGGCAACGGGCCTGTCGATGAAGCAACAGCAGATTCTGCCGTTTAAGCCGGAGGCGCTCCTCACCGCAGCGCAGCTAGCCGAAGTCGTGATCGATCTCGCCGGCGAGCACTGACCGACTGGCGGCCTACTATCTTACCCTGGCCGAAGCCTATGGAGCGCACAGCCAAGCGGGCGACCTCGCCGTAGGCGACTTCGCGTTCTACCACGAGGATCCGGATGAATACGGACCCCTCGCTATCCAGGCGATTTCCTCCAAGGTCACCGCCTACAGCAAGTACAAGGAGCTGGAGTTGGACCAGGCGGACCTGAGCACTGCCGACCAGCTGGCTGAGGAGCTCATCAGCGCTCTCGCCATCGAAAACGCCAAGCTGCGGCAGCTGAAGGTGTCAGCTCGCGCCAAACCCCTAGCCTCTGCGTTCTGCAGGTAACCATCTAGCCACCGCAGCGGGATCCGAAGATGCTTCCGGGTACTCCTCGGCAGCACCGGCTGCAGGAGGTCAGGCAGCGCATGCAGTCGCTCGGCGCTTTTTCTTAGTGCAGGCCACAGCCTCTCTGAATCGTCCCATACCGCCAACAGCTGGCAGACTTTCCGCCAAACTGCTGGTCCCGGCCTGCTCCACCGGCGCCGGCCATTTGGTCGCTCGAGTTACGCCTGCTCATCCATCACCATTGGCGCCAGGTCGTAGATCGGCGCGAGCCATACACCCTCACCGTCGCGCAGGATGGCGGTATTTCGGCCATGGTTGTCCGTGTTGCCCTGCACCCGATTCAGTAAGGCTCGCAGCAGGTACTCATCGAGTAAGCCTGGAGTAGCGGCCTCTTAGCCGGAGGCCCGCCATACCTTACTAGGACCTCAATAGCGTCGAGGTGCTCCAGGTAGCTCCCGAGCACCAGCATATCCGTCAACGAATAGATCGACTCCACAGCGACCTGCGCAAGACTCGTGGCACCTGGCCGGCGGTCGAAGCGCGGCGACCATAGGCTCGGCTGCCTACCTTCCTCCAGCGCAAGCTCATCAACAACGATCGTCTCCAGGCCCAGGCTGTCGAGCGCCAGGTAGTAGCGGTACTCGCTACGAAGCACGTCCTGGTCAGCAGCGCGACCCTGGTTGCGGGGAAATTTGACGAGCCAGTGCCGAGCGGCCAAGTCATCAGCAAGCATCCCGTCCAGGTAAAGCGGGTCCTGATCGCCCTCGGTCAGCAGCAGCTTTGGCGCATCGCCCCCGGCGCCGGTACCGCTGCCTAAGGGGGCGCCTTGCACATAGGCGTGATCAAGGAAGTCCAGGCCCAGATTGATGACCTGGTCTCGCCGGAATGCGATCGGCGCCACCTCCTCGCGGACTGGTGCTGCTTCGCGGATCCGCAGCTGCCCGATCGGGGCACGGGTACAGCGCGATAGCAGTCCAAATGCCGGCTGAGTGCCTAGTCCGCTTGCACGTGGCAGACGAGGAAGCAGGAATCGACGCGCAGCACCAGAGGTGCACGATATCGAACAGGAACGCGGGCCAATGCGGAAGACGCACAACGTCCCAGCTCAGCGGGAGATTCGCGCTCACGGCGTGCTGCAGCGATGGGCCAGGTTCGGTCAGGTACTGAGCGAGAAATGGCGCCAGGTACCGGCAGCTGCAAGGGCTGTTGAGAGGATGCCTGGTGGGATCGTCAAAGCGGATACTCAGTGCGTCCTGCCATTGACCCTCCACGAACGCCTGAACGACTAGATCGGCCATGGCTCGCCGCCCGAGCTGTCATCGTGGGGTGCTCCATATCGGCGTGTCGCCGGCTCAGCGGAGTGCAGTTGAAGCGCCATACGCTATTGCTTTGTTCCGCACACGGGCATGGTCCCGCCAGCCTGCTGGGCGACCGCCGCACTTCTCTCCTCGTAGGTGGCCTGTAACGACAGCCAAAAGCCCTCCGACGTGTCGAAAAATGCAGCCAGCTTCGACGCTAGCTCAGACGTCACAGGCGCGCGCTCATTCACCACCGCCTCCACCGTAGCGGCCGGAACACCAAGCCGCTCAGCAAACGCTATCGTGTCGGTCTGCAGCGGTACCAGGAACTCCTCCCTGAGGATCTCGCCCGGGTGGATCGGCGGCATACCGTTTTTGATCACTGCGATTCTCCTGGGGGCAGCTGGTCGGGTCAGTATGCCGCCACTGAGCCGCGGAGAGGAGGAAAGCTCTTAGAGGGCTGCTGGCGTATCACCAGGTGCCGGCCAGGCAGAGCATGGGCGTCACCTGCAGCAAGCCGCTGGTGCCAAAGACCCCATCCGCGCTACTGGAGTTGATCAACCACCCCTTTCGAGCCGGTCGACGCTCGGAAGCTTGCCAGTCTGCTCCTGGCCGAAGGAGGCCTTAGCGAGGTGTGATGTCCGGGGACTTGTTACTGGAAGGATCCTTGCCAAACAGAAACACCGAGGCTTCGGCTTCCAGCGCGTTCTGGCAGTCGGGCGTGGCCTCCTCCCTTGCATCATTCCGGCAGACCTCTACCCGCGCTTTGCGCTCACTGTCGTGGTCGGTGTACCACTGCTTGGTCTGCACAACCTTTTCATCTTTACAGCCCAAGAGGGCCAATCCTGCGAAAACGACAACAACTGCCTTGTTCATGACATCTCGGATCTAAACGGTGGAAGCCTGATTATCCCCGGCGCTTTTGTGTACCGAACAGCATCCTGGTCCTGGAGTGTGTCGCCTGTCCAAGTTTGGTCTGGGGCGGTTACCCTGGCGGTGTAGGGGCGCGGCACGGACTCGTGTCACGGGTACGCCCCATCTAACGGCGGTATAAGGCTAAGGGCGAGACAGCGGGGAGGGGTAAACGCCCAGGGCCTGCTGCTGCATCACAGGAGAGGCAGCTGCCGATTTGTATCTGCCTCGCCTTGAAACGCCTGGATCGTCTCGTCATCAGCATCGCACCCGCGTGCCGGCGCCTAGCAGGCCCGCTAAATGCGCCTTCAAGGCCTGTTCGCCCTGGCCGTCCGGGGTTAGCTGGTCGATCGCATGCCAAGAACCAACCGCTCCGGCGGCAGGAGCCGATAGGGATCGGCCACCAGCCCGCAGGCAAAACGGCCGGTACCGAGCGAAATCAACGCTATGCACCTCTCCTCGTCACCCAGCTCCATGCCGAGGTCGCACACCTCGGAAATAGAACACAGGCCGCATCCGTTGCACGGTTTGCTCTACGACGGCTTATCCAGCGAGACCAGGTGGAGCAGGTGCCAGACGGCGCCTGCAGGCTCTGGCTTATCCGTCTCCCCTCCCCTCTTCACTGCCAAGTCGCGACAGAAGCTTGCCTAGGTCACCCGGGCGCTATTGGGCAACTGGCTCATCGGTCGTCTGCAGGTTGCTACTGCGCATTATTTGCCACCTCGGCGCGCTATCCCCGATTTCCGGCCCGATCGGCCTTTCCCGCTGCGGCTCTTTCGGCTCTTTCGGCCCTTCCTACCCTTCCGGCCTGGCTTACCCCACCCTGCACCCCAGGGGTCGACTCGGATATCAGGGTACTGGTCCTTGACCGCGTTCCAGCTTGCCTCACGCGCTGGGAGCGTCGCTTCGACATAGGGCTCCCAGCCGACCCAACTGATCGCATCCATCAGCTCAATGCACAGCTCACCCGCGTCAACCGGTGACGGGACGCCATGCTCGTCGACAATACGGGTGGCGCCAAACGACCAGGTCTGCTCCTGTAGCTCGACCGCCATGAACACTTCCCATTCGGTCGTATCGTCATCCGGGCCTGGGTAGGCCACCTAGGCCTCACCGATCTGCAACGGCCCGTACTGCGTCTGGAAGGTGACCGTCACGTGGCCGCGGGCGTAGTACAGCCGCGGATTGCCGGTGCCGCGTACTTTTTTGATAACTGACGCGACGTTCATCGGCGGCAGGTCTTTCCCCGGCGCGTGAGCAATGTGCTCGAGTAACCAACGAATTCGTCGTAGCGGATATCCATCGTCTCAGGTCCATGAGGGGTACCTCGATACCCTGGCACCTTTCCTGAGAATGCAAGGGTGATCCGGCATGGACGCAAACCCTGCAAACGTTGCATTCCTGGGGAATGGGAGATGCTGCAGAGGTCCTTCCAACTGCGGATCTCCACATGTCTGTCGTCGCCCGAACTGCTGAAATCGATGCCCTCCTCTCCCGTGATGCCGTGGTCGCCATCGGCGTCAGCGGAGGCAAGGACTCGGACGCCTGTGCCCTGGCAACGGCCGCCTACCTCGACCAGGTTGGCCACCGTGGGCCTCGGTTGCTGATCCATGCCGATCTTGGCTCGGTGGAGTGGGAGCAGAGCCTGCCCAAGTGCGAGGAACTGGCGAGTGCGATCGGCTGGGAGCTCGCCGTCGTTCGCCGCGAAGCGGGCGGGATGATGGAGCGCTGGGAGGGCCGTTGGCAGAACAACGTTCGTCGCTACGCTGACCTGTCGTGCGTCAAGCTGATCCTGCCCTGGAGCACACCGTCGATGCGCTTCTGCACCTCGGAGCTCAAGAGTGCGGTGATCGCCAGCTATCTGAAGAAGCGATTTCCCGGACGAGACATCATCAACGTCACTGGCATCCGTCGCCAGGAAAGCTCTAGTCGCAGCAAGATGCCGGTAGCCAAGGTAGACACCCGACTCAGCCGGCGAGGCCTGCAGGGCCTGGTGTGGAATTCGATCATCGAATGGACGCTGCCAGAGGTCCTGGGAGAAATTGCGGGCCACGGCCGGGAGCTGCATGAGGCCTACACCCGGTACGGTATGAGCCGCGTGAGCTGCTCGTTTTGCATCATGGCTTCCAAACCGGACCTCATCGCTTCTACGACCTGCGTTGGCAATCAGGACACCTATCGTCGGATGGTCGCCCTGGAAGCAGCTTCTTCGTTCGCATTTCAGTCTGGTGCGTGGCTCGGCGACATTGCGCCTCACCTGCTCGCCCCCAAAGCGCTGGAGCAGCTCCGAAACGCGAAAGAGGTATGCCGCATACGCGAAGCCGCAGAAGGGACCATCCCGCGGCATCTGCACTACGTCTCGGGATGGCCTACCTGTATCCCCACTGCTCAGGAAGCAGACCTGCTCGCTGACGTACGACTGACCGTCGCGCGGCTGTTGAAGCTCGACGTCGCGTGCACTACCGGGCCCGAGGTCAGGGCTCGTTACGCGGAGCTGTACGCTGGCAAGCCTGAAGAGGTCGTGGAGGCTCGCATTCGGCTGATCCACCCTGCCGCATCGCAGATCGCGTTCGAGTTCTGATTTGCAGATTGAGTGCTGATTACATCGAATCTGATGCGAGGAAGGCTCTGTAACCCGCATTCTGAGCGGGTTGCAGAGGTAAGGGCGGCTTAAAAAGGGAGGGATTTGGTGCGTTATCCACAGGTCATTTTCCCTTTTTTATCCTTTACTACTTTTTCCTTTACAGGCCCCTGAAACCCGCGTCTATCAGGGCTTCCAGCACTTAAAAAGGGAGGGGTTTGGTGCATCAAAGGGAGGGATTTGGTTATTGTCGGGGAGAGATTTGGTGTGTGGCAGGGAGGGATCTGGTGCTTAACAGGGAGGGATTTGGTGGCTCGTTATTTACGCCCTTTTTGGGGGTGAATTGACGGTTTACAGGGAGGGATTTGGTGCTAAGGCCTTGATGTTTAGACGCTGACGGGCGGATCCATTCGCTAAAAAGGGAGGAAATTGGTGTTAGGAGGAAACGTTGTAAATGCTTAAAAGGGAGGGATTTGGTGTGTGCATAGGGTGTAGGCTTCGCCAACCCAGAGCTAGCCTGTGATCGCGCCATGAACGCTCCGATGATCTACAAGAGCAACGCCTTGATCGAGGCGTCGTACGAGCTGACCGTCTTGGAACAACGCATCATCCTGACGGCGATTACCAAGGTTCGGCGAGATGAGCCTGTTACGGACGACGTCATGTATTCCGTTTCGGCTCAAGAGCTAGCTGGAGAGTCAGGTGTCTCGCTGACGTCCATGTACAGCCGCATGAAGCAGGCCGCGTTCAACCTGAAGAAGCGAGACGTGTGGCTGACCCACCTCCCCAATGGCGCGGGCCCGATCCCGAAGAAACGTCGCCAAACGGGTTGGGTTCAGACAGTCGACTACATCGATGGCGAAGGCCGCGTCGAGCTACGTTTTTCAAAAGACATTCTGCCCTACCTCACTCAGCTCACCGGATACTTCACGCAGTACCCTTACCCTGACATCGCTCACCTTGAATCCCAGTACGCTATCAGGCTGTACGAACTGCTTTTGACGTGGGGCCCCAAAGGTATGCGTGAGGTGAGCCTAGAATCGCTCCGCGACTGGTTCGCGCTTGGCAATGCCTATCCCGTGCTGAAAGACTTCAAGAAGTGGGTGCTTGATGTGGCTTGTGAGCAGGTGAGCCAATGGTCACCCTATAAGGTCGAGTACAGCCAGCGCCGTACGGGACGTTCGGTCAGTCATATCATCTTCAGCTATGGGCCTAAAACGGCAAAAAAGCGGGTGAAGCTTGAGCCGAAAGACAAAAACATTGGTACCGAACAAATCACCCAGCTTGAGCTGAGCAACCTGGCAATGCCAGGTGAAAGCGAAGCTGCAGCTCGCGCCAGGCTCCGCACTCGAGCGGCACGCTAGCCGCCGCCATCACTTTTCGTATCCGAGACCAGATGCCTTAGTTTGGGCACGCATAGGTCAAGCGCTTTGGGGACTCCCGCAGGCCTGGAAAGGCTTCGCAGGGTTAGCCCTGCATCCAGACACCACTTAGATAGCCACATACCCGCAGCCACTCAAATGCGTGGCTGTCGCTGTGCTTGAAACTATGGCTTGAACTCCAGCCCGCTAGGTAAGCGTGATGTAGCCATCATGATGAGATCAGGCGCTGATGTCGCGGCGACCCAATAGCCTGCAATCTTAAGGCCTTTTGTTCGATAACGTGTCATGACCACTTTGTCTATTCAGTTCAGGTTAAGTGGCTAAAATTATCTAAATTCCTGAACTACGGCTTGCGTCCAATGAAAAGGTGGCTACGATAGCGTTTTCTCCACGAGAACTGTGAAAATGGCTGACCAGACCGAAGTGCCGTTGGGCGAGCTGAACTATACCGACTTTGCCTCCCTGCCCTACCCGCCAAAATTCGCTGCCGATTGCCTAGGCGTGACCACCCGGCGCCTAAAGGATATCGAGGAGGAGAACGGGATCGAGATCCGAAGGATCGCCAGAGGTACTGTTACCTCACGGTCCTATACCTTGCCCGATATTTTTGCTTTGGCCGCTTTGCGCCGGAGTAAGGGCTACACCAAAGGCCTCGGGCGCCAGGTCGTCGTCTCAACGTTCGTCCAGAAAGGCGGCACCGGCAAGACAACCACCACTGCAAACCTGCCTATTTACCTCCAGCTGTGTGGCTTGCGTGTTCTTGTTATCGACAACGATCCCCAAGGCGATTTGTCCAGCATGTTTGGGTACGACCCAGACCTGGAGCCCTCTGACCTGGAAGCTTTGGGTATTCCTGCTGATCGCTATGTCGACGGTCACCTCGGAAGCATTCTAAGTCGCGACCTCCGCGGGCGTATGTTTGACCCGAAGTCATTCTCGGACGTCGTTAAAAAGCCCTTCGGTGAGTATGGCCCTCACTTGATACCGGCCGATGCGCATTTGGAGGATCTCGGCGTAGCTCTGGATGCCGAGGACAACTCCGATTTCTGGTATGCACGTTGGCTTGAGCGTGCTCGTAGAGGCGACGTTCCGGGCGTTGATCTTTCCGCTTACGACGTCATTATTTTCGATAACGCTCCGACTGCCTCTCGACTCACCAAAAACTCTATCGTCGCAAGCGACTTTTTGATCAGTCCTGTGCGGATGGACAAGTTCAGTTTCCGCGCGCTTCTCCGTTTGAACGACTGGTTAGTTCGCTTCGCTGACGCCTATCAGCGCTCGCCCGGCATTCTCGCAATTCCAACAATGTTCATTCGCAACCGTCCTCGGATTCTCAACAACTTAGGCGTCTTGAATGAGCTCTTCCCGGGAGGGGTTGCCGAGGAGGTGCTCTTCTATTCGGAGGACTATGGCAAAGCGCTTGATCAGGGCGTTCCATTGCTCGTTTGGAAAGGCGCGTCTTCGAAAACGATTGATTCTATGCGTAAGGTGTTTGCTGAAGCGCTGGAACGGATCAGGGAGCTCGCAGGCTGAAGCATCCGACTGGTGCACGGTGCACCACATGCAGTAGGGGCACTGATCAGCCTCACGCGTCTAGCAGCCAACGTAGTGGTGCACGGTGCACCATTCGCGCGGCGCGCGGATAGCCGCTAACACATTGCAGGTCCGCTGCACCCCGGTGTCGACCTGTCTAGAAGAACAAACGGCTCAGAGGAGCCAACCGGAGGATTAACCAATGGCAAGATCGAGCGACTTTCCTGGTAACACATCTAAGGGAGGCGCCGCGATACGCGGGCTCCGAGCGCCAGCTACCGTAAGTCAAGCCAAGCTAGACAAGCCACTGTCTGAGATTTTCGAAGAGTCGGCCCAACAGGTTCAGGGGCCGGACACGCCTGGTACTACTGACGTCCCCACATCAGGAACGCAAAAATCCCAGGCTCTAGCTAATCGACCGGAGGCAAACCCCGGTGGCAATAGAGTCCTTCAAGCAATCCCAGTGGCGGAAATCACCAAATCCCGCTACCAGCCGCGTCTAACTTTCGACCAACAAGCGCTTGAGGAACTCGCAGACTCGATTGCCACAATTGGCTTGATGAAGCCGATCGTCGTTCGGCGTATAGGCGATAGGGCATATGAGTTGATAGGCGGAGAACGCCGTCTGCGCGCCCATCAGCTGCTTGGACTCACCGAGATCGCAGCAGAGGTGAAGGATGCATCTGACAGTGACGCAATGTTACTTGCGCTTGCGGATAACGAAGGTCAAGAGCCGCTTTCCGACTACGAACACGCCAAGCACTACGCGCTAATCTTGGAAAGCGCCTCGATGTCTATCCGAGCACTCGCGCGGTCACTTGGCGTGAACCACTCGGTGGTCAGTCGGCGACTCGCCCTGAATGAACTGCCGGCCAGCGCAAAGGAGATACTGGATAAATATCCAGGTGTTATTGGGTCAAAGTGGGCTCGAGACTTTGCTGAGCACGCGAAGAAAAACGAGAATTTGGTAGTGGAATCGCTGCGCCATATCGCGGAGCAGGGCTGGAGCCAGGAGAAAGCATTGAGGTGGCTGACGGCCACTCTGCAAGAGCTTCAAAATCCTGATGCAGCCGCAAAGTCTCCCGTCTCTGTCCCCGGCGTCGGGTACCTACGTAGGTCGGGTAAGAGGATAGAGCTCAAGTGCGATGCGACAGTTGACGCTGCAAAGCTAGAAGCAAAGCTAAAGGAACTGCTGGCGGAGCTGGATCCACACCTGTTCGCAGTAAGCAGCTAGAAACGGGCTGGCTATTTAGTAGGGCCTGTCCCAGCGTGTCTGCGGCAGCTCGGCCAAGCCGCCGTCGACGGCCAGGGCCAGCTGCTGCTCAAACTCGCGCTGCACCTGGTCGTTGTCGGAAGCCGACAGGTCGTTGGGTGAGTCTGGCCAGCGATGACTCGGCGCGAATTCTGGACTTTTAAGACAGAACGCCCAATCCGCGCAGCGCGGATTGCTTCGTATCAGAGAGCTTGCCGGCCTTCAGCAGGGTTTTCTGCCGGGACACCCACGAACCCAGCCGCAGCCCGTTGGCAGTTACATGCTTCACCGGTACCGACCCGCCGGCATTTGCAGCCAGGTAGTCTTGGAGCGCTGCAAAGTGCTGTTGCCACGCAGCTTCCGCAGGATCGAACGAAAACCCAGCGGCCAACAGCCGGCCGTGGTCCGGATCCTCCGGTTTGTCCTTGAGCCGCGTTCGTTGATTCGAGCACCACCTGCCGAGCTTGTATCCATCGCCAGTCACGTAGGCGATCGGCACATCGCAGTGGCCATGCGCGGCTTTAAACTGCTCCAGGTGCTGCAGGCCCTGGTCGAAGGCCGCACCGAACATCTCCCACACAAAACCCAGCTGGTTCAGGAGCTCAATGCGCTGCTGGTCCATTTGGCCGTCGCGGTAGCGCGCGCGCTGATTCCCGACCCAGGTACCGAGCGCTGTCCCATCAGGCAGCACGAAGTCTAGCGGCACATTCACATGGCCATGCCGTGCGCCAAATTCCTGCAGGGCGGTGTAGGCGGCTTCCCAGCGGGCATCCAGCACGCCAGCGTCGAAGTCGAAGCCCAGAGCGGCCAGCCGATCACGCCTGGAGAGGTCGATCTGACGGCTGCGCTGGTTCCGGCACCAGTCCGCCAGATCGGTGCCGTCGACGAGCACCTGGCGCTGGGCAATGCGCAGGTGGCCGTGCTCCTCCTTGAACGCCACCAGCGCCTGATACCGTTTCTCCCAGGCGTCATCGAAGGGGCTCAAGGCGAAACCCACGGCCTCGAGCAACTCTTTTTTCCGCGGCGCCAGTCGGCCGAGGCGATAGGCCTTGCGCTGCTCGCTGCACCAGTGGCCCAGGGCAATGCCGTCTGCGGTGACGACGTCGACGGCGGGGGAGGGCGATCCTGTGTCAGCCAGATAGCTACGCAAGGCTTCGTACCCCCGCTCCCAGGCATGCTCTCGCGGATCGAACTCGAAGCCGATGGCCTCCAGCTGCTCGGCACGGTTAGGCGCAAGCCGGCCTAGCCGGTGGAGCGCGCGCTGGCGTGAGCACCAGGCGCCCAGGGTGTGCCCACCCGGTGTGCGATAGCTGCGCGCGACCCGGGCGTGGCCGCGGTCAGTCACGAACGCGCGCAGGAGGCCGTAAAAGTGCGGCCAGCTGCCGGCGATGCGCCCTACCAGCTCCGTTGATAGCACAGCCTTGAGGCTGGCGGCCCAGACGCCGGCGTCGGGACGGCCAGCAGGCGCTATGACGTGCAGCTTGTTGAACCAGCCGGGCGACGTGGGCTGTCCGGTTTCGCCCTGGTCCACTGCGGCGCGCTGCACCTCGTTGAGCATGGCGTCGTCCTGCTCGGCGAGCGCCGCCAGGGTCCGCCAGACCGTGGACATGTCGCTCCGCGCCACGGCCTGGATGAGGGACTCGCCGGAGCTCCGCTTCAAGCGCAGGGGTATCAGGACATAGCCGTAGCGCTTGCCCGGCGCCTTGCGCACGGCGCGGCCGAGCGCCTGGACGATGTCGACGTGGCTTTCCCGCCGGTGCATGAAGGCGACCAGATCGGTATCCGGCACGTCCACCCCTTCAGCCAGGCAGCGCGCGCAAGACAGCGCTGCGCGCGGGGCCCGGCCGTACTGGTGCAGCAGGCGGGTGCGCTGCCATGAGGGGAAAGAGCCGTCGATATGGCGCGCCCAGAATTCACCGTCGCCGACGGCCTCCCGCAGCGCCGTGGCAAAGCGCTTCGACTGCGAGATCCGCGAGTAGAAGGCGAAGGCCTTTCGGGCGCCGACGTCTGTTATCGCCCGCAGCAACTCTTGGGCATGTACCGCGTAGCGGCGCTCCTCATCGTCCAGCGCTTCGGCGAGCTGCTCGTCGTCCACCTCTTCTACAGAGATGATGACGCGAAAATCGCAGATGATCCCCGCCGCGACGGCCGCGGAGTAGCTGAGCTCGTAGGCAACCGTACCGAAGACGGCCTCATCCGTCATGGAGTAGATGGGCCCGGTCCCGGCCGCGCCTTCTTCCTCAGCGATGGCCAACGGCGTCGCGGTAAGGAAGAGGCGCTTGTCGATGCGCAGGGTAGGGTGGTCACTCAGCGCGAAGCTGTTCCGCCGGCCGGCGGCGCCGGCTGTCTTGTGCGCCTCGTCGAGGATCCCCAGGTCAAAGGCAAAGCCGGGCGGCAGGCCCAGGGCGAGGGTGGGTGCACTGGCGTAGGTGCACAGCACGATCACGTCTCGACCCAAGGTACCGACCTTCAGCGTGATCTCCTCAGGCGAGGTGGTAACCGCCACCGGTAGATCCTCGAGCACCTCGTGCTCATCGTCGAGCGTGGCCACACTCTCATCGCTGCAGACGCACAGCACGCGCTCCAGATCCAGCTCGGCGTTGCTGACCCAGGCCTGCAGCGTCTGGCTGACTAGCGCGAGCGAGGGTAGGAAGATGACGATGCTGCGGGCATCGAGCGCCGCGGCGACTCCCTGGGCAAGCCGAGTCTTGCCGGTCTCACACGCCATATGCACCTGCAGCCGGGCGCGCCGCTTGAATCCGTCCAGGATGCGGGCGCGAGCTTCGAGCTGGTGAGGGGCGAGGAGGCTAGAGGAAAACTGCATCGGTAGTGGGCGGCGGTGAAGTAGTAGGGGAGGGGGGTGATTATCGCACCGAATCGGCTTGTGCTTCAGGTGCTCGCCCGCGCACAGGGATACCGCGGCGCTGACGGGCGCTGGCATATCGGGCGGGGGTCCCTCCATGCTGCGCCGCCAGGTCCTCATCTGACCGGGTACCCAGCAGGCCGGCAATTTCGCTGAGCGGCGTCTTGTTCGAAAGCACCTGCTCGCCGCGGCGGATCGCCTGGATCTGCACCACGCCGCAGCCAGCCTGGGCGGCTAAGGCCTCGTCAGATAGGAGGGGTAGCAGCGCCTGCAACTCGGCCGTCCAGTTCAGGGCGTCGCGGGTCGCCGGAACGCCACGGTCCCGACGCAACTTGCTGACCACGGGTTGGGCGATGCCGAGGTTCGAGCCGATCGCCAGGTCCGTGACAGTACCCAGCATGGCGTCCATCTTTGATCGATCCGGTACGTGCCGAGGGATGCCAAGCCGCGTGCGCACCTGTTGGATCTGGAAGTCGCTGAACCCAAACTCGCGCGCCAGCTCGCCATCCGAGCGTGTGCCGAGTAGCGCCACCTGGTCAGGGCTCAAGACCGCCGGCGCCACGGTAGCGCGTGGAGGTGACGGAATCTCACGCTCCGTACGCCATTTCCAGATCAAGCGTCGGTTGACCCCCAGTCGCTTGGCCAACTCGGCATCCGGCAGCTTTCCGAGGAGCTCGGCCACCTCGGCGGACGGGCCTTCGCGCTTCTCTTTCCAGGTCAACATCGGGGCGTTCGACGCCGGGCGCGCAGGACGGCTCTTCACGGTTATAGCCAGAACGCGAGGTCGGGGTAGGTAGGCAATGGACTGTAAGGGGTAGCGCGGACGACGCAGAAACCGGCGTGCATCAAGCCATGGATGCCGATGTAGCGACCTGCCGCCAAAGCAAGACGGATGTCGCGGCCGCCACCGCTGTATTCCCCATCCAGGATGATGAGCTCATCCGGTACGCCCAGATGGCGGCCAGCAGCCCAGGCCCAGGCGGTGGCTTCTGGGTCGCTCGCCTGCAGAAGCGCTCGAAGTGTCGGGTGATCCGGAGACAGCTCCGATACCGACGGATCGTCGAACACCTTGCCGATCGCGCGATGGACGTCTCCGGACAGCATCGCGCGGTAGGGGGTCGGCACTAGCGCCAGGTGGCCAGCCTCGTGCAGCAGTGCCGAGATCGAACAGCGCGGATCTAGGTGCAGCGCCCCGGCAACGACCTCGATATGGTCGATGAAGCCGGATGCGCCCGGGCGCCACAGAACTGTGAGGCCGATATCTGCCAGGAATTCAGCGGCCTTCAGAACGTAGGGGCACCCAACCGAAAGGGAGGTCATGCGGGCGATCCATCGGCCTGGTGGTCAGGGCGGCGCCGGGTGATCAGGTAGTTCCCAGCCAGGGAAGAGATCACCAGACCAGCGAACAGTCCGACACCGGTCAGATTGCCTCCCTGCAGGCGCCAATGCGGATTCTGATAAGCCATTGGTCCGTCTGGCATTTGGATCGTCAGTGGCGGCTCGGGCAGCGTGATGGTCCAGGTACCATCGAGGTTGCCCTCGGCTCTGCCCCTGACCTTGCAGCTCGACGCACCGTACGACTTCACGACCGCGCAGCGATCCTTGTCCAGAAACACATCCACCGGATCCATGATCTGCAGGGCGAAGCCGAGCCTCATGAAGAAGGCGAGGCACATGGCCGTCCAGACAATGCTCAGGAGAAAACGCATATCAGGTCCTCGGTCGTGGCAGCAACGCGAGTTGCGAGAGCTGGTCGGTCGGTATCGAACGCGCGAGGTTCCAGAGCAGTGCAATGCGCTCGGCGACCAGGTGGCGCGTCTCGTCGTCCTGGCTGTAATTGTACGTTGATGTGCACAGTGCGATGTGCCCATTGTCCAGTCGTACGGTCCGGCCCTGGAATCCTGTCGTGCCCGCTGATAGGCGGATCAGATGCTCGATTTTCTGGCGGGGATCGGTGGACATAACAGTTCCTACGTTCGATTGGCTGAGCTTGTCTTTCACCGGCTGATGGCGACCCGCGAAGGCTGTGTCGGTATGGCTAAAGCATGGCACGAGCGCCCAGAATGCAAGGGTGAATCCACGCCCCAGACGGACTAGACTCCTGGGTCACTCGACCGGTCGGTGTCACGTGCCAGAGCCCTTCGAATCGGTGAGTCGCGTTCCTGCGGCCGGCTTTCTTCTGCGAGAGAATCATCCAGATGGCGGCAACCATAGGCTTTTTTCAGGAGGTCGAAATCTGCAACGCTGATCACGAACACTATGGGAAAAGGGGCGTGATCTTGGGTATCAGTCAAGAAGGCGAAAGGCTGTTCGGCTACGCTATTTTGATTCACGGCATGAAAACCACGACCTACTTCGAGCCGACCGATTTGGCGGTCACAGGAACAGAGTTCCTCCGAGAGCAATTCTATTGACGGGCCTTTCTGTCCTGCCGCAGCACTTCGGAACCCAGTCCACTTCGCCGCTGACTCCGACCCTTTGTTCACCCTGGGCGCCTCCTGAGCTGCCGTTTGGCGTTTGTAGGAGAAGCGCCAAGCCTAGAAAGCCATCAGATACTGGCCAGAGTCTGTCACCGCGGGCGCCGGCCGTTCTGCCGCCTTCGGCCGGGGAGCTGCAGCAGGCCGTTCGGCGGACGCCGCATATGCACGCAGCCGCGCCGCCAGCGCCTCAGGATCGTTGAGCACGTCGCGCACGCCGGCGCGATGCAGCTGGTTGCCAATCCGCAACATGCGATCCCAGGAAGAGTGGCCACCCTTTTTGAAAGAGACCACACCAAAGCGGGCCAGGTAGTGCACTACCTCGGAGGGATAGACGTCCGTGTGCGGACCGTAATACTCGAGCGCGCGGTCGAGCTCGAATTCGTAGAACAGCTCCACCCCCTCGTCGTCGATATCGAATTCCTGGGTCTCGTTGACGTGGGTGTAGTAGACCCCGCCCTTGTTGATCACATGCTCGGCGCCCGCGGCTGCAGCGCTTACCGAACGCAGGCCCTCGTGGAGGCCGTTGAAATGGCGATCCGCGAAAGGCACCTGGATCGACAGGCCGACCTTCAGCGCAGACCGCGGGTACTCCTCGTAGGCCTCAGGAATCGCGTACCGGCGGCCGCGCTCACAGATCTCGCGGTATTCGTTCAGCGCGGTGAACGGGCGCTGGTAGGCGTAGCGCCCCCAGTACAGATCGATCGTCAGGATCTCCTTCATGCCCAGCAGGGTGAAACGCCGCGGTTTGCGGTTGGCCATGGCCCAGTCGGCCTCATCGGCATCGATCGTCAGCGCATAGCGAAGCAGCTCCAGGCAGAAGTCCGGCGAATACGCGTTGGCGGCGATCGTCAGGTAGCCGGTGTCCGGGTCGACGGTGCGCGACGCCCAGTTGCGGGCCGCTGGATCATAGTGGCGGGCCTTGAGGTAGTTGCGGAAGTCGTTCAGGGGCTTCATCCAACGATGCTTGCCCGACTCCTCGGCCAGCATGTTCTCCATGCTGCGATCGGTGCTCACGCGCAGGCAACCCCAGCACCCATGACGGCTTCCGCACGAGGTCTTGCGCTCGGCGCCGCCGTCACGGATGAACACGTTGATCATGCATTCGCCGGCCGCGTCCCGGTAAACGTCAGTGAGGCGCTTGAAGTCGGAATAGGTTTGAAAGCGCTCGTTGGTGACTTCAGCCAGGAAGCAGAAGATGTCTTCGGTGGTGAAGTCAGCGATCGGACTGAGAACCCAGGTCGGGGTCTCGCCAGGCTTGGCCGTGTTGACAGGGACATCGGCGCGCTCGCCGCGCGCTTCCATGTTGCGCTCGCGGGCCGCCGATTCGTCCCGACGGGTGCCGATCAGCAGCACCAGGTCCTCATCCCGGAAAGCCTTGCCCAGCTCGGCCTTGATCTTGGCGCGGATCTGGCGTTTGGTGCGCTCCAGCGGCGCCTTCTTCAACTGCTGCTGGCATTTGGCGCTGTTGCCCGGGAGGCTGGCCACCGTACGGCCGCCGATCATCGACACCAGCCAGTTTTCGGTGAGGTTCGGCCGGCAGATCCACACCCGTACCGGCAGCGCTTTGGCCTTGGCATAGGCGCGAAGTGCCTTGATCTCGCCCTGGGCATAGGCGTGCACCACCGGGTTTTCCATCAGGGTGTCGCTGTTCATGACATGCAGCTCGGGGACGGCGAACCCCTCGGCCTGCAGCTCTTCCATCGCTCGCAGGGCTAGCGCGACCATGACGCTGCTGTCCTTGCCGAAGGACGATGCGGCTACCAGGTGCTTGCCGGCCCGCAGCAGACCTTTCACCACCGCGACCGCGGCCCGCACCTTCTCCGCTAGGGAAGGCTCAACCAGCCGCGCCGGCGCCGTGATGTCCAGGAGGCTGATGGCCTGGTTGTCAGCGGGGTGGAAGAGGGTAGGGGCGACGTGTTGCATGGCGGTAGCTCGAAAGTCTTGAGGTACCTTCAAGCTACAGGCGATCTCCAGAATGCAAGTCTGGGCACCGGCAGGCCTCAATTGGCTGACCCAACCAGGCCGGTGGGCCTGTGAGCGAGGAGACCGGTTCACTCAGCTGCCGGTAGCCGACCTGCGCCAGCGGGCGCAGGTCTGGCGTTGTTCCTTACCGCCAGTGCGGGCGTCTCCTGGTTCTCTGAAGGTCGGTGGGTTCACCCCCAGCTAGGGCGTGAATCGGCCACCAGCGCTCGGCGCAACGACAGACAATCGCGAGAGGCAACTCAACGGCTGCCGGAAGTGCGTTCTAGGGACGCGACGATTTGCTCCTCGCCCGCGCCAGGAAAGGTCGATAAGGGCCGCGCGCTTTTAGACTCGCCAATTTTTTTAGGAAAGCGCGTTAGGTAATCACAGGACACCAAGAGGACTGTTTGAGCGATCTGAACGAATCACTTCGCTCGGCTCGGCGAGCGTAGGGATGGCGGTCCAAAACGACGCCGTAGGCTTCGCAGCGATATCCCAAGACTATAAGGAAGAACTATATGTTGAAAGTTATCATGCTCCTTTCTATTACCACAGGACCTTATAGTGCTACTGGCTATACGATCCCTGGGTTTGAGTCAATTGAAGAATGTAAAGCGTCTCAAAAGGTTGTAGCAAGTCAGTATATGAATACCCGATTCATCGATGCGAATGGCCGCCATGATCGGGAACCAGATACATTCGAGACTCGCGTTAAAACTAAGTGTATCGAGCTGTAATGCGCTCAAGCTTGCAGGCGAGACGGGCGCGACGTGTCGGCGTCAAGTTTGTTAGGGTGATGGTTGGTCCATGTGAGCTTTACCCATGACAACCTTTACTGAACAGGTCATTTCGCCAGCGGCATCCCTAGTCCAACCATTCGGATGGATAGCCCTACTGGTGTGCGCGTTCACGCTTCTCCGCGCCTTTGGTGCGGGCCAGATGGCCTGGTACCGGTGGCACGGCAACCGGACAGGTCATGCCGACATATCGGACCCGCTGATGCGGCAGATGCTCGAGGAGGCCCAGCTGAGCCCCTGGCCACCCTTGGCAGAGTGCGTCCTGATGACGGCGCTCTCTGGCTTTCTGCTGTGGTCAGCTTGGTCTTCGATAAACCTTTGAATCCAAGGAAAGCTCTATGAGTAACAGCGAAGTAGTCGATACTCACAAGGTATACGATACGATCAACCACGAGCATCTGGACAGTCTTGTATCTTGGGCCACCGGTGAATTTCCTGACGCAGGCTTGAATCTCGTCGAGTGCGCGGATGGCCGATGGTTCGTTGAGGTCGACCACGGGCGGGCTTTCGACGACATCGCAGGTGTTTCCAGGCCGACGTTGACACCTTATACCGCGCCGGCGTTCTTCCAATCCGAATCAGAAGCTCGGGAGTTCGCCTTTACTTGCATCAAGCAGGTGTATCCGGATCTGGCGAGCAAGGATCTGTCCGAATACTTTTCAGACGATGACGACGAATAGCCCTCCCAACACAGTTTAGTTCGGATCGGAAGAGCGATATGGCCATCTACGAAGAGATGCAAAGTCTGTTGCAGGAGTTGGTGGATCTGGTCAAGCAGGACGAACAGTACACGGCAGCTGTTGCACATGGTGCGGTCTCGCCTGATGCAGATACTGCCGACGCACATCGTCACCGCGCCATTCGTATCCACGAGCTGAAGCGCCATTTCGGATTGAAGTGACCTGGCAAGTTACGACCTGATAGGGAAAAACCCGTGTCGTCCATGCAATTTTTTCTTCGCACCGAAGATCCGGTGTCGTTGAAGGCCTATCTCGATGAAGCGCTAGCTTTCAGTGTTTCGCTTGAGCGAATGGGCCAGGAGTCGTCAGCTGTACTATCTGGCATCGCTACCGGTGGACCCGGGGAATGGTTCGAGTGGTACACGTATGCCGATTGGGCCAGCTTCGATCACTGTCTCTACATCGGCGTCATCGAAGACTGCCCGGGACTGCACAATGGCTTTTTTGAGCTGCATAGCGCATGCCTCGACCTCGAGCTCGCGGGAAAACCTGGCCGGGGCCTGCATTTCGACCGCAAAGCGTTTCTGGGGCATCTTCGCCGGTACCGCGCGGCTCCAGGCTGGTTTGGCGAGGAAGGGCAGCCTCGCCTTCCTTACCCACATGAGGTTATGACCATAGGCGACGAGCCTTCGGATTATCTGGCGCGCTTCAACATCGAGCATTTTTAGGAGAAAGCGCTATGCCAACTCCACGCGGTTCGACAAGAAGCGCTATCGCTTTGATAGCGCTACCGGGTCTGCAGGTGGCCGTCACCGGCCTCTACCCGCGCCTCCCACGATAAATACCTGAACAATGGCAGTCGGGGGAGTGACACTGGGCCCTGGTGCAGGGGCTTTTACCGGGGCGATGTAGGCCAACGCAGCGAAGAGGGTCGCGGTTGCGCTCAGTGCGAGTGTGCCAACTTCGTAGATTGTCATGAGGTGTTCCTTTGCTTTAGGGAACACCTATTTCAATGTCACGACCTGACCCCGGATTGCCGGACTTTCCGAAAAGAACACGGCCACGCGCCGACCACCTGTTCCGCGGGTATCACGACCGTCATCGGCGCAAGCGCTGATTGTCAGGTTTCCTCGCCTGCGAACGACGTATTACCGCCGGCTTCCGGTCTTCCCGCGAGGAACGGCACCAGCGCGGCGAGCACCTCGGCCGCGCATTCCTCCGGTTGCAGATGACCACCTGGTAAGGCTTTGCCGCGAACGTCGCGGGCCCACCGGCGCCAGATAGCCGTAGGCGGCTCACCAGTGACCTGGGCCGCCGACCAAAGTACCAGCAGCGGGCAGTCCAAGCGCTGGCCCCGAACCTGGTCCGCAAGATCGTCGGCCAGGTCCTCATCAGCGCCGGCGCGGTAGTTCTCGCAAATAGCGTGGCGCACCGCAGGATCGCGAAAGGCCTCTCGATAGGCTGCCAGCGCATGTGGCTCAACGCGGTCGAGCCCACCCGCCATGCGCGCCAGCGCCTGTTCGAGGAACGCATCGGGATCGGCCGCCAGTAGGCGCTCGGGTAGGTCGCTCGGTTGAGCAAGAAAGGTCCAGTGAAAATTCGCAAGCCCACGCGCTCGATCGAAGGACGCCCATGCCTCTGGCGTGGGCACCACAGTGAGCGATGCGTAGCGCTCGACGCGAGCCGGATGGTCCAGCGCCAGTCGGTAGCCGACGCGAGCGCCGCGGTCATGGCCAACCACTGCGAAGGTCTCAAGCCCAAGCGCGTCCATCAGCTCCAGCAAGGCCGCTGCTACGCGCCGCTTGGTCCAGCGACATTCCTGGTCTAGCTGACGGCTGGCGCCGTAGCCTGGCAGATCAGGTACCACCACCCGATACCTCTGGGCGAGCTCCGGGGCAATACGGCGCCAGGCGAGGTGAGTCTGCGGATAGCCGTGCAGCAGCAGCACAGCCGGTCCCTGGCCGCCGACCACACCGCGGAAGGCGGCCGACGGGGTGCCCTGGTAGAGCCGCTCGAATCCAGGGAAGTCGGAGAGAGTCATGGCTGCTGTCTCTTTACGCGGTCGACGAAGGTTGCCAGGTCGTGGTTGAAGCGTGGCGCCTCTTCCAGGAACGGCGCATGCCCAGACTCAGCGTAGCGCGTGGCCGCGACGCGCGGATTCAGCGCCTGGGCCCGGGCGATAGATGCCTCCGGCCGTACCAAGGCGTCCTTCTCGCCATAGAGCAGCCAGACCGGCACCTGCGCCCGGCCTAGCCCGGTGGAGGCCGCCACATCCTGACCCTGCACGGCGCTCTGCATGTCCCAGGACGCCATGGCAGCGTTGGCGTACAGGCGCTGGAACAACGCCGGCGCCGGCGGCGTGGCAAAGCATAGGGCGAGGAAATCCCGGATGGCATCCAGATGCGTGCGCAGATCAGATGAGACCAGGTCCTTGTAGATCTCCGGATGCGGCACGATCTGCGCCGACGCGAGCTCGATGACTCCGTCCACGTAAACCGCACCGGAAATGGCGCTGTCCCCATAGGCGGCCAGGTAGTTGGATATGACCGTAGCGCCCAGGGACCACCCTACGAGCACGGGTTCGCGGGCACCGGTGGCAGCGATGACAGCCGCCAAATCGTCGGCCCAGCGCCGACCCCCACGATAAGCCGCAGCATCGGACGGCTTGCCTGAAAGGCCATGGCCGCGAAGGTCGTAGGTGATCAGGCGAAAGCGACTCAACTCAGCGCTCGTAAGCTGGGCGTCCCAGTTCAGCCGGCTGCCCAGCAAACCGTGGATGAAGACGATCGGCACACCGCGGGGATTGCCCTGTTCTTGGACAGCGAGCACCACACCGTCAGGGGCCGTCACTCGCCATTCCCGCGCCTGGGCGGCCAAACTGGTCAGACTCAACAATAGGATCAGCGATAGCAGACGCACATGACTCATGGTGGCTCTCCAGAATAGGGGAGTCTTGAGTCTCGGGGGTGACACCAGTGTCAGGGTCAAGCGCCGCGTGTCATGCGATAGTGGATCTTTCCTGCCACCAATACTTCGGACCGTCGCCATGCCTGCACCCGCGCCTTCCCTCAGCATTGGCCAGCTGGCTACCGCCACCGGCGTCAGCGTGCGCTCACTACGTCACTACGAGGCCCAGGGCCTGCTGGCGGCTGGCCGCGGTACCAATGGCTACCGGCGCTTCTCGGCCAGCGCGGTGGCGCAGGTCCGGCAGCTGCAACGCCTGCTTGGCGCCGGCTTCAGCTTGGCGGAGATCCGCGGCTTCCCGGACTGCATGCGACTGATCGAAGGTGCACAGGCCTGCCCGGAGACCTCGGCTGCGCAGCGCGATCGACTGGAGAGCTTGGAGCGTCAGATCGGTGAACTGGAGAGCCGGCGCGCTCGCCTGCTGCAGATGCTTCGAGAGAGCGAAGGGCCAGGAGCTTAGCTCGCGCAAGCTGAAACCGGCAGCTTCGTGTCGATTGCGTGCTAGGTGCTTGAGCTGGCCTTGAGAGCAGCCATACGCGGAAGGAAAGGCAGTTCGCCCCCTTTCAGGGAGCAAATCGGCGATCGGCGCTGGATCTGTACCGGCACCATAGCGCAACAGCGCAGGCGCCACATGCTGCACCAATCCGATGTCCATCAAAGCGATCGAGTGCGAGGTGGCATCGCTGACGTATTACTAAACCTAGCGACGCTAGCTGCACCCATGAAGCGCGCGCTTATTCTAAAATCGGTCTTTACCTTCAAGATGGCGTCTTGCAAAGGAAGGGTGATCGACCTGCCAAGGAAATCAACTTGAATATTCGCCGTCTAGCCAATGATGTGATGAAGCTGAGTTACCGCGTCGAACGCACCAGCAAGCTCTTGCATTGGATCCTGTATTGGATTGCAAGGGGAATGCATTCAATAAACGCTCATATCAATAGTAGAAGAGCCAAGCGGCGAGACCTTGACCGGTGAAGTGGATAGCGAAGTGGGTACAATCAGTTACCAGCCCCTAGAGGACGGTCATTATGGATCGAGCAAAATGCGGCCTCGCAGCCCTAGCGACTGCGGTTTTAATGGCCGGTTACGCACTCGCCGGCCTCTACTGGTACGGCAAGATCAGCTGGTCTCCCTCCCACCTGTTTTACGAGGCGCCTGTGCCTGGCTGGAACGATTTTTTCGGATGGATGCTGGCCGGCATCGCCTGGATCTCCCCCGCCGTTATAATCGCTCTTGCGCTGCTCCACCTTTCTGGCAAGGCATCCAGCGCTCAGCACTGCTCCCTTCCCCGAGCCTAACCGTCTGAAGCCCTGCCGCGCTGAATCCGCCGTGCACGGCGCCTGCAGGTGTCGAGCATTGATATACGCCACCTCGTGCCGGCGGCCCTACCCAGATCGGGCAACTGGTCCGGGAGCGCGCCGGCGAAGCGGCTGCCATACCAGGTCGAAGCAGCAAGCTTCTCGCCATCTCGATCAGCAGCTGCAGTGAGCGCCTAAACGGTAAGCGGGGGGGTTACCTGTGCGTGAGGGTTCCCATCGCTACTACCACCGCTGAGGTTCACCCCTTCGATGGGCGCAAATTGGCCATTGTCTGGCGGCCGCCTCGGGCACCATCAGGCATTAGGCGATCATCTGTACCGGCCATTGCCTGTTAACCGATGCCTGCTGGCTGACTTAGGAACACATCATGAAGCTGGACGCGCTGAATAAATATCTTGAGGCTACCCAAGACCATCTGGGTGTTGAAGACCAACGCTATGGCGGCGGCTTCCGCGCAATCGTCGCGCACCGCTCGGCTGCTAATTTTCTCTTCGAAAAGCTCGAAGGCGGCGACTTCGACGGGACCGAAGCGCAAAGCTTCCTCAATGAAAATCCATTATTTCCGTCAGCGACAGGCAAAACGCCTCAAGATGCGTTGCAGAAACTAAACGATAAGCTGGAGCTTATCTATCAGTTCGAGCCTAACTCCGGCGTGTATAAGTGGGCCGCGATCCCTCGCTTCAAACTGCAAGCTCAATATGACGCCGATCCAGGTGAAGCCCGGAGTTGGTACGACGTGTGCTGGATCGACGTTGTAAATGACTTGCAGTCAGATGCGCTGTATTTCTACGAGAACTGTCGAGACAACTGCAGTGACCGGGTAAAGCGCGATCTGCACGCGTTGGTTAACTTCAAGTATGAAGGCATATTTGCCGGCCTGAAAATCGGTTGATCGTTCGGGTACAGCGCCTCGCGGCCAGGGCCATCTTTCTTTTACGCGACGTCTGAGCGCGTCCGAAAAGCTAATGTAATTTAGGTCGCCGCTGTTAGCGGCTTCGACGATGGAATAAAATATGAAACAGCCACCCTACATAGTTTTGATTATGGGGCCGATATTTAGTATTGGGAGCGTCTGGTTGCTTTATTCAAACGACCTAGAGCTGGGATATAGCCCCGTTTACACTGCCCTGCTAACGATTGGCGGCTGGGGCGGCGCCCTCTATTGTTGGTACACGCGTCGCAAGGTGATAGCCAACCGCCTTCGCTTGGAAATTCGGCCGAACTCCGCCCAAATAGTTGACAGTCCGGTATTCCATCAGTGGTTTTCCACGCGTACTCACTTCCTAGGCGATCCCGCGGCGTTTAACAGACTGATCACGGAGGTGGTTAACAGGCCAGCTTTTAGTAAAGGACGGTTTATGTATCGGCGAGAGTCCGTCCACGTGCGACTTCACACGGGTGAGTTAACCCTTACCGAGGTAGAGGCCGACCGCATAATGGAAATAGTCGAGAACCATTTCATTGATCCAATCTTCGAGCTAGTTGAGGATGGCGATGCCGAAGTAAATCAGTCAGTTTCCATTAGCGCTTAGCACTATTTATCAATCATAGTTTTAATACGCTGCTCTTCGAGGTGTTCTATGCGAAAGATGTGCACGATATTAGCGATGCTAATAACTACCGGGGCGCATGCGGCGCCTGATCTGAATTACGCAACGCGGGTAGTTTTGGTGACCGAGCTCAAGACTACCGTTGCAGGCACGCATTTAGCCTTCAAACGTCCAGGCGGATGCGTCTTTTCCGGTATTGCGACTGACGCTAAGGTCGTCGAAATCACCCAGAAGACCTGCCGAAACTCGACAACCAAAGTAGAAATGGTTGTCCCCCTTGAAAGGCAAAAGGCCTTTATCGACGCCGACGACGCTTGGCCGGAATTCGATTGGATCAACGACGATCGCCGTAACTATCTGCTCTTCCCGGTGGAGCCTGAAGCTCCAGCACAGAAGACGTCCTAGCTCCTACGGGGAGATCGCCTGAATCGCGGACTCACCGCTCAAGTAGCATCTCGGTAAATGCTGTATAGGCTATCGCCGATTGGCACCCAGACCTTGGAGAGCGTTATGTCGGAGCAGGCAAAGGTGATTGCTTGGCGCGTTGAGTTTAAAAGCGGCGCAGTTGAACTGCGGCCGTTCGAGAGCGGCGCAATTGAATTGCAGCCGGCAGAAGAGTTCACCGGCATGCCTGGGTTCGGACGTTGGGTGACCCCGCTGATCGCCGGCGGCGATACCATCGACCACTGTCCGGACCAAGCCGAAGAGTGAGCCCGGACGGTTGCGCTGCCTGTCCGGTTTCACGTTGACCTACCTGGAAGACCCGTATGCCGCGGGGAACGCCGGTATGTGTTCTCCCCGAGGGTCCTGGGTCGCGTCCCAGCGCCACCAGCCCGTCTTGCCATACTCGTTGCAGTACCACTGTTCTTTCGTGCCGCGCCGTTCCAGGTACTGCGGTGTGGCCATGCCGAAAACCTCGAGCGCGAAGTCCTGCTGCATGTCGAGCAGCCAGAAGTCTGGGAAGACGGCGCACTCATCAGCGTCGTAACGCAGCGGCTTGTCGAACTTGCGCCCCTCATCCCGCAGCTTCTGCTCGACCTTGCCTTCCAGGTCTGAATCAAGCGGGATCCACTGCTCGCTCACCTGCATCAGCGCGACCTCGAGCACATCCGCCTGGTGGGCTTTACCCGGCCGCTGCGCGATTTGAGCGATAGCGATAACCCGGCTTCCCCTGCGCCAGGCGCCCAGCTCCCGTCCGAATCGGCGAGAGGCGGTTTCCCATACGGCAGGGGGCAGGTAGAGCGTTGGCATCCCGAATGGCCCAGTCACCGGCAATCTCTCCGGCGAGCCGCTGTGCCGCTCCTCGTCGTACCTGGCCAGGGGACTGACGACGACCAGCCGCCAGTTGCGTGAGACCGCGTTCGTGGCGATCTCGCGGTTAGTGGCCTCGCGCCGCTTCTCTTTCTGAGCAGCCAACAGCAACACCTGGTCGAGCTTGATGCGAGGGGCTACCGACACCCGCCCGGCGCACTTGTGAAGCAGGTGAGAAACCAGCTCTCCATTACGCTTTCCCGCCATCGCCGGATACCAGGTGGTGAGCCGGCTTTCCGACCAGAGAAGATGCAGCAGGCCCAGGAGCGTCATTGCCGGCTTCTTCACGCCCGGGGCAGCCGGAGGGGAGAGCGCCGCATCCCCAGCTTCCCCAGGCGCTTGCTGCCGTACGCCCCGGGCGAGCCTCACCTTCATCCCCCCGTCGGCGGTTTCTTCCACCACGCCGACTGCGTAGCCCTGCAGACCGGAGCGCTGCGGCGCTGCTGCATAGAAGCGACAGTCATTGGCATGCTCCGGGCCGCTGTGAGGGTAGCGGGCTAGGTGGTAGCCGTCCGATCCTTCGCGCAGCTTGATCGTCAGCTTTCGCTCGCCGCTCCCGGGGCAGCCACATACCCCGTGCTCACGGCCGTAGGCGCGCTCAAGAGCACGCTTCCAGGCCGCGGCATACTTAGGATCCGTCTGGTATCCAGGGGAATAGGACTCCTCGCCCAGGGTGATCCGATAGCGGTTGTTGAGCATAGGCAAAGGTCTCCAAGCCGAAGTGGCAGCTATCTCCTCATCGCGCCCAAATAGCGAGCGCTGCGTGCCGGCGGCGCTGAAGGAGAGATTCCTGTCAGTACAGCACGGCAGCCGGATAGGCAAACTCCGGATTGAGCACGCTCCGGGCGTGAAGCCCGTAGATCTGGCCCGCGGCCGGCAGTCGCGCTAGTCCCTGTACTGAAGCCCCACGGCGGATCGGCAGTTGCGATGCTCTAGGCTGCCAGCCTTATATGGCCAGCAGGCGCGGTCCTTCATGCTCGGTGTCTGGTGCACCACCGTAACCTTAGTCGGCTGCGGGGGCTCCTCTTCTGGCGCCAGGCTTCGAGGGGCTTCGCTGAAGCTCACCACGTTATCGGCGCCGCGTGGCGTGAAGTTGCGGTCGTTGAAGACGGTCTGCTTGCCGACCGACGCTGCCGGCGGCTGGACGTTCGAGGGTGGGGTCGCCGCGGCTGCCGCATTTCCTTCCACGGGTGAAGGCGTGGCACGGCGGACCGTGCCGCGGGTGGTATCGGCCGGCTCTGGGGCAAGGTGAGCTGCAGCCTCGGCGCGATGGGCGGGGTGGCCAGTACCTACGGATGTCGATGGACCTGGCAGCACCCTGCTGGCCAGCTCCAGGGCAGCGAATGTCGCGAGGCCGCCGACGGCAAGGCACACGACTAAAGCGACCGGCCGCGCCCTACGCGGCTTCTGCGCCAGCCAGTCAGGCGCATCATCAGGCTCAGCACTCATTGCCATGTTCAAAAGTCCTTTTTCCTTTGCATCCAGGGCGGCCCCGGCGGTGTCACTCTGCGGTGCCTGACCTACTGGTGCCAGGGTAAACGCGCTGGCGCCCAGACCTGGCCATCCTTCGATGTGCGGTCCCCGACAAGCGATAAGGTGCCCGGTGTTTGCGTTTTCCAGAAGGCCGCTAGCCTAGGAGACGATTCCATCAGTATTGAGCGAGCGCAAGATGAACAGGCACCCCAAAGTCCTACAGGAACTGTATGCGGAGCGGGAGCGTGCGGTTGCCGCCTTGGGCGACGGAGAGCAGATTACCGCCGCAGATCTCGAAGGACTGGATTACTTGGGCCGGTTCAAGGTGGCCAACGAGCACTGGCACCTGTGTGACGCGTCTGCGCGGAGCGCGCTGCTCGGTGACACCCATCATTTCGTCGCTTCCTGCGCACGCCTTCAGGAGTCGAACTGATGGATCACACCACACGGATCGCATTCCTCACCGAGTTACGAGACCTCCTCCAGCGATACGACGCGGAGATCTCCGTCGACTATGACGACTGTAGCGATTTCCATGGAGTCACCGGTGAAGCCATGAGTGTCAGCATGGGCAAAGTTGATCGTTTTCATGGTCGCCCGACTTTCACGCTGGGGGAGGGATGGGGGATAGAACCCGAAGGCTTGTCCCGACTGCTAAAATCCTACGAGTGAGCGTAATCCAGGAGATGCAAAGGGCTACCACAAGGCATTGCCCGGCGGCGGCCTGAACAAGGCCGAGGAAGCTGAGCGCGCGCGGGTAGCGGGTATCTGTGAAATAGAGAGCGCGCACGTCTTTAACCGATTTGCCCACCTGGTACGCGCCGAATGCGGCTGACCAGATTTCAGAACCCTCCCCACAACGACCCCGGCGATGCCGGCGAGGATCTAGCCATGGGCACCACTACCGCCACAATCGTGGATATTCCACAGCTCGAAAAAACCATCCTGCAGATGGCACAAGACTGTCTGATCGTCGCCGAGCAATACCGCGATAAGCGCCTGCAGGGCACCGCTACGGACGAGGATGCGGAGACGTTCGTGGACAATTCCGTGGCCCTGGAGACGTTGGTGAAATTGGCCTACGACAACGATTCCGGAATGACCACCGAGACCCGCATGTTGCTGCTCGGCATCGAGAGTCAGGAGGTCCAGCTGATGCTCCCCCTGCGCGAAGGCTGAACCCTCCCCACTACCTACCCGACCCCGGCGCCGCCGGCAAGGCTCGAATCCATGAGTGAGCAACAAACGGAAATTGATGCCATCAAGGCCAAGATGGACATAGTGCGCCTAGCCTATCAACGCCTGGTGGACGAATCTGATGCGCTGCGGACATGCCTGAACGCGAAAAAGCGCCGTCCGGCCAGCTTGGTAAACGCGCGCGAGGATGTGGCTAGAAGTTGCCGGGCGCTGATATCGGTGTTGAAGAACTGAACCGCCATACGGCACCGCCGTGTCAAGGCTAAATAGAAATGTCGCTCTGGTGACTAAGTAGAAATGTCTGTCTCACCGGCGCAGTAATCTTGTTGTGGACCGCTGACGAAAGTGCCCAGGCGCAAACGTCCACTGTGCAGGTCACGGTAGCAACGTTCAACGCGCTGGGTGGTGGTAGGTGGTGTTCGATTCGGGCTGCTCAACTTGCTACAAGGGGAAGATGAGTGCCTGAAAGCAATTAAAACATTCGCCTCGCCTACCTCCGCGTTCGAAGTTGAGCTGGGCCGCGGTTTTTTCTAAAGCTTTAGATTCTGGCTCGAGTTTTCCTTTTCCTACTGTCGCGCGCGCGGGGCGACTGGGTAGGGAGGTGGAGCGCGGGCAAAAGGGGGGCAAGTGGTGCCGGTGAAGCTGTTTTTCCAGGGCAGTATATTTTTAGGTATGCAGAAAGCGCCACATGGCGCTTTCTGTTCGAGCCTCAGATGCGCGGCATCGATCGTCTACGGCCAAACAGATGCGTAGTCTCAGTTGGTCGCTTTGACGTTGGATGCTTTATCTGGCTGACGCCCTTCCTGTGCCAGCGTTTCATGCATCTCTCGATGCTGCTGGAGCGCCGCCTGGCTATCGCGGAAATCTTGGTTGTGCGAGATCGAGCGCTCGCTGCCGTCTGCGGCATAGCTGAGGTTCGCAACGGCGAGGGTGGCGGCAAACAGGGCAATTTTAAGGAACGTCATGGTGTTTCTCCTTCTAGAGTGCAGCGTGGGTATGAGAGCCACTCTAGAGGGGCGCGGCTAACGCCAGGATGAGCCGCGCATTACAATCCTGTCATCCTGCCGGGGGCTGTTCGCGACGGCGCAGGACGCTGTGGTAGAGCGCAGGCAAGACCAGCAGTGTCAGGGCAGTGGAGGACAGGATGCCGCCGATCACCACGGTCGCTAGCGGGCGTTGTACCTCCGCCCCGGTGCCGGTGGCCAAGGCCATGGGAATGAAGCCCAACGAGGCCACCAGCGCAGTCATCAGCACCGGCCGCAGGCGGACCAGCGCGCCCTCGCGCACGGCGATATCCAGCGGCTTGCCCTCCTCCAGCAGGCCACGGATGAAGGAGACCATCACCAAGCCATTGAGCACTGCGACGCCCGACAGTGCGATGAAGCCCACACCGGCCGAGATCGACAAGGGAATGTCCCGCAACCACAACGCCAATACCCCGCCCGTCAAGGCGAAGGGAATGCCGGTAAAGACCACGAGGCCGTCGCGCAGATTGCCGAACATCATGAACAGCAGCACGAACACCAGCAGCAAGGCCACCGGCACCACGAGTTGCAGGCGGGCGGCGGCGGCCTGCAACTGCTCGAATTGGCCGCCCCAACTGGTCCAGTAGCCTGCGGGAATTCGCACCTGGTCCGTGATGGCGGCAGTGGCATCCGCCACGAAGCTACCCAGGTCCCGATCGCGCACATTGGCACTGACGATCACCAGGCGCTTGCCGTCTTCTCGGCTGATCTGATTCGGCCCCAGCACCGTTTCCAGGCGCGCCACATCGGCCAGGGGAATGAACTCGACGCGGCCTTCCACCGCTGGCAATGGAATGGGCAACCGCGCCAGCACCGCCGGATCGCTGCGCAGGGTTTCCGGGAGGCGGATCATCAGATCGAAGCGGCGATCGCCCTCGAAGAGCGTGCCGGCCTTGCGTCCGCCGAGCGCCGTGGCAATCACATCCTGGATGTCGCCGACATTGAGGCCGTAGCGTGCGGCTCGCTCACGATCGATCTGCACACTCAGCAGCGGCAGCCCACTGGTCTGCTCCACCTTCACCTCGGCAGCGCCGGTGACCTTCTGCAACACCCTGGCGATGTCCGCAGCGGTCTTGTTCAGCACCGCCATGTCATCGCCGAAGACCTTGACCGCCACATCGCTGCGCACCCCGGAAATCAACTCGTTGAACCTCAGCTGGATCGGTTGCGACAGCTCGTAATTGCTACCGGGTACACGCGCAGCCGCTGCTTCCAGCTCAGCCATCAGCTGCTCGCGAGACTTGCCTGGATCAGGCCACTGCGCCTGCGGCTTGAGCATCACATAGCTGTCGGAGATGTTCGGCGGCATCGGATCCGCGGCGATCTCGGCGGTGCCGGTCCTCGCGAATACCCGCTCCACCTCGGGTACCTGATCCAGGATGGAGCGCTCCAGGCGTTGCTGCATATCCACCGATTGCCCCAGGCCGGTACCGGGCACCCTTAGCGCCTGCAGCGCGAAATCACCCTCGCTCAAGCTGGGTACGAATTCACTGCCCAGGCGCAGCGCCAGCAGCACCGTCAGCACCACGCTCAGGCCAGCGCCGGCGAACACCAGTGGCCGCCGGCGCATGGCTGCATCCAGCGCGACGGCATAGCCGCGCCGCGCCGCGCTCATCAGTCGATTGTCCTTTTCCTGCACGCGACCCGTGACGAACAGCGCCACGGCCGCAGGGACGAAGGTGATGGACAGCAGCATGGCGCCCACCAAGGCGATCACCACGGTAAAGGCCATGGGATGGAACATCTTGCCTTCCACACCCGTCAGGGCGAACACCGGCAGATAGACCACCATGATGATCAGCTGCCCGAAGATGAGGGGTCTCCGCGCCTCGCGGGCGGCGGCGAACACTTCCTGGAAGCGCTCCCGGCGATCGAGCGCCCGACCGTGCCGTTCCTGGGCATGAGCCAGCCGGCGAATGGCATTCTCCACGATCACCACGGCGCCATCGACGATGATGCCGAAGTCGAGCGCACCCAGACTCATCAAGTTGGCGCTGACCCGATTCGCGGCCATGCCGCTGAAGGTGAAGAGCATCGACAGCGGGATCACCAGCGCGGTGATCAGCGCCGCGCGCAGATTGCCGAGGAAGACGAAGAGCACGGCGATGACCAGCAGCGCACCCTCCACAAGATTCTTGCGTACCGTAGCGATCGCCTTGTCCACTAGCGTGGTGCGGTCGTACACGGCGACCGCCTGCACGCCTTCCGGCAGGTTGCGGTTGATCTGCGCCAGGCGCTCGGCCACTGCCAGGGCCACCTCGCGGCTGTTCTCACCCACCCGCATGAAGACGGTGCCAAGCACCGCCTCTTCGCCATTTTCGGTAGCTGCTCCGGAGCGTGACTCCTGCCCGACCCCGACCGTGGCCACATCCCGGATCCGTACCGGAGTACCGTCCACGGTAGCGAGCACGATGGTGGCGATATCCTCGACGGAGGCGAGCTGCCCCGGTACCCGAATCACCAGCTGCTCCCCGGCGCGCTCGATGAAACCGGCGCCGACATTGGCGTTGTTCCGCTCGAGCGCCATCGCCAATTGCTCTAGGGTGATGCGATAGCCTGCCAGCCGTTTGGGATCGGGCGCGATCTGATACTCCTTGGCATAGCCGCCAATGGTGTTGACTTCCGCCACCCCGGGCACGGTGCGCAACTGGGGTTTGACGATCCAGTCCTGGATCTCCCGCAGATCGGTGAGCGTATAGGCTTCGCCGTCAGCGCGGCGCGCCTGGGGCGCGGCCTTCACCGTCCAGAGGAAGATTTCCCCAAGCCCCGTGGACAGCGGACCCAGGTTGACCTCCACACCCTCTGGCAGGGCTTCGCGCGCACCCTGGAGGCGCTCGCTCACCTGCTGGCGAGCGAAGTACAGATCCGTCCCATCGGCGAAAATGACGCTGATCTGGGCAAAGCCCGAACGCGACAACGAACGGGTCCGGTCCAGTCCCGGCAGGCCGGCCATGGCTGTTTCCAGCGGATAGGTGACCCGCTGCTCGACCTCCAGCGGCGAGGCGCCCGGTACTTCTGCATTGATCTGCACCTGGACGTTGGTGATGTCCGGCACCGCATCGATGGGCAGGTGGCGATAGCTGTAGATCCCGAGTGCAGCGATGCCGAGCGTGGCAAGCAGCACCAACCAGCGCTGCTCAATGGCGAAGCGAAGAATACGTTCGAACATGATGCGCCCTTAGTGGGAGTGCTCGGCCGAGCCCTTGCCCAGTTCCGACTTGAGAATGAAGCTGCCGCGGTCGGCCACTACCTGGCCGGCGCTCAAGCCCTGACGAATCTCTGTGCGCTCACCGTCCCGGACCCCGGTGACCACGGGTGTCGCCTGAAAGCCGTCTGCCGTCCGGACGAACACCACGGTGCGATCCTCCACGACATGCACGGCGCCATTGGGCACGCCAAGTACCTTGGCCTGTCGCTCGTCATCGAGCCGCACCGTAACGAACAGACCCGGGCGCCAGGCGCCCGCCGGATTGGCTAGGGTGACGCGCGCGGTCGCCGCCCGGGTCTGTTCGCCCAGCAGATTGCCAACATGCGCCACGGTGCCCTCGGTGCGGCTATCCAGCTCACCCGCGAGTACCTCCACCTTTCGGCCAACGGTGACTCGATCGAGGTCACGCGCAGGAACGGCGAACGTGGCCCAGACGCGGGACAGGTCGGTGAGCGTGAAGAGGTTGCTGGCTTCGTCCACCCGCTCACCCAGGACCAGGTGCTTCTCCACCACCACGCCGTCGAAGGGCGCGCGCAGCTGGTAGCGACTGCCGCCCTGAGCGGAGGCTGCTCCACCCAAGGCCTGTGCTTTTTGACGGGCGTTGCGTACAGCAATCTCGGCTTCCTGCAGTGTCTGCCGCGCCTGCAGTAGATCCTGCTCGGCGCTGATCCGCTCCTGCCAGAGGTTCTGCTCGCGGGCATACAGGGTGCGCGCCAGTTGCAGCCGCTGCTGCGCGGTCGCCAGCTCGCTGCGCACCTCGGAAAGCTGCTCGCTGGCAATGACTGCTAGCACCTGTCCCTTGCGCACCCGGTCTCCAAGATTCGCCTTCACCTCCTCGACGACGCCGGGCGTACGGGACACCACGTGAGCGGTACGATCTTCATCGAAGCGAATCTCGCCCGGAAGACTCAAAGAGGCGCCAACGCTCACCGGCGTGACCACCTGGGTTTCGATGCCGGCTGCTCGAATCTGCTCTGCGCTCAGCTCGACTTCGCCTTCGGCATGCGTCTCTTCGCCGTCGCCATGGGCGCCCTCGTTCGCGTCATGGCCGTCTTTGCCTTCGTCCAGATCAGGGCGAGGCTGGGTCGCCTCAGCCTTGGCATCTGCCGATTTCGTTAGGGGGGCAGCGGGTTCGGGGTGGTCGTGACCGGTACCCGCCTGAATGGTACTGAATGGCAGCCCACCGCCAATTACTGCAATCAGCAGCGGCCGCAGCAGTCTCGGCCTGAATGAAGTCATGGTCATGCAAGAACTCCGCACCCGATTTATTACCGGGATCTGTAGCGTCATGGGGAGGTGAAGAGCGGGCCGTGGAGGCGTTCGAGGCGGGCCCAGGCATTGATCTGCGCACGTTGAGAGAGCAGGTACTGCCCCCTAGCGGCAATGAGGGCGCGCTGGGCTTCCAGCACATCCAGCTGGGCAAAACGTCCCAGCGAGAAGCCGCGAGTTAGGTCATCGACCGTACGCTGGCCCGCCGGCAAAACCCGGTTGCGCAAGTCGTCGACGTCAGCTGATGCACTACGCCAGTCGCGCAGTGCCTGCAGGGTTTCGGCCTGGATCTGCAGCTCGGTCGCTCGCTGTAGATCCCGGGCCTGGTCAGCGCGACTGGACGCGGCGAGCAGGTTGCCCTGGTTGCGATCGAAGAGCGGTAGCGGGAGCGAGAAGCCCACCAGATTGACCCGCTCCCCCTCGAGCTCGTCGTATTGGCTGCCCAGGCTCACCCGCACGTCCGGATAGCGCTGGCTGCGCTGCAGATCGACGTCGGCATCCCCGGCGGCTACCTGCCGCCGCGCCTTGAGCATCGCCGGTGTCTGGCGGATCGCCTGCAGCAGTAGGGCTTCGCCGGGAGGTGCGGGCAGACGATCCAGGTCACCGACCGGCTCACCGAGCTCTGTCACGGAGACACCCAATTGGCGGGCAAGACTCACCCGCGCGTTGTCACGCTGCTGCAGTGCGCGTCTCAGCTCCAGCCGCTGGGTGACCTGTTCTACCTCCGCGCGGGTACCCGATACCGGTGAAATCTTGCCCGCTCGAATTTGCGCCCCTGAGCTGTCCAGGCTGCGCTGTGCCAGTGCCTGCGATTGCTCGGCGAGCCGCACCCCTTCAGCGGCCAGTAACAACTCGTAAAAACTCTGGATGACGTCCGCCCGGAGGGCATAGCGTCGCGCCTCGAGGTCCGCATTGACCACGCCAGCGTTGGCCTCGGCCACCGCCACCCGGGCGGCGCGCTTGCCACCCAGTTCAAAGGGCTGGGTGAGCGTGAGACTGCGCGTCTGACTGGCAGAGCGCGTGTCCTCGACCTCGAAGGCGAGTTCCGGGTTGGGCAGGAGGCCTGCCTGCTGCCGTGCACCTGCGGCCGCGGCGGTCTCCTGGCGGGCCGCCAGGTAGTCGGGATTGTCGCGCAGGGCCTGGGCCAGCGCCTGCTCCAGGGTCAGCGATGAGGCCTGGACCGGTCCGCCGGCGAGCAGCAGACCTAGCCCCAGCGCCAGACCCATCAGGCGCCATGGGGCGGGATATCGACATGGAAGGGATAACGGCACTGCAGCGACTCCTGTGCAGAAGGCGCGACGTTCGAAGAGATCGTCGCGTGATAGCGGAGCCGACTCTAGGGAGCGCCACCTATCGCTCCGGTGACGCCAACATTACAAAGCTGTAAGGAAGTTGCCGCCGTCCAGGTATACCGGCACGCTTGATCGCTTGACTCTCTAGCGGCTACAGGCTTCAGCCTCCGCAACATCCTCGACACGACTGATACAGACGATGCGCTTACTGATAGTGGAAGACGAAGCCCGCGCCGCGGATTATCTGCAGCAAGGCCTCACGGAGAATGGCTATGTGGTTGATCGCGCCGCGACCGGGATTGATGGTCTGCATCTGGCTCTGCAGCAGGATTACGACCTGATCCTGCTGGACATTAATCTGCCGACTATGGACGGTCTGGAGGTCCTGGAATTGCTGCGGCGACGCAAGCAGACCCGCGTGATGCTCCTAACGGGCCAGAGCCGAACCAGCGAGCGCGTCCGAGGACTGGACGCCGGCGCTGACGACTATCTGACCAAGCCGTTCGAGTTTCCGGAGTTGCTCGCCCGCATCCGCGCGTTGCTCAGACGCGGCGAAACGCGAGTGGTCAGTGATACCCTGCACCTGGCCGATCTTGAGCTGCATCCCTTTCGCCATCGTGCGTTTCGCGGGGACCAGCGCATCGACTTGACCAGCAAGGAATTCGCGCTGCTTCACCTGCTCATGCAACGCCAGGGCGAAGTGCTCTCCCGCACCGAGATCATCTCGCGCGTTTGGGACATGAATTTCGACTGTGACACCAATGTGGTGGAAGTCGCCGTTCGACGCTTGCGGATGAAGGTCGATGAGCCCTTCGGGGAGGCGCTTATCCATACAGTACGAGGCGTTGGCTACGTGATGGAGCGCCGTTCATGAGACCCATGAGCCTCGCCCTGCGCCTGGGGATGATCGTCACGAGCGTGGGCTTGCTGCTGGCTATCATCTTGGTCGTTATGGTGTACAGCGTTCTAGAGCGGGAGCTTGATAAGCGTGCTGTTGACCAGCTGCAAGCCAAATTAGGGCAGATCCAGCACAGCCTGGAAGAGCGTCCTGCAAATCCTACCAAAGCGCCTTGGCAGCACGTACTAGCTGACGCTCTGCTCGGCCACGATGAGCTGTCGGTCACCGTGCTTTCGGCGGAAGAGGACACACCCCTGTATGGGCTTGGCTCCCATGCCTATGCCGATGAGCTACGGCCGGGCCGTTGGCCAGACGCCCAGACGTTGGCCTGGCATTCTGATGACGGCCACGATCTATTAACTATCCGGACTAGCCTGACCATCCCATCGCTGCCTCCACTACAGCTACTGCTCAGCCAGGACCGCAGCAGTGATAGATTTTTGTTGGATGCTTTCCTACGTGCAGCCTTGATAAGTCTGCCGATTCTGCTACTGCTGATTGGCGCCGCGGCGTGGTGGACGGGTTATCAGGGCCTTGCGCCGTTACGCCACTTCCGCCGTACTGCCCGTGCGATTACTACCCGGCAGCTGACATTGCGAGTGGATGACACCAATCTGCCTGCAGAAGTAGCTGATCTAGCCATCGCGCTGAACACGATGTTGGAGCGCCTCAATACGGGCGTGCAGCAACTAGACCGCTTTGCAGACGACGTTGCCCATGAATTGCGCGCCCCGCTCGGGATCCTCATAGGTCGAACGCAGATGGTACTTAGCCGGAAGCGTGACGAGGCCACGTATCAAAAGGCCTTGGAGGACTCCCTAGACGAACTGGACCGCTTGAGCCGTATTGTCGCGGACATGCTCCTCCTCGCGCGTCTGGACAGCCACGAACCGCTAACCTCACTGAGCCAAGTGGCCGTCGAGCAAGAGACACTTAAGGTCTGTAGCCTGTTTGAGGCTTATGCCGAAGCGCGCGAAATAGAGCTAGTAGTCAAAGGACAGCTTCAAGTCGAGGGCGACAAGTTGATGATCCAGCGTGCGCTATCGAACCTGCTATCAAACGCTATTCGCCACGCTTATCCAAGAACGGCTGTGATAGTAGAGCTTGGCGCGCAAGAGGAAGGTGGTGGATGGGCAGCTGTGATAAACCAAGGATCTCCCATAGATCCGGATGAGTTATCGAATGTCTTCAATCGCTTTTACCGGGCTGGCGATCAACCTACAGGCGGCAGTGGATTAGGGTTGGCGATCGTCCGCGCGATTATGATTTCTCACCGGGGCCTGGTGCAGGCCGAATCTCATAATGGAATGACGCGCTTCACGCTGACATTTCCTCCAGCAATTACGCCCGTAACCAACTTTGATGAACAAGGCGAAGCGGAAGCGCTTTGTTCCCCCACCAATAGATAGGTGTGAGCACGATGCTGGTCGATATGGCAGCGTAGACATGTCAATAACTAACCCGGAGCTGTTATAGACAGGGCTGCATATGCAGGACTTCCCGACCAGCGTCTTTCTGCAGACGAACTACAACGTCTTCCAATGCAGCAAGCAGCGCGAGGATACTCGGGCAACCTGTTTATTCGTTTTTACGCATATACGAATGTACACATACCCCTGCCCATGAAGCTGCTTATCTCGCCCGAAACGATCGAGGTGCTGAAGCAGACCTTACGGCCTGCCCGAAGGCTGGGTAACCCAGTAACTGCAGTTGTGATTGGCGCGAGGATTTGCCGTGGGACACCTTTCAAACCCTCCCGGTCATCAACGAGGAATGCCAGCTTATTGGCGCAGCAACCTTAGCCCGTTGCCCACTACCAAGAGGCTGGCTCCCATATCGGCGAATACGGCCATCCACATGGTTGCTTGCCCAGTGAAGGTCAGCAGCAAAAAAGCGGCTTTTAGGCCAAGTGCAAGCACGATGTTTTGCAAGAGCACCTGAGCGGTGGCGCGAGAGAGCTTCACAAAGGTTGGAATCTTGCGCAGATCATCGTCCATGAGGGCCACGTCTGCTGTCTCGATGGCCGTGTCGGTGCCCGCAGCCCCCATCGCAAAGCCAATGTCGGCGCGTGCCAATGCCGGGGCATCGTTGATACCGTCTCCTACCATGCCGACCTTACTGGACTGGGCAAGCTGTTCGACTTCGCGCAGCTTGTCGGCCGGTAGCAGGTTACCTTGGGCGCGATCTATTCCGGCCTGAGCAGCAATCGCTTGGGCGGTATGTGGATTATCGCCCGTCAGGATCACGGTCTGGATACCCAGCGCATGCAGCTCGGCTATCGCATTGCGGCTGCTGTCCTTGATGGTGTCGGCGACAGCGAAGATCGCCAGTACATCGTCAGCCCCTACCAGCATCACCACGGTCTTGCCCTCGCTTTCGAGCGCCGTGATGCGCTGTTTCAGGTCCGAGGAGCACCCCCTCAATTCGTCGACCATTCGATGGTTTCCAAGATGATAGGTCTGTCCATCGATCACACCGCGTACGCCCTGGCCAGGCAGCGCGGCAAACTCCCCGACCTCTCGCAGCACCACACCGTCGCCAACGGCGGCTTTCGCGATGGCTTTGGATACCGGATGGTCAGAGCGGCTAGCGAGACTCGCTGCAATGCTGCGACTGCTATCGGTCAAGGCGCTGTTCAAGGAGATAGCGTCGGTCTGCTCGGGTTTGCCGTGGGTGAGCGTGCCGGTCTTGTCCAAGGCTAGCCACCGCAGCTTGCGACCATCCTCCAGATAAACGCCACCCTTGATGAGGATGCCTTGGCGTGCTGCGGCAGCCAGTCCGCTGACGATGGTGACCGGAGTGGAAATGACCAAGGCGCAGGGGCAGGCCACCACCAGCAGAATCAGGGCCCGATAGAGCCAATCCATCCAAGCTGCGCCCAGAAGCAGGGGAGGTAGTACCGCCACGGCAATTGCTAGCACGAAAACGGCAGGCGTATACCAGCGGGCGAATTGATCGACGAAGCGCTGGGTTGGAGCGCGGCTGCCTTGCGCCTCTTCCACCATTTGGATGATGCGTGCCAAGGTGGAGTTGCCGGCCACCGCCGTGACGCGATATTCGAAGGATCCAGACTCGTTGATAGTGCCGGCATAGACCGGATCGCCGGGGGCCTTTTCAACGGGAAGGCTTTCCCCAGTGATCGGCGCTTGGCTCACGGTGGAGCCGCCCTCTAGCAGCACACCATCGAGCGCGATGCGCTCGCCCGGCCGCACCCGCACCCGGCTACCGATAGCGACCTGCTTGGCCTCCACATCGAGCCAAGTACCGTCAGGCTGCTGCACCGTGGCTTGTTCGGGGGCTAGATCGAGTAGGTCCCGGATGGCATTGCGGGCACGATCCAGCGATTTGGCCTCAATGACCTCGGCGAGGGCGAATAACACCATCACCATCGCCGCTTCCGGCCAATGGCCGATCAACATGGCCCCGGTGACGGCAATCGACATTAGGGCGTTCATGTTGAGATTGCGGTTCTTAAGCGCTATCCAGCCCTTTTTGTAAGTGGACAACCCACCCAGGGAGATGGCAATCAACGCCAGTACCAGGACCGACCAATGATTGCCACCTAGATACCAGTACATGCCCTCAGCGGCTATTGCAGCAGCAAGAGAGAAGCCGAGCGGCAGCCACGGCGTCGAGTCGCTATAGGCCCTTGATGGTGGAGTGCGATAATTCTGGGTGTCCAGCTCCTGAGCTTCGAAGCCTAGCGACTGGATCGCATCGAGTACCTTGGCTAGCGCGCTGGCGGTATGACGCACAGTCAATGTGCGCTGCATCAGATTGAAGTCCAGATCAACTACACCAGGAAGAAGGGTGAGCTTTTTCCGAATCAGGGTCTCTTCGGTAGGGCAATCCATCTGGGCTATGCCAAGACGGGTAATCTGCGTGCTCGGGTCGTCTCCCTGACGCACCGCCTGCATACCGACCGCTGACAAGGCTTCTTCCAATGGGGTCAGCGAAGGCAGGTTGTGCCGTACGATCAGCGTGCGCTTCATCAGGTTGAATTCCAAGCCGACAACGCCGGACAAGCCCCCCAGCTTGCGCCGAATGAGCGCTTCCTCTGTGGGGCAGTCCATATTCTGAATAAGGTAGTGAGCTTCCCTAGCCTCGGCCAGGGCGCTGGCCGTCGGTTCGGGCGTAAGAAGAGGGCCTGACGCAGCCGAGCTGCAACCGCACCCCTTTGATCCGCAATCGCTCATGTCAGCCCCCACTTTCACCGTTGAATGGGGAGCATTACAATCCCTATAGTTACTATAGAGTCAAGCACTCAAGGCGGCCGAAGTGGACATGAGGATTGGGGAGCTAGCCCGGCTCACAGGATGCGAAGTTGTGACCATCCGCTACTTCGAGAAGGAAGGGCTGTTGTCGGAGCCAGCACGTAGCGCCGGGAATTACCGGTTGTACAGCAAGGCACACCTTGAGCAATTGCAGTTCGTTCTGCACTGCCGCACGCTGGACATGACGCATGCCGAGATTCGTGCCCTGCAGGGCCTGCGCGAAAACCCAAGGCAGGACTGTAGCGAGGTCAACGCGCTGCTGGATTCCCATCTCCAGCAGGTGGAGGCGCGGATCGTGGCATTACTGCAGCTAAAGCAGCACATGACTGCCTTACGTGAAAGGTGCGGTGGAGCGCGCCCCATCGAGTCCTGCGGTATTCTGCAAGGGCTAGCGGATTGTTCTTTCCATACCCCAGGGCCTATTAGGACTAGTGAGCCTTGAGCCCACATTGGATATATCCGAACTCTGCAGGGAGACACTGAGCAGCAGCATGAGCACCCATTTCAGCTTTCTACTCTGAAGCCCCGTATCCCAACGCTCTGTGCATACCTATTGAGCGCGTCGAGCGACCGAAACACTCTCACCAATTCGCGCCGGGAGCGGAGAGGAAAATGTCGGCTTTCTTTGCTGTAGCGTACCTGTAGCTGCCATCCATGCCCCTCAGGGCCTGGAGTAGCACGCACATCCCAAGCGGCCCCGGCTGCAACTAGGGCGGCCAGGCCCTCAGCGCTAATCGACTGACGCATGACGGTTGCGCTTTGGGACGCAACTGGTGATTGCTGGGCTGGCCGCGCGTTCTGGAGATCAGCCCTGATACGCCGGTGTCCCGGTAACGCTGCACAAGGCAGTGAACCTGCCGTGTTGTCAGCTGCAGCCGCTGGGCAGCGCGGGTAGGCGTGATAAAACCCTCGGTCACCGCCTGGATGACCTTGAGACGATCTACTTCGCGTAGGCTCATCGTGATCCGCTCGTGGGCTGACATCCTGATCGCTCCGTATCGCTAGCAAAGCCGGTAGGCTAGCGACCACAGGTGATCGGGACATTTCTATTTGGCTGGATCGCGACATTACTACTTGGCCGTAACACGCCGTTTCAAGGCTCAGTACAGATGTCGTTGCGCCGGCCAAGTAGAAATGTCAAAACAAGAGGTCAGTCGTACAGACCTGGACTCAGTTTCTGCCGTTGCGCTGGGCTAGCTTGGTTAGCGCCCAGCGATCATTCCATTCGCTCGGGGCTAGATAGAGCGCTGATTGACCCTGGCCGATAAAGCGTCCGCGCTTTCTTTTCGCTCCGAGTAGCGATCAACGAGGTAATCCTCACGGCCACGAACCAGCAAAGTAAACTTCACCAATTCCTCCATCACATCGACCACACGGTCGTAATACGCGGAAGGCTTCATTCGGTCCGCGTCGTCGAACTCTAGATAAGCCTTCGGCACAGACGACTGATTCGGGATGGTCAGCATGCGCATCCACCGCCCGAGAATCCGCATCTGGTTCACCGTGTTGAACGACTGAGAGCCACCGGAAACCTGCATGACGGCGAGTGTCTTGCCCTGCGTGGGCCGTACGGCGCCCAGGGTCAGGGGAATCCAGTCGATTTGCGCCTTGAGTACCGCAGACATGGCGCCGTGACGTTCCGGCGAACACCACACCTGCCCCTCTGACCAGAGCACCAGGTCGCGCAGCTCTTGCACCTTGGGGTGGTCGACCGGTGCGTCATCGGGGAGTGGTAGCCCGGATGGATCAAAGATCACGGTCTCGGCGCCCATGAGCTGGAGCAGACGTGCGGCCTCTTGCGTCAGCAGGCGGCTGAATGAACGCTCCCTGTTCGACCCATAGAGTAGAAGGATTCGTGGCTTGGTATCAGAGGTGTCTGAAAGCCCCAACCTGTTTGTGCTGGGCAGATCCAGCAGCGACAAATCGAGGGCCGGCAAGGTCTCGGCAGATTCCATCTCTAAATCGCTCATCACAGTGCTCCGATCCGATCCAGCGCCTGCTTCAGCTCCGCGCCCTGAAGCGCTACTAGATCCAGCGCGAAGAATGCTGCGAATCGCCTTTTGATGTGCTCAACAGTTGCGTCGAAAGCGGCCTGGATAGCCTCATCGCTGCCTTCTACATCGGAGGGGTCAGATAGTCCCCAGTGGCTCTTAATGGCTGGGCCAAAATACACCGGGCAAGGTTCACCGCCAGCCTTGTCACATACGGTGATGACGATATCGGGGGGAGTGTCGGCGAACACCTCAGATCCCTTGCTGTACAGGCCCGACGTGTCGATGCCCAAGCCTTGCAAAGTGCTTACCGCTCGTGGATTGAGTTTGCCACTCGGGAAGCTTCCCGAACTGATAGCCGTAAAGCCGGCCGGCGCCATCTGGTTGAACAACCCTTCGGAAAGAACGCTGCGGCAGCTATTGGCCGTACACATGAACAGGATCTTCATAAGGTGACTCCTAAGCAGTGATGCTCAAACGCACGGCAAGGGCTGCCAGCGTCGTGAGCAGAATGGGAAAGGTGAGGACACAGCCAACCTTGAAGTAGTAACCCCAGGTAATGCGGATGTTTTTCTGAGCCAAGACATGCAACCACAGCAGCGTTGCCAGACTGCCAATAGGCGTGATCTTCGGGCCCAGGTCGCAGCCAATGACGTTGGCGTACACCATGGCTTCATGCACCAGTCCGGTCACGCCACTGCCCTGGATCGACAAAGCGCCGATCAGCACGCTGGGCATGTTGTTCATGACAGAGGACAGCAGCGCAGCGGTGAAGCCGGTGCCCAACGTGGCAGCCCACAGGCCATGATCGGCAAAGGTGGCAAGCAACGAGCTGAGCCCCTCCGTCAGCCCGGCATTTTTCAACCCATAGATCACTAGGTACATGCCAAGTGAGAACAGCACGACCTGCCAGGGCGCATTTAGCAACACCTTACGTGTCGAGATCACATGACCCTTCGTTGCAATGATCAGCAGCACTAACGCACAGGCGGCGGCAACAGCGCTGATAGGAATGCCAAGCGGCTCAAGAGCGAACAAGCCGACCAGTAGGAGCAACAGCACCCACCAGCCAGCAATAAACGTAGGGCGATCCCTGATCGCCTGCTCTGGTCGGCGTAGCACCTCCGGTGAATACGAAGGTGGCACCTCTTTTCGATAGAACCACCAGAGCATCCCCAGGGTCGCCACTACGCTTACCAGATTCACCGGCCACATGATCGAGGCGTATCGAGCGAACCCTATGTCGAAGAAATCCGCGGAGACGATGTTCACCAGGTTTGAGACAACCAGGGGCAGGCTGGCCGTGTCGGCAATGAACCCAGCGGCCATAACGAAAGCCAGGGTTGCTGCCGGACTGAAGCGCAGCGCAGTCAGCATCGCGATGACGATGGGGGTCAGAATCAAGGCTGCGCCATCGTTGGCAAATAGCGCTGAGACGGCTGCCCCGAGGAGCACCATGAGCACAAACAGGCGCGCACCGCTGCCCTGGCCCCAGCGAGCCACGTGAAGTGCAGCCCACTCGAAAAAGCCCGCCTCATCCAGCAGAAGGCTGATGATGATGACCGCGATGAACGTCGCGGTGGCGTTCCACACGATGTGCCAGACCAATGGAATGTCGCTGAGCATAACCACACCCGTCAGCAAGGCGAGTATCGCTCCAGCCGACGCGCTCCAGCCCACGCCAAGCCCGCGAGGTTGCCAGATCACCAGCACCAGCGTGATGAGAAAAATTGAAATTGCCAACAGCATGTCAGGTCTCCGAAGTCACTTAGCAACAGGAAACCCGGCGTACCGGACGACCTTCCATCGAAGCAAGGCGGCCCTGATCTTCGCCAAGCCAAGAGCGGTTCGCCTCGAGCGTTGCCTGGAGCACTTCCATTGCCCATTGAGGCAGCTCGGGATGAATGCGGTAATAGATCCACTGACCTTGACGGCGATCCTCCAGCAAACCGCAGACGCGGAGTTGAGCCAGGTGGCGAGAGACCTTCGGCTGGCTATCGTCGAGCGCCCAAATCAATTCGCAAACGCATAGCTCGCCCTCAGCGGCGAGCATGAGCATGATCCGGGCTCGGGTTTCGTCACCGAGGCATTTGAAAAAGGTGTGCGGCTGAAGGTACATGGGCAGCCTTTATATCTGTGATTTCGAATATTCGAATTTACAGATGTATTCGAGCCTTTGGAAGGTGCTTATCCGGCCGAAGTGACCGCGAATGCAAAGGCAGGTCTCCCCGGTCGCTCCCTGGGTTGGCAGCCGAGTCCCCTAGTTCTCCACCCTATACCTGCGTATTCCAACACTTTGCGCGTACCGGTTGAGCGCATTCAATGACCGAAACACCCTCACCAATTCGCGCCGGGAGCGGAGAGGAAAATGTCGGCTTTCTTTGCTGTAGCGCACCTGTAGCTGCCATCCGTGCCCTTCAGGGCCTGGACTAGCACGCACATCCCAAGCGGCCCCGGCTGCAACCAGGGCGGCCAGGCCCTCAGCGCTAATCGACTGACGCATGACGGTTACGCTTTGGTAGTGGGCTTTTGTGAAGAGCAGCTAGGAGGTCCTCTGGCATCAACTCTTTTGCTTTTTTCTTCGCCGGCTCTGAGCGTTGGGCTTTAGTAGGCCTTGGATTGCCAGGTACCGAATGAGAGCGCCGATTGTCGCGCTGCTCTTGCATCAGTTGCGCCACTTGCAAGACGTGCCCCAGCCGTTTGTTCTCGACGATAGCGCCTTGGTTGACCTCAGGCAGCTGATCGAGAATGCCGTAAGGCAAGGCAGCGCCTTCCGATCGCACCTCGATCCGGCCGTCCGGGTAGTGATAGATCTCTACGTAGCGGCCAGCCAATGCTCGGGTTTGCGGCGTATCGTGCAGAACATAGAGGCGCTTGTCGTATTGCAGCGTTAGGCTTTTCGACACTCGACGCGGCTCTCGCCACGTCAAGACTAGAGTCAGGTCCTCGTCGTCACGTACTGCGCGGTGGGCATCGAAATCAGAGCGGGCCGGTTTGGCGAAGCGCCGGTTGTAATCAGCCATGAACAACGGCAGATAGGCGTTCGCCGCCTCGACAGTGCTGAGATTTCGTAGTCGCAGCTCCTTGACCAGGCGATCCTGCAGGGTGAGATGGGCACGCTCGACGCGCCCCTTGGCCTGGCTGGAGTTGGCGCAGAAAGTATCGATGTTCAGCTCGAACATGGCCCGAGCGAAATGCGTGTGACCAGCACCGCCCTGGGCATCCTTGCTATTGACCCGGAACACGCTGGCCTTGTCGCTGTAGAGGGCGACAGGCTTGCCATGGTGTTCCAGATAGGCACGGGTGGCCTGGAAGTAGCTGAAGGTCGATTCGCTACGGGTGAACGCCAGGTGCATCAGGCGACTGGTGGCGTCGTCGATGTAGACCAAGAGGGTGCACGCCGGCGCACGATCCTCGAACCAGCGATGATCGCTGCCATCAATCTGGATCAGCTCGCCGAGGCAAGCTCGGCGATTACGTGGCTGGTACACCTTAGGCGGTCGTGCCCGACGCGGCGTCCACAAGCCGGCATCCATCATGATGCGCCGAACCGTTTCCTTGGCTAGACGCAAGCCGTGGCACTCGGCCAGTTTCTCGGCAGCAAGCGTGGGACCGAAATCCTGGTAATGCGTGCGGATCAGGGTGACGGCGCGCCGCTCAAGGCCGGGACGCAACTGGTGATTGCTGGGCTGGCCGCGCTTTCTAGAGATCAGCCCTGATACGCCGGTGTCCCGGTAACGCTGCACCAGGCGGTGAACCTGCCGTGTTGTCAGCTGCAGGCGCTGGGCAGCGCGTGTGGGCGTAAGGAAACCCTCGGTCACCGCCTGGATGACCTTGAGGCGATCGACTTCGCGTAGGCTCATCGTGATCCGCTCGTAGGCTGACATCCTGATCGCTCCGCATCGGCTGCAAAGCCGCTAGGCTAGCTGCCATACGTGATCGGGACATTTCTATCTGGCTGGATCGCGACATTACTATTTGGCCGTAACACCGCCGACTTCCGATAAGTAGCCGTTACGTGAAATCAGGCCCTACACATGAGGCCGCCCCGGCGGCCTTTTTTGGGGGCCCTGGATGCCACAACCCCCGATACTGGATGGCTAGACCCCAGGGATTGGCCGAGGGCGAACCCAACTTGTGCTGCCAGGAGTGGCAACCGGCGCCTGCGCGGCTTGCATCGAGCCGCAGCCGGTACCGAGTTGCATTTTTCAAATTCTCGATAGCGTGCAACGGATCTCTCACAACTCTCGAGGCATTCGGAACATGGCAACACAGAAACACTTCGACGCCGCGGCCGAGCGGCTGCTCGGAAAAAATTCCTACCAGGGCCTACTGGCATCCGGTTATTCGCGCCCGGACTTCTGCCGCGAAGTCGCGCAGCTGGCGTTCATCGGTCACCTACCCGACTCGGCAAGCACACAGGACGATCTCGTGCTGATCCGCCAGGTCGCAGAGCGGCTGTGGAAAGGCGCCGGCGATACTGGATTGGACGAGTAGGGGGCCTGGTAATGGACGACATCAAGAAAGCAGAGAGAAAGCGCTTCGAGGCGGCCACCCAGCAGGCGGACTGGAACGCGGTGGTGCAGGGCAACCCCACCAACACGGTGCCGGTCTGGATCTATTCGGTGAATCCGGAGCACGGCGCCCGGTTGGTCACACAGCTCTCGGTCGAGGGCTACCGCGCCGCGTGTCAGCGTGGTGGGCTGCCATTGCCCAAGGGCATCCAAGCGTGGGACGTGCTGCAATACGCCTTGACCAACTACGAGGCGGCCAAGGATCACGCGGCTCGCCTGGCGCTGCACGAAGAGCTCGCGGGCGCCCTGCTGAACTATGCCAGCCACACCAAGACCTGGGGCATGCTTCCCCCGGTAGGCCAGGTGCAGGGCATCCACGTGATGATCGGTGACTGGAACACCCGCAAGGCCGGCCGCGTGTTCAAGCCGGCAGCGGTCGTGGGGCGTGAGCTGCTCAGCCGTCCGGACGTCGTCGCCCTCCTCGACCAACTGATCGCGGCCCATACCGCGAAGCATCCGGGCGAAGGCCCGATCCGGGCCCGCTAGTCACCAACTACCGGCAGATGGCTTCGCACGGCACACCGTCGTGGTCGCCATCGATCCGGCTGTTGCCACAGTGCTGCAGCTGGTACTTCGCCTCCGCACAGCTCGCCATCTGCCTGCAGGCCTTTAGCGGTGTGCAGCTGAAGGATCCCGCGGCGATGGCGCCCTCCGATCCGCCAAACTGAGAAAAGGACGTGGGTCGCTTCGGCGGTACTGCCGCCGGCGGCTCGCCCTCTCCAGCTTGCGCGTCTTGACGCTGATCACGCGCGGCGTGGCGCCACTCCCACGGCGGTACCCGCTCCGCCTCCGGTAGCGCCCACAGGCCACGCTTCTGCGCCTTGGCCTGTGCTTCCAGGTCCAGCAGCGATCGATCCTTCAGGTATTGGCGATAGACCCACGCGGCACCCTGGCGCACCTGCTCGGCATTCACGTCCGTATTGCCCTGGTACACGCGGGCCACCCGCCGGCCGTATCGGTCAGTGTCCTGGACGTCCAGGCGGACAGCCTTCGAAAAGACCATGGCTGCCAAGGATTGCTGGGCGCGGTTGCCGTAGGGCTGTTTGCTCTCCGGGGTGTCGATTTCCGCAAGCCGGACCTTGATCTGTTGCTTGGCGGTGGTGAGGCACGTCAGGGTGTCGCCGTCGTGCACGCCCACCACGCGGCAGTCGATCGTTTCGGCGAAGGAGAGTGTAGGGAGGGTTAACGCAAGGGCTACTGCTAGCTGCCGAAGCATATGAGGTCTCAGATCCGTTTTAAGAGGGGAGGTCCGGTATCACCGGGCGGGCGCTGCCGCGTTTCCGTACTGCCAGCGACGCCGACGCGGGAGTGTAGCGGCGGTGCGGATGACTAGCAGGGTCTATGCGGGGCAGAAGCGGACAGAGGAGCGAAAGGTGGCTATAAGCGGCGGCGGGCTAGCGGCGGTGGCCACCGTCAGTGGCGGTACCGCCGGCGGCCATCTTTTTGCGGTTGGGGCGCTTATACGCGGGGATCTGGCGCTTCAAGCGCAGCTGTCTCACCTTGCTGTAGTGGACCCCGTGCCTCAGGCCGACCGCTCGATCGCTATCGGTGCCCAGCTCCGCCAGTAGCGCCTCGCTCAGCGGCTTTTCGTCCTGCAGCTTTGGAATGTCGCGCCGTTTGCGTTCGCGGTACACCAGGTCGTCAGGAATCCCGAACCGGTGAGCGAGCTCGGCGTCTCGCAACTTGCCCAAGAGCGGCACGGCCGCCGGGGGCAGACTGTACACCCGCGGCGCCCGCTTCGCCGGGGCCAGGCCCTGGCGCAGGCGCATCAGGTAGACCGCGCGCCGGCTGATGCCGAGCCGCCTGGCGACGGTCGCATCGGGTTCCTGTCCAAGGAGGGCGAGGTTCTCCGGGCTCCACCGGAACAGCGTCTCGCGCTGGAAGCCGCCCTGCTTCAGGTCGTAGGGCGCGATGGCCAGCGTCTGCCGCTTGCGCGCCACGGTCATGCGCGACATACCCCAGCGGTCGCCCAGGGCGGTATCGCTCTCTGTGCCCAGCAAGGCAATCATCTCATCCGTCCAGATCTTCATCGCAACTCACAGCATCTGCAGCACCAGCCAGCCAGTCTAGCGGCATGGCACCAGCCGAACCACGGCAGGCCTTGCGTTTTCCGGATCGGTGAGAGGGTAGGCCATCACCTGATGGAGACGCGAGTATGGTACCGGTTGAACAGCTCAAAGCCGCGGTGGAACAACTTCCGAAGTGGAGCCCGCAGATCACCAGCCAGGTAGGCTGGGTCAACTGGCGCCAGGGCTTCCAGATCAAGGCGCTCTGGTACGGGCATTGTTCGCTCCTGTGCTACCTCGACTTCAAGGACAGGGTCGCCCGGGACAACACCTTGGCCACCGCCTTCAAACGCTTTGCTGACCCAGACGCCCGGCCGCGAAAGATCGATGGCCATGGCTGTTCCTGCCTCGACTACTCGTTCCAGTCTGACCAGTTCGTGTCCATCAATGAGCTGGCGGAGATCGCGGACGCCAAGGGCTATGCGTACACCGTCCTGTACGTCCAGGAATGTGTCGGTGCTCGGCCGGTTTTCGCGACGCTGGGCATCCCGCTGGTACCGGGCGAGATGGGTAAGGAGTGGGTAGGCGGCGAGTTCATTTCCTACGCCTGTCCCGCCGGCCAGAATCTGTAGTCGTCTGCCATGCCTGCTGCGTTACAGATTCCGGCCAGCGCCGGGCGGTGCGGTACACCAACGCCCGGCGAGCCGTAATCTGTAGTCGTACCCTACGTCACCTGACGACCTGCTGCCGGCCATCCCTGCACCGCGCGGTATCATCACGCCTCAATTCGTGAGGCGTGCGCAATGCTGGTGATCCATCTTGAAAGTGGTCGAGTAATCAACCTGGAGCGCGCGGTGAGTACCGTCAACGGGTACGGTATCTGGGAATACCACCGGAGCCAGAGCTCCAGTATGTGGGTGCCCGACTACACCCCCTACCGCCACCTCGCCGTCAAACCGCCGGACCCGGCCATTGGCCAGAAGGTCACCGTGGCTATCTGCAAGCTCGGCGCGCCGGAGGAAGAGTGGAAGCCCTTCAGATCCGGGATCGCGGGATTCGACGGGATCTGAAAGCGGTCGCAGTAGGCGAATCAGGCTACCCCGGTGCGCCAGCTGCTGAGCCCATCGCGGCTTGCGTATCTGAAGACCTATGGGACGTCGTTCAGCATCACTCAACGATGCTGACGGAGCTTCCCCATGCAGACCCCCAACACCTCCTCGACTCCGGCTCTGCCGCTAAAGCTGTGCGTCCACCGCTATTACTCCAGAGCCGAAGACCCGGCCTTCCAGCAGCTGCTTGTGGTTTGGAACCAGGTGGCGCCGATCCTCGCTGCGGCGCCGGCCGGCACCATTGCCAAAGTCGACAGCGAGTCCCTGTTCGTCGCGCCGGTGGATGGTGCTTTGGCGATGTTCCTGTCCGCAGACCTCAGCCCAACCGCCGTCGACGGCAACATCTTCCGGCCTGAGGATTTCGACGGCATCGGCGCCGATGAATTTGCTGAGCTACAGGGCGCCTTGGAGCGCTGGATGGCTGCGCCAACGTACGACACGCCCTGCACCCCGTCTCACCTCGCAGACGTGCTCGCCGCTAACTACGGGGAGGCGGAAGCGCCACGTGAATGGCGATGGTCGGGCGAGACCCTATAGGCCTTCAGTAGCAAGGCTTCACGTCTGGCAGTCCACTAGGGCAAGCAAGATTCGCATGCCCTGGAGACACCCCGCGCCAGTCGGTATAGCGGAAGTATCCCAGGCGGTATACTTCCGATCTTGAAGCATCGCCTATGGCTCCACGTCACTCGCGCATTCAGCCAATTCGAGAGCTGCCCTCTCGAAGATGCGGTCAATGAAAATCCCGGCTTCGCGTATCGAGACCCTGCAGCAGCTCGCTGATGTCCTCCAAGCGGCCGGCCACAATGTGCAGCACGCCATCGCGCGTCTCTACCGTTCCATCCACTCGCAGCAGCTGTGACGCCACCAGCTCCCGCCGCTGGCGCTCCGCCAGGGTGCGCCACACCACCACGTTCACCATCCCAAACTCATCCTCCAGTGTCACGAAGGTCACGCCGCTGGCGGTACCCGGCCGCTGTCGGCCGACTACTAGGCCAGCGACCCGGGCCGGCTGGCCGTGGCGCCGCTCCTTCAGCTCCTGCGAGCTCATCAGCCGCCGGGCCGACAGCTCCGGCCGCAGCAGGGTGAGAGGGTGCGGCCCCAGGGTGGTGCCTAGGGAGGCATAGTCCGAATAGAGGTCCTCACCCACGGTTGGCGCAACCAGCTCCTGGATCTCCTCCTCAACCACAGCGCCCTCGGCGAATAGGGGCAGCTGCGGCTCGATCGCGGCCATGGCCCAGCGCGCCTGGAATCGGTGCCCTGCGAGGCCCTTCAAGGCTCCCGCATCCGCCAGGCACTCCCGGGCCTTAGCATCAAGGCCTGCACGTAGGCACAGATCGGTAACATCGCGGAATGGCCGGTGCCGGCGGGCCTGCTCAACGGCGCGCCCGGCTTTCTCGGCCAGGCCTCGCACCATTCGCAATCCCATCCGGATAGCCGGCTGCGAGCTATCGGCGACTGGCTCGAGACTGCAATCCCAGTCGCTGCAGGTCACGTCTACCGGCAGGGTCTGCAACCGATGGCGCCGGGCGTCCTGCAGGATCTGGTCGGGGCTGTAGAAGCCCATGGGGTAGGAGTTGATCAGCGCCGCGGCGAAGGCGGCCGGTTCGTGACATTTGAGCCAGCAGCTGGCGTAGGTCAGCAGGGCGAAGCTGGCCGCATGGGATTCGGGAAAGCCGTAGCTGCCGAACCCCTCGATCTGCCGGAAAATGTCCGCGGCGTACTCGGCCGTGTAGCCGTTAATGAGCATGCGCGAGGTGAGTCGCTCCCGGTGCGGCTCCAGCCCGCCATGGCGCTTCCACGCCGCCATGCTGCGGCGCAGCTGATCGGCCTCGCCAGGGGTGTAGTCGGCGGCCAAGATGGCGAGCTCCATCACCTGTTCCTGGAACAGGGGCACACCCAGGGTCCGGCCGAAGACGCGCTCGAGTTTCGGCGGGTAGCTGATCTCCTCCTGACCGGTCCGCCGGCGCAGGTACGGGTGGACCATGCCACCCTGGATGGGGCCCGGGCGGACGATGGCCACCTCGATCACCAGGTCGTAAAAGGTCTGTGGCTTCAGCCGCGGCAGCATAGCCATCTGGGCACGTGACTCGATCTGGAACACCCCGAGCGTATCGGCCCGGCTAATCATCGCGTAGGTCGGCTTGTCCTCTTGAGGCACGGTAGCCAGGGTCAGCTCCTTACCCCGGTAGCCCCTCACCAGGTCGAAGCACCGGCGCAGGGCGCTGAGCATGCCCAGGGCGAGGATGTCGACCTTGAGCAGGCCCATCGCATCGAGATCGTCCTTGTCCCACTGGATGACGGTGCGTCCTTCCATGGCCGCGTTCTCGACCGGCACCAGGGTATCCAGCGTCTGGTCGGCGATGACGAAACCGCCCGGGTGCTGAGACAGGTGCCGCGGGAAACCGATTAGCTCGCCGGTGAGCACCAGGATCCGGTGAAGGAGGGGGCTATCAGGATCGAAGCCAGACTCGCGGAGGCGCTCCGGCGGCGGCAGATTGTCGGTCCAACGGCCGCAGCAGTCCGCCAGCGCGGTGATCTGGTCTGGGGGTAGGCCGAGGGCCTTGGCCACGTCGCGGACGGCACCCGCAGCGTGGTAGGTGGATACCACCGCGGTGAGGGCGGCGCGCTGGCGCCCATAGCGGCGGAAGATGTACTGGATGACCTCTTCCCGGCGGTCATGCTCGAAGTCGACGTCGATGTCTGGTGGCTCATCGCGCTCGTGGCTGATGAAGCGCTCGAACAGTAGGTTGATCCGGGTCGGATCCAGCTCGGTGATGCCCAGGGCGAAACAGACTGCAGAGTTGGCGGCCGAGCCGCGCCCCTGGCAAAGGATCCCCTGCTGCCGGGCGAAGCGGACGATGTCGTGCACCGTCAGGAAGTAACTCTCATATGCCTTGTCGGCGATCAGCTGCAGCTCCTTTTCGATCTGGGCACGTAGTCGAGCCGATAGGCCTTCGGGCCAGCGCCAGGCGCAACCCTCCTCGGTGAGAACACGCAACCAGCTGGTGGCGGTGTGTCCTTCCGGTACCACCTCACTAGGGTATTGGTAACGGAGCTCCGCCAGGCTGAAGGTGCAGCGCTCTGCAATACGTAGGGTCTCCTCCAGCAGCTCGGGCGGATAGCACCGCGCCAAGGCCTCACGGGTCCGTAGGTGGCGCTCGCCATTCGGGAAGAGCAGCTGGCCGGCTTCCGCCACCTGGACGTGATGACGGATGGCGGTGATCGTGTCCTGCAGGGCCCGGCGCCCGCGGCAGTGCATGTGCACGTCACCGGTAGCCACCAGCCCTACGCCCAAGGCCGCACCCAGCCCCTGCAGCTGCTGCAGCCGTACCTGGTCGTCTTGATCGAAGTGGAGCTCGGCGGCAATCCACAGCCGGCCGGGGAAAACCTGCAGCAACCAGCGCACCGACTCCGCCTCTGCGTGCCGATCCGGTACCCAGAGCGCGACAAGGCCAGCGACCTGGTCGAGGTCCTCGCGCAGCAGCCGGTAGCTGCCCTTGTCCGCGCGCCGACGGGCCAGGGTGATCAGCCGGCACAGCTGCTGGTAGCCCCGCAGGTCTTCCACCAGCAGCACGAGCTTGGGGCCCTGGGCGACCTGGAACTCCGCGCCCACGATCAGCCGGACGCCATGCTTCTCCGATGCCTGCCAGGCGCGCACTATGCCGGCGAGAGTGCACTCGTCGGTGATGGCCAACGCCTCATAGCCCATGACCCTGGCACGCTCGAATAGCTGATCGACGCTGGAAGCACCGCGCTGGAAGCTGAAGTTCGACAGGCAGTGCAGCTCCGCATAGCCGGGTGTCACGCGAACCACCCCTGCACCCACCAGCCTGACCCTTCCGCCGGAGACTGGAAGGCCCAGGCCGTACGCCCGTCGGCGAGCTCGAGCACGTAGTAGTCCCGACGGGCATCCTCGCCGTCCCACCAACCGCTCTCGATACGCTCAGGCCCGCTCAGGACCCGTGACTGGTCGACATCCAGGGGCTCCGGCGCCGGTAGCAGCCAGCCAGGCCGTCGATTTGGTCCCAATGCCTGGAGCGCCAGCGAAGGCGTGTCGCGCCGCCAGGCCCGCTCCGGCCGGTGATCGCCCTGCGCGCCCACCGCATAGACCGCGTCGTCGCCAAGGCGAGAACGCAGCCGCTCGCGCAGCTGCTCCCAGCTCACCGTCTGTTGCGGGCGCTCATCGAAGAGGCCGCGGTGCTGAGGGACGAACGAGGGCAGTTCGTCAGCGACCAGGCCGATCGCGAGTACCGGCTCCACCACCTGGGTGGGCTCCAGGCGCCCCCGGGCAAATTCGAACAGCAGCGCAGGGTCACGCTCCGGGGCGAGTAAGCCAACCACCACCTCCGTGGTCGGCGCCTCCCTATGCTCCAGCCGCAGGGTGAAGCGCTGGGCGCCCATGTCCCGGCCGGCCAGGTAGGTGGCCAGGTCCGAGGTCAGGCGACGCAGCGGGAACAGCAGGGCCTGGGTCGACTCGACTTCGAAGTTGAGTTCGATCCGCAGCCTGAAGGTGGTCGGGGGCAGAAAAAACTCCAGGGGCAGGACCTTGCTGCCCAGCATCTGATCGAGGTGATTGAGCAGACTCAGGGGGAAGCGCCGGGCGAGCTGGGCCCGGGGCAGCGCCAGCACCTGGCTGAGCTGCCGAAGCCCCATGCGGCTCAAGGCCTGGACGATCACCGGCTCGAAGCCCAGAAGCGCCACCGGCAGCGTGCGCATAGCGCTGGCAAGGCCTGCATCGTCCCGAACCGCCAGGGTGTCGCCGGCGTTGGCCAACACCCGGGCGGCGACTGGGTTGGGTGCCAGGGTGATCCGGTGGCCGAAGCCCAGCGCCGTGAGCTCCTGGCGCAGCCTCGCTTCAAATCTTGGCCAGGGCCCGAAGAGCGGCAGGCTCGACTGCACCTCCAGCACCAGGGCGTCGGCGAAGTGCAGGCTCACCTGCGAGCTGAAGCCATAGGCCCAGGCGGCGAGGAGCTCGTGCTGGCGCCTCAGCGCTGCTTCGTCGTACTCCACCGTCGCAAACTGCGGGCAGATCGCTTGAGCCGCGGTATAGGTCATCTCCGGCCGGAGCCCGAGCGCCAACGCCGCCGGGTTCGCCGCCTTTATGATCCGGCGTTGTATTGGCCCGTGGAGCAGTACCAGGGGTTCGTCCGGGTCAGGACAATTGCGCAGCACACCGTCCAGCGCGAACTGCGGGAAAAAGATGCAGGCCCATTTCATGGCAGTCGTCCCTCAATGCCAGACCCGATGCGCAAGCGCGGCGGCAGGGGGATTGCCGCCGCGGCACTTGAGCACTCGCAACTGCTGAGGTGAACCCTCGAGCACCAGGCGCAGCGCCGCTGGGGAAGCGTTGACCGCCTCACGCTGGTGGCGGAATGCGAATGCCAGGGTCTGCCCGGTCTCTGCAGCCACCTGCAGCCGGCGCAGCGCGCGATCGTCCGCCCGGCTTGGCCAGCAGAGTACTGCGCCGCAGCTACCAGAGCGCAGGCACTGCTCTGCCGCCCACAGCACGTCCTTGCCCTGCACCTGGATGACGCTCAGCCGGCCAAGGTCGACGCCGGCCTGCAGCCACGCATGTGGGTAGAGCAGGTAGGGAGGGGCGATCAGCACCACGCGTTCGCCGGCGGCAGTGAGGCGCGCCAGCGTCGGCCACACCAGCGTCAGCTCACCCTGGCCCGGTCGGGCGCTCAAGATTTCGGTGAGTGCTGCATCAGGCCACCCGCCGAGCGGCAGTTGGGCATCGAGCGCCGAGTGTCCGGTTGGCTGGGTGCTGGCGTCGTCCACATGCGGACTTTGCCCGCGCCACACACGGCGACTGTCGAGCAGGGAGTCGAGCGCAACGACATTGGTGGCCGCGTTATCCATGCTGCACCCCCGTCGGCGCCGACGGCGAGCTGCCGCGCTCGGTGAGCATGACCTGCAGCTGCGCACGCAGTTTGAACAGATCTGCATGCAGGACGGAGTTCATCGACTCCAGCCGCAGGATATGACGCTGGGCACGCGAGAGGGGATCGTCGCGGTCGTCCGGAATGAGCCGGTCACCCCGTGGCACGTGGCGTTGGTTCTCTTCCTGTACGAACTGGACGTAGCGCAGTCGGTGGCGCTGTACCTCGGCTTTGAAGGCGTCACGTTCTGCAACGAGGTTGTCGCGCTCGGCGACCAGGACCCTATTAGCACGCTGGGCTTGACCCAGGCACTGACGTACCTGGTTGAGCTCCTCGGTCAGCAGATCCACGAGGTTGCGGCAGTACATCAGCTCCGTGGGGCGGAACAGGGACTGCTGCTGTTCGAAGCTGTCCTGCTCATCACCAAGCATGTCCATAGCGGCCCACCTGCTCAATCCCTGAAGCCATGACCTTCTGGTACTCCACAGAGCGATCGGGACAGCGGTGACAGGGACGAGGGATACGGGGAGAAATGGACATGGGATAGCCTCCTTTGTGTGTACTGTATAAATAGACAGTAATCAGGGAGGAACGATCCAGCAAGCTTGACAGCGACGGACGGCAGGGCGGCGTCCACAGGAAGTGGGTGTAAGAATCTTACACAGGCTCATGAGTGTGAGGCGGATACCGACAAGGCGTCACGGTAGCCGCCGGGATACCAGGCGGACGGCCAGGAGGCCCTCAGTTGGCCTGACGTCCAATGAGCACACACCCGGGCAGAAGCGTACTGACAGATAACGCCGTCATCGCCAAGACAATCACTGGATGCGACTCGAACGGTGCAAAGAGATCAGCCGGCAGGAGGCCCTGCTGCGCCGCATGGACCCACCGGGATCCTTCGCAAACGATGCCGAAGGCTGTGCCCACAAATGCAGCACCTACCGCCGTACGTGCACCACCGGATCGTATCGCCACCGAACTGTCCCTCAACACTGTCGAGGAAAGCATGGCATTCACGGCGAGTTGCCTATGGCGCAGTTCCTACCGGGTCAGGGCGCCCGATCAAACTTGCGTCCAAACGCAGCACCTTGAAACCTCCGCAGCATCGATCAGCGCCTGCTACCGGCAGCAAGCTGCCGGCCCCTTTCCAGTTTGCCAGCCGGACGGCCCGCGTTAGCCGGGCGTGCAGGTAATTAACGTCAGGTGGCGCCGTGCCTGCTGCCGGCTTTGCTGGGCCTGCTGCTGACAGGCCCACTCGTCCTGGATCTGCCGCGCGACCTCTTTCCGTACCGGCAGAGTTACCGGATAGGCCTCTTGGGTCGCCTCCGAGGAAACCGGCAAGCCATCCTGCTTCAGGTAGAGATAAGGCTGCTGCAGAAATTCGGATAGCGTGACGGGCGCCTGGCTGTCCTTGTACAGGTCAGCCCAGAGATCGAGATCGACCGCGTCGACGATGATGGGGTGGTCCATTTCAGGTGGGCGATGCATAGGGGGACGTTCTCCGCTGTTGATGCCCCTACGCTACCCCCGTTTCCGGAAACGCAAGGGGCGACCCCGGCATGCTCGACTGCGCCTTGCGCTGTTGCTGAACCAACAGCTTGCGAATCTTCGCGGCATACAGCATCTGGTCTCGAAGTACCGCGAGCTGCGGTTCATAGAGCTGGAAGAGCTCAACGAACCAGTGATCCATACCGCGGGTGACAGGCCCTGGCGCATACACCGAGCCCTGACCTTTGGCTATCGGTAGGCGACCTTGCTTTTTGCTATCACCAGGTCCGTCGTAGAAGTAGACCTTGCACCAGACGATCGATATCGCTCCCTTGCCGTTATCCCGTACGTCGATGAGGCGATAGATGATCTTGCCCCCCGAGCGCTGCTTGGCGGCAGCGAAGTATTCATCGCGCAGCCGAAGCGCTTCAGCTTTCACGGTCTGACGGATGTCCTCCATAGCCCCGATCGCCTGCTGGAAATTGTCGTGAATCCGCTGCCCATCAGGTCGGGGGGTAGCTAAGTCGTACATTGTTATCACCTATCTACTAGCAATAATGCCGTTGAGATTGTCATTAGTCCTGCAGCCCCTTTTCCAAGACGACTAGCAGTCCATTTTTAGCCGCTGACCACAAACCCGTTTAGATTGTCATTACTAATAATCGGATAGGCCGAGCAACAGCTGTCTGTATCTCGGATCACAACCTAAACGTCCGTATGGTCAATATCTATTGTGTTCTCGGCGCCATTCGCAAGCCGCTGCTGGAGGTTCCAGCCCTCCTTTTCAGGGCCCCAGCACAATCTTGCGCGTGCTCTTCCAGTTCCTTGCTATACCAACAAACCCGTTTAGATTGTCAGTAGTACTAAGAAATTGATCATTGCCATGCCTGCTTTTTTCCTTACCAACAAACCCGTTTAGATTGTCATTAACTATAAGAAAACGCCTGGTGCAGGCGCGTTTCAGCCAAAATTTCAGCAAAACGCCTTTATTGGCATTAGGTTGCTGGCGTTGCAATAAACCCGTTTAGATTGTCATTAGTAATAGGCTTTTTTGATTGCCCGGGAGGGCCTGTTTTCTGGCTTCAGCCACCTCGCTAACCTCCATTTCAAGCGTTCTAGCACAATCTTGCGAATGATCTTCTAGTTTCTTGCCATACCAACAAACCCGTTTAGATTGTCAATAGTACTAAGAGATGTACCATTGCCATGCCTGCTTTTTTGCCTCACCAACAAACCCGTTTAGATTGTCATTAACTATAAGAAAACGACTTGTGTAAGCGCGTTTCAGCCATAATTTCAGCAAAACGCCTTTATTTGCATTACGGGAAGGGCGTTTCAACAAACCCGTTTAGATGGTGATTAGTAATGGGCTTTTTGAGTCGCCCCTGGGAGCGACAGGCGCTGGCCACAGCCGCCCCGCCGATTACTGATTAAGCCAGTGCATTCGAGGTCATAGCGCGCAATCCCACCCTGCTGAAGGGGGGAATCTGAGGCTGTTCGAGTGGCCGGCGGTGGCACGCTGTATCTGAGGCGTCCTGGAGGACGCCTCGGGTGATGTGCGCCAGCTTGTTCCGCGCTGCTAGGCGTCCTGGAGGACGCCTAGCCTCAGCTGTGGCGGTTGAGGTAAAGACCGAGGCGTCCCCAGGGACGCCTGACGATCAGATTTCTCAATCCACCGCACTGCTAGGCGTCCTGGAGGACGCCTAGCCTCAGCTATGGCGGTGAAGGTGAAGACCGAGGCGTCCCCAGGGACGCCTGAGGGTCAGGTGACATCGCTCCTGGATAACTCAGCACGGCTTAAGCGTTCTGCAGGACGCCTGAGCCGTGCTCTCATCAGCGACGCTATTCGAGAGACCTATGACCCGAAAGAATCACACCACGCCTGCCTTCGTAGTAGGCCTCGACATCGGCTACTCCAACGTCAAACGTGTTGACGGCTACGCTGACGCGGCAGACCCCACCCAATCCATTCGCCCCGCCCAAGCCGCGCCGCTCCACTCCCTGAACGGCAATGCGACGCTCAAGGAAGGTGAACACTACGTGCAGTTGGATGGTGAGCCCTGGGCAGCGTTTCTAAGTGCCGGCCGGGCCGGCGTAACGCGCGAGCTGCACGCCGACTACCCGGCTTCCAAGGCCTATCGTGCGCTCTTCAATGCATCGATCAGTGAGGCATGTGGCGAGGGGCGCAACGAGATCGATCACCTCATCACGGGCTTACCTGTCAGCCAGATGCGCCAGCCCCAGCTCGTCGAGCGGCTCACGGCGCAGCTGACCGGTACCCACCAGGTCGCCCCCCAGCGCGAAATCCAGGTTCACAAGGTATCGGTACTGCCTCAGCCGGTCGGAACGCTGAACTACATCTACAGCACCTACGAGGCCACTGACGACTTGGATGAGGGCGTCATCCTGGTCCTTGATCCGGGCTTCTTTTCGGTCGACTGGGTGGTGTTCCGTCGCGGGGATATCGTTCGGGACTCCAGTGACTCCTCGATGGAGGCCATGAGCGCGCTCCTCGAAGCGATCAACCAAGCTATCGCCCGTGAATTTGGCGGCCCTGGACCTGGCCGAGACAAGATCGAAATTGCGCTGCAGCGTGGCAAGCCCTACATCCAGCTGTACGGCAGCAAGGTGGAACTCAAACCCTTCGTCGACCAGGCTGTTGCGACCGTTGTCCCCAAGGCCCTGAGCAACATGAAGCAGCAGATGCGCTTCCTGGATGGCGAGGCGATCGACTTCGTACTCATGGGGGGCGGTGGCGGCGGCTTCTACCAAGCAGCTGCAGAGGAGATCTTTCCCCTCTCCAAGGTGATCACTGCCGACCGACCTATTATCTCGAATGCGTTTGGCTACTGGCTGCAGCATCAATAAGGAAGAGGCTATGAGCGATCACGATGACGAGCTTAAGCTTCGCTTGAACGTCAAGTTCAAAACCGGGACGGCGCCTGCGTTGCTGGCGGAGCTCACAGCCCTACCCGAGCGTCGACGTGTAAAGCGGCTGCTGGACTTGGCACAGATCGGGTTGCTGTACGAGCAAGCGGCTGGGCGTCCGCCAGCCTCGAACTCGGTCCCGCAGCCGGCCGGAAAATTGCTCGAAGACCATGAGCCAGAGTTTTCGAACGATCGCCCGATCAATAGCGCCCCGGTATCAGGGGCGCCTATAGAGGCTGAGGTCCCGGCTCCCGTGGCCGGCATCCCAGTGTCGGAGGTGCTCAATAAGGCAGAAACGAAGGGCGAATCGAATAACTCCGTTCCGCTCGCTCGGAAAAGACCAGGTTTCAACACCGCGATGACGGGATAGCGGGCCTGGGCACAGGTGGCCCCTGCGGACCGGCAAGGCGGGGGCGAAATCAGGTGCAGGAACCCAGGGTTACAGAGGGTCCATTCGAAACTTCGCTTTTACCCGCCCCAACAGCCGGGGCTGCAGCGGATCGGTGGGGTCTGAAGGACCAATATCCAGCTTAATAGCAGTGTGCATCTCTTGCGACGTCATGAGCATGAAGCCAGCGTTGGTCAGAGAAACGTTGCGAATTAGCGCTGAACCGTGGTGCACCACGATGAATAGGCCCTCGCTCGGTTTACGGTCGGCCACGTCGATCAAGATGGTCATGCCACGCTCAACGAACGGTGCCATGACGTCATTTTCGACCTGGGCCGCCCGGGTGTACTGAGCGGATAGTCCGTATTGCTGGATATACGGCAGGGGCAACGTGAGGCTGGTGAGGTGGGAGCTGATGGGGCGACTGCTCTCATCTGCAGGGAAAAAACCCTGCTCCTGCGCCAGTTCGTGAAGGCTACGGACAATGAGCGAGACAGGAGACCCATCATGATGGTCCGCAGGCCCGTAGCCCGTAGCGAGGTACTCGACCGTGGTTTCGAGCACCGTAGCCATGGCCACGAGCCGATCCCGGTTGGGAGTCGTCTTCTTGTACAGCATGTTTTTGATGGTGGATTCAGCCTCGCCCAGTAAGGCCGCGAGCTTAGGAACATTTATTCCGCGGTCCTTGCGCAACGCTTCGACCCGCCGTACGAACGCTTCGTGCGAAATAGCATCGGGGGTGTAATGCATAGTGGTTCATTCCTACTGATGGAGGTTCCCGGTTTATTGTCGTCTTGATCGGAAAGGATGGATTGGATGGCGTAAGTATCAACCATTTACGACCTTTTTATTTACACCATTCCTTATGATGGCTTGGTGCCAAATCTGACCCTTAAACCGGTCATCAATGCGTCAATTTTATGTATTTGGCGCTTACCTCCTCGGCCTGACTGTCAACTATCAGGCGCCATAATTCGCTTATTGCGCTAGATGATCTGTGATGAGCTTAACAGTTCCTTAACACTGTATACCGCCCGTCGCCGTTTGCGTACCGGTCATTCTCGCAGGCCGCCATCTGTCAAATGTGTCGTTGAAGAAATGTGAACCACAGCCGAAAATAGTGACCATCATTTAGGGTCAAAGTACGTCGGGCGGTTAGGTTCATGAGTCACTGGGTCGCGGTAAGGAAACTGGGTGCTGCTCTGCTCCTCGCGTTGCCGATGAAAACGTCATTTGCGCTGGATCTGGACGGAACCGTTTGGGATCGCCCGGCTATTGGGCAATGCCGTCCTGCGCCGGAACTGCTCTATGCCATGGCTCTGGTCGAATCGAAGCAGTATGCCGGTCGGATGGTTGCCCCTAATCCCTACGCACTCAACATCGATGGAAAAGGCTTTCATCCGGCTAGCCGCGCTGAGGCCGAGCATCTTCTGACGGAGGCTCTTTCCAGGACAAAGATGATTGCAGTCGGCGCCATGCAGGTGAGCGTGCGTTGGAATGGGCATCGTGTGTCCGATCCTTCCGAGCTGCTGGATCTGCACACCAATGTCCGAGTAGCCGTCTCGACGTTCTGTGAATTCCTCAAGCAGCAGGGGGGCGATATCGCGCTCGCCATTGGTCGCTATCACACCCCAAATCCCGCGTTAGCAAGCGTTGCCCGAGCCTATGGCGAAGATGTGCTGCGCGTCTGGCGCCGGCTAATCCTTCTCAAGAAAAGCAACGGAGACGCGTGATGAACAGCGGGACCGACGAAACCTTGCTGGAGATGGCGCGTGAATGGGCCAGGGAACAAGACCCTGCTTTTCACCGCTTCTTCGATATCAGCACCGAAGACACCGCCTGGCTTAGAGCAGCTACCGACCGCGACATTCGCAGGCTCAGCCAGCTGCCCGCTTCCGCCTTTCGAGTCGTCCTACTTCATCGTGAGGACGGTAACGCGGAGCGGCACCTTCTAAATACGAAGAGCGTTGTCCAGGTCGTAGGGGTGCTCGGTGAGATCCGCGAGGGCCTGTCGGACCGCAAGATGGAAACGCAAATCTACTGGAACCTGAAGGATAGCGACGCGGATTGGCTGCTCACCGCCTCTCCGACGCAGCGTCGCCAGATCGCAGCGCTGGGTCGCATTCAGTTCGTCGTACGCGACGGCCATTTGCGGCAGCGTGTGGAGCCCTATCCAGAACCTGTCCTTCACCGATTCATGCGTCTCCTGCACGCCTGACCTCGACTCTACAAACTACGGAGATGTCACGAAATGGATAACGCCGCTCTAATCGACATGATGGTCAAAGCCGGCTTCCGTTGCACCATCATCACCCTGCACACCGAGCTGACTGCCAAGCAGGTGACGAGCGCCCGTAAGCGGCTGAACGTGGTGAGCAGGGGCGGTTCGGGCCCGCTGCCGCTGGGGTCGCGCATACTGGCCAGCAAGGCTCGCGTGATCGAGGCGGCTCTTTTCATGGGTGCTTATCTCCGCGGGGCTCGTAAGCCGCTCTTGGGTGTCGACGTCGAAGCCGTGATCGCTGCGCACCAGTCGTATTTGGGCTATCGAGAGGCGCTGAACTTCACGCCGACCGAGTGCCTCTCCATCGACGAAGCATGGGTCGTGGCACGTGAATACCGCTCCAAAGACCTGGTGATGCGTGCTTGCCGGTGCTGCCAGCTCACCTATGTCGCCCTAACCAGCACCAACAAGTCTACCTGCCCGTACTGCTCGCAATCCGTGGTGAAAGATCGATTCCATTGCGATGTGAATGACGCTGCGATGTCCGATCGTCCAGCCGAAGAACTCCTGGCGCTTGCCCTGAACATCCAGCAGCTGACCAATTGGGGTTACAGCTCACACGAGATCATGAAGCAGCTTGGGCTGAATCAGCCGGAATACCTTACGGCGTTAGAGCTTCTGGACTACAAGGACGTCGAGCGCCGCGAGATTGTCGCGCTTTACCCGGCCGGCGATCAGCTCGTTCGCGCTCTGGTCTCTCAGGAATCCATGCCCCTGCTTCGATCGGCGTAACGATTACGCTTGCTACACCTCCATCAACGGGCGGGGATAGCAAGGCCAGCCGTCTGGTGGCTGGTTTTCTCATCGAACTCCAATGAGTATCCTCGGGGCGTCCTACGCTAGCCGGCATCATTGAGGGTCTATGTCCGAGGCGTCCTGGGGGCGTCCTACGCTAGCTGGCATCACCAAGGGTCTATGGCCGAGGCGTCCTGGAGGCGTCCTAGCTTCCATGCTTCGGGAGCGCTTCGCCCTCACAGATAACGCTAGGCGTCCTGCAGGCGTCCTGGCGCAACGGCCTCCGAGCCCGGCAGCTCCGGCATCGCCAAGAATGTCTCCCAGTCGCTCATCAGTGCGCGCCGCTTTTCGAGTAATGGCCCCCGGTTGTAGGCGGCCTCAGTCTTGGAGCCAATACTGTGGGCCAGCGCCTTCTCGCAAATCTCCCTCGGGTGTGAGGTGGTCTCTGCCGCCCAGGTACGAAACGTCGAGCGGAAGCCGTGCGGGACCGCTCCCTCAAGCTTGACCTTCCGCAGCGCCCGGCCTATCGCGTTACCCGGCAGTGGTTTCTTACCGCGGGCGTTGGGGAACACCCAGGTATCGTGCTGACCCTTCTGCTGCTCAAGCACTTCCAGCATCCGGTCCGTCAGGGGCACGATATGCTCCTTGTCTCGCTTCATGCGTTCAACCGGGATGGTCCAGCGTCTGGCGTCGAAGTCGAACTCCGCCCAACGTGCCTCGCGAACCTCGGCATTGCGCAGCGACGTGAGGATCAGGAGCTCCGCTGCACGGGCGGCTGGACCGTCCAGGGAATCCAGGCGATGCAGCACGGATGGACAGCTCTCCGCCGGCGCCGCTGGATGGTGCGTGACATTGCGATCGTGGCGGGGCAGCAGCTTGTCGAGGTGGCCACGCCACCGAGCCGGATTGGCACCTTCGCGAAAACCCAGTGCCTGGGCGGCATCGAGCACCGACTCAATGCGGTTGCGGATGCGCGCGGCGGTGACCTCGATCTTGTCCCAGATCGGGCGGAGCACCTGCAGCACCAGGTCGGTATCGATCTCGGCGACCGGCCGGCGACTAAGAACCGGGAAGACATAGCGCTCCATGGAGCTAACCCATTGACGGTGATGGTCGTGGCTCCACGACGAGCCGTGTGTGGCTATGTACTGCCTGGCCAGGGTCTCGAAGAGGTCGGGTCCGGCGGCCGGCGATTGAGCCGCAGGCGATCGCCGGCCCGGTAACTCAGGCGCGCCCTCTGCGATCTTCAGCCGGCGCCGGTCCGCTTCAAGCCGGGCCTGCTTCAACGACACCGCCGGATAGCCACCCAGCCCCACGTCATACCGCTGACCTTGGAAGGAAAACCTGAAGATCCAGCGTTTGGCCCCGGTCTTGGCCACACGCAGGATTAGGCCGCGGCCGTCCTGATAGACGCCTGGTTCGGATAGCTCTTTCACCTGCTTCGGTAGCAACTGGCCCACGGTAACCCCCATATCGACCGCCGAAGGCTATCACCCAATCTTGTGTATGCAACTACCCATAGACGTGAAAATTGCGTCATACAGTACGGGGATAACGTATCCCCGTACTAAATCCATGGAACCCGCGCCATACCAAGAATCTTTCCTGTTTCCACATGTAAGAGCCCACAAAGAGCCCCACATGGCTGAGGCAGCCGCCATTCCAGGTGAAACTGCTGACCAGTGTTGATCCGCGCATCTCTAAGGAGCTACCGACGCTCAAAGGCGACAAACGCTCGCATTGTCTTAGGCTAACGTTAGTACCTAACCAAACATTACTAACAAATAAGTTTGTTAGTAATGTTCGGTTAGGTACTATGCTGTTTTCCACTACCCGGAGGCGGCCATGGCTGAACGCAAATTTACAGACACAGAGGTCATCGCCGCCGGCGAGCAGCTGCTGGCAGGTGGGCGCAAGGTCAATGGCTGGGCGCTACGGACTACCCTCGGCGGCGGCCGCCCTGAAACGCTCCTAAGCGTCTGGCAGCGACACCACACTGGGGTACCGGGTGGGGCCATCCCAACCAGGCCACTGCCAGAGGAAGCCACGGCGATCATCGAAAGCGCGGTCGCCAAGCAGACCAAGGCAATGCAGGACGCCCTGGCCGGTGCCCTTGACCTGGTAGCGGCTGCGGCGCGCAAAGAGGTCGTGCTGGAGCTCGAGCAGGCGCGGCATGAGATCGCCCGCCTGGAGGCTGAGCAAGACGATGCCAGCGGCGTGCTCGAAGGCCTCGAGGCCGATCAGGAGCGCAGTCAGCAGCAGATGGATGGGTTGGCCAACGAGCTTCAGCTGAAGGACAGCCAGGTCAGTGCGATGGCTGAGGAGAACGCCAGTCTCGCCGAGCGGCTTGCCGAGGCTGAAGGGCAGGCGCAACTAGCCCGGGACCAGCTTGCCGAGCGCCAGGCCGAGCTGAGTCTGGCGCTCGCCCAGAAGGCTTCCGCAGAAGCGGCGAGCGTGGAGCATCAGCGCTCCGCTTCCGCAGCTGAAGAGCGCCTTGCTGATACCCAGGTCGAGCTCCGCGAAATGCGCAATCGGCTTGCCATCGCTCGCTCTGAGGCTGATAGCGCCGCGGGGCAGATCCAGGAAATGGAACGTACGCGGGCCCAGGATCTCGAGATCCTCGCAGAGCTGCGCGTGGAGAATCGCGCCTTGGGTGACAAGCTTGCCCGGGCCGACGCCGGCCGGGAAGCCGCAGAGCGCTACTTGGAGCGCGTGCAGAAAGACAGCGGTGCCCGAATCGCAGTGTTGGAGCGCCAGCTTGCCAAAGCGGCTGCGAAGCCTGCTTCCAGGGGGACCGGTAAGGCGCCCCGGGTCGCTAGCCCTGCTGCAGGGGAATGAAGGTGGCCGGCCAGTTCGAGGGCTTCCACGTTTACGGCGGATCTGCTGCGCTGAAGTTCGAGGTGGTGCTGAATCAGGCGCAGGAAACCGTGCTCGCGGTGGACGGTGCCGGGCGCAAGGGATCCAGCGAAAAATTCGACTGGTCCGAGAAGCTGACGCTCCAGATTACGCCTCGCGAAATGCCGGCGTTCATGTGTTGCGTCCTGGGAATCACGCCGACGTTCGAGGCGCGCAATCATGGGGCCGCCGGTGATAAAGGGCTGACCCTGGTCAACCAGCCTGAGCGCGGTGTGCTCTACCTTCGCCTGCTCCAGCAACGCCTATCGATCAACGTGCCGATCACCGCAGACAAGGTCTTCCATTTGGGTGCCCTGGGCATCCGTGTGCTGGCCAAGCAAGTTCATCTGGACGTACCAACATGCCTGGCGATGTTGCGGGGTACGGCAGGCAGACTGCTGAATGCAGCGGCCGGTGATTAACGGTACGTCCTACCCTGTGAGCAGGTGCCGATACAGCAGTTCTCGGATGTCCTGGCCATCGCGAAAGATGGCGAGCACTACGGCTTCGCGCCGCGCTTCGTCGACCAGGTATCCCGCTCGATAGCCTGACTTGGTGATCTCGCGGTACCTGGTGATGCCAAACTCGGCACCGGCTGCGGCAACAGGGTGAGCGAGAGGGGACTTCCGGAGCTCGATGGCGACTTCGTCTACGACGCTGGTCATCTTCGCGAGTGCGTCGAGGCGAGAAGCCGATTTCGCGAGGTGATGCACCTGGTCGATCGCGCCGGTCCTTGCCGAAGCGCTGAAGCGGACCTGGAAAGGCCTGGCGGTCATTTGCTATCACCACCGAACCGCTGCTGCAGGCCTTCTTTCAGCTGCTCGGATGACATGTGCTCGCCGGCTTCGTACTCCTTGGATCCCAACGCCAGCAGCTTGACCAGGGCGATGGACTCATCGCGACGGACACGATCCGCGTAAGCCTCAATCACGTAGGCCGGCTTCCCGTTCTGGGTCACGATCATGGGCTCGTCCAGCTCAAGGTCGGCCGCGTTCTTCTTCAGGTAGCTGATTGTCTCGACTCGCATGTGGGTGTTCCTGGGCGTTGAAATAGGTCTTTCACGATATCATAGCCAGGACCAAATTAAGACCGAATATGGACATGCCTATCCCCGGGTTAAAACGGCACAAGGCTTCGCTAACCAGACCGAGCTGATTCGATCTGCAGAAGCCGGTTATGGCGGGCTTAGGGGTCCCCTTATTGGCCCTGTGATGGTGCAGGCGATATTGGGAAATAGATGCTATAGTGGCGGCAAGAATACCGGCAAAATTTCTTTGGAAATATGCCTAAAGCCCAGTCCAGCTGCGGAATGCAGCAAGGTAGCGAACCGGCAAATGACTTTCACACCATTCATCCCTCAAGACGTCGCGCCAGAAGAATTGCAGGATCAGATCGTGCAGGTGATGCGCCTTGACGCGGACCTTCACGCGAAGATCCCGCGCCCTATGCGCATACCGGTGATGAATTTGCTGCGCGCGGTCAATTCCTACTACAGCAATAAAATCGAAGGTAACTCCACGCTACCGGCGGATATTTTGCGCGCCGAGCAGGATGGAAGTAATACCCTCGAAGCAAAACCCAGCAAGGATTTCTTGGAGATCAAACGGCATATCGAAGCACAGCGTCGACTTACCGATGATCCTATTGATCCAGTCAACGTCTGCACGCGAGAAACTATCTCGCGACTGCACCGTGAGTTTTATGTTGGCGTGCCCGATGAGATGCTGGATATCCAGCTTAACGAACAGGGTGACGTCGTTCGTATGGTACCCGGCGTATTCCGAGAGTACGGCGTCAGGGTTGGTCATCACGTTCCCCCTTCAGTCGAGAAAATGCATTCGTACCTCGGCCAGTTCGAGCGTTCGTATCGGCTCGACTGGATTCATGGCCTCTCCCGATTTCTCGCGGCCGCAGCTGCCCACCATCGGTTTATGTGGATCCACCCGTTTATGGACGGTAATGGCCGCACCGGGCGGCTCTTCACCGATCAGTATTTAAAGGCCGCCGGTTTCGGAGGCTATGGTCTATGGTCGATGAGCCGTGGCTTTGCGCGAAGCACCGAGCTTTATTACCAGAAGCTGAGTGCAGCGGATCAGCCTCGAAAAGGTGACCAGGATGGTCGTGGCATACTTTCAGATAGCGGACTGACGCAATGGAGCCGCTATTTCGCCGAGACTGCGTTGGATCAAGTTCAGTATTTCAGCTCCCAGCTGGAGCCGGAGAAGCTGAGTGAGCGGATTGACGTGTTCTTTGAAATGCGGAGTCGTGGAGCACTCTCGGACGAAAAGGGCAACCAACTCCCCAAGCTACGCATTGAAGCTCGGGACGTATACAGAACCCTGCTCTACATGGGAGATCAGCCGCGTGCCGAGTTGCAAGCCCGTTTAGGTGTTGGAGAACGTACAACGCGGGGCCTCTTAAGCGAGATGGCCGCAGAGGGCCTGATCATTCTCGACGGTCGTAGGCCTGTATCTTTGAGTCTCTCAAGGCATCTCATTGAGTTTCTATTCCCGTACCTCTGGTAAGGCTAACCCCATCCTTAATGGACTGTGGACTAGCCGAACGCCTCGGGCCGGTGATTCAGCACCAACCTGTTCCTAGGATAGAGGGGTGTGCAGTAGGCGCTTGGCAGATGAGGCAGGTCCTGCTGTGGCGTCACCGCGTACGCCGAGAGCGCTGGCAGCTGGTTCGGGGCCATTGGCGGCACCACGCCCAGATCCGGCGCCTGCAGATCGGTGATGCCGAGAGCCCTGGGATTGCCAATGAGCACAGCGGCGCCATGCCCGCAGGGTTAGCGCGCTGCCACTAGCACCGCCAGCGCTGCGAGCTAGATGATGCCTTGGGCAGCAGCATCGGGATCACCAGCGCGACTAGGCAGTGAAGCTCAGGGTCAGCACCCACCGCCGGTCAAAACGATCTGATAGCTCGCCCTGGTGCGGCATCATCGTGCGGCGCACAGGCAGACGCCGGCCATAGCTCGGCTCACCTGGGCTTTGGACTGGCGCTGAGAGGAGTCAAGACCGCTCTTGTGCGAGGTAAGCGCATCCAAATTCCTCAGGCATATGCCTTGTATAGGCCTGAAAGGAGCGCTACATTGGCCTATGCAATGCATAGGCCGAAGGAGCACATCATGCGTACCGTATCGATTTTCATGAATGGCAGGAATCAAGCAGTCCGGCTGCCGCAGGACATGGCTTTTGAAGGCATCGGCGAGCTTGAAATCTCCAAGGAGGGTGACGTCATCACCCTGCGGCCTGCTCGGCCTTCCTGGACGTCTCTGGCGGAACTGCCTAAGGCTGACGCTGACTTCCTGCAGGAGCGCACGGCAGTGGCCAGTGATGAAGGCAGGTTCACTCTGTGACCACCTACATGCTCGATACCTGCATTTGCTCGTTCATCATGCGGGAGCATCCAGACGCCGTGATCAGGCGCCTTGTTGCTGAGGTCGAGCGCGGTAACCGCATTGTGATTTCGGCCATCACCTACTCAGAAATGCGTTTCGGCCAGATCGGCAAGAAGGCCTCACCCAAGCACAAGGTTCTGGTGGACGAGTTCGTTCGGCGATTGGATGCGGTGATCGCCTGGGATTTGCGCGCGGTCGATGCGACGGTTGAGATCATGCGCCAGCTCAATGCGGCGGGTACACCGATCGGGTCGAACGATACCGCTATTGCTGGGCATGCAATCGCTATCGGCTGCACCCTAGTGACCAACAATGTGCGTGAGTTCAGCCGGGTCCCCGGCCTCGTGTACGAAGACTGGGTTTGATAGGTGCGACGTAACGCAAATGGCGATTAATGATGATGGTGGGGCCAACTCATCCTACCAGGGCTACGATTACCAGAAGCTGGTCACCGTCTGGGTGGCTCTGAGGCTAATGTTCGGGCCAGATGCGAGCACAGACCGCGTCACGGTCGAGCCCGCTTCCCACGACGACATCAAAGCCGATCTCGGCGTATCACCCGAAGCGGCCGAGGGCAATCTGACCGTCGCAGCAGCCGGCGAGCTGCACGTCCAAATCAAGTTCAAGGGCGCGGGAGCCTGGAGCCCGAAGGATTTTGCGGGCGTGGTCAATGACAAGCCGGCCCAGGGCACCAGAGGGCCCAAGCCGCGGGCGCGGGCCAAGGCCCTGATGCTTGCCGATGAAAAGCGCCGCTATGTCTTCATAACCAACGCCAGCGTCGATGGATCCCTGGCTGCGGGACGGGTCAACAGTCCCGAACAGCCGTCCGATCCCACATTCACGCCCGCGAACCTCGACCTCAATGTCGGGGAGGATCTCGCCGGGCGGTTCGCCCTGATCGAGGGCATGACGCTGGACGCGACCCGACAGAAGATCGGCCAGATCCTCATGGAAACGCTGCATGTGCCAAGCCAAGGCCTCGACGGGTGCGTCGAGCGCCTTAAGAGGGCGGTCGAAGACCGTTTCCTCGCAGTCCGCGCGCCCTTACACCGAAACGACGTCGAGAAGATCGCCGAGGCGTTCGGTGGTCTGCCGCATGCCAATCCTCAGCTGGCATTCTACGTCCCGCCTGCCAATTTCGACTCTGCTGAAAAGTGCCTGGACGAGCTTGGCGCAGTGCTGCTGATCGGCCCCTCCGGCTACGGCAAGAGCCTGACCGCCGACCAGTTGGCCTACGATCGGCGTCAAGCCGACCCGCCCTACAAAATCGTCCGACGCGAAGACGGCCTGGGCGCCATCCAGGAAGCCTGCGCGGCGCCAGGTCGTGTCCTGTTCCACCTCGAGGACCCCTGGGGCCAGTCCGGTCTCAGGAAGGACGAAGCGGGCGAGTGGACCACGCGCATCAGCGCCCTAATGCAGCAGAAGGCGCCCGACAAGCTATTCGTGATCACTTCGCGCAGCGAGATATATCGCGCGGCGCTCAGCGCTTCGCCGGGCCCGCTCTGGAGCGACCGGGCGGTCATCATTGACGACATCGCTTACGATGAGGCGGCGCGGCGCCAGATTTTGCATGGAAAACTTAAAGGCCAGGGCAGCTGGCGGCAGGATCTAGCACACCAGCACCAGAAGCGGCTGCTGCGGGATCTTAAATCGCCGCTGGAACTGATCAGCTTCGCCCGTGAGCTCATTGCCGTCACCAACCCACTCGATGCTAACGTGGACGTCTTGGTCGATCGGGCGCTCAGCGATAGCCGGCTTCAGGTGGTACGCGACCAGATCAACGCTTATGGCGATCGGGGGGAGCGGGGGGCGGCCGTTTTCTGGGCTCTGCTGCGGTTTTCGCGTGGCATGCTGCACAGCGACTTGGCCGATCTCCGCCGCGAGGTCGACAAGGAGAGAGAAGTCGACATCGGGCTCGATGATTTCGCCGCACACCTCGCCCAGACTCAGCTCACTAAAGATGGCAGCGGGGCCTACGTCGCCCACGCCAAAGTGATTGAGGCGATGGAGGTGGTCGCTCGCGCTAACTTTCGGGGGACGGAGGACGCCCTTAACGCATCGGCCCGCGCGGCCTTGCGCCTAGCGGCGGCGAAGGGCTCGGCCTGGATATCCGTCGTTGAGCGTCTGGTGACGGGCGCGCGGTCGCTTAAGGACGCAGGGGTCGAGCTCCGGGAGGAGGTCGTCGAAGCCTTCGATAAGATCTTGATCGATCAGCTCGTCACAGCCGTCGACGAACCCAGCGCCTTTCGCACGGCCTGGCGCAACGCCGTCGGGCGGCTCAGCTCGTGCCAACCGATCGGGCGATTGGTCGGTTGGCTTGAATACGGCGGGCCTAGGCCTAAAGGGTTCGAACAATTCGCATGGCAGCCACCCAAGGTGTCCCAGTCCGAGCGCGAGGCCCTACTGATGGCCGATCCGAAGCTCCGCATCCTGATGGGCTTTATCGCACATCAACTGCCGTGGACCCACATTGATTACGACGCCGACAAGCTGAAGGCCTGGTTGACTCCCTTCAAGGTCAACTTCGCCGAAGCGTTTCTGGCCGCCGGCGAAGTGGTGGCGCAGGCGGCCGAATTTGTAATGTGCGCCGACGCTATCGCTGACTGCGCGTTATCCGGCTCAAATCCTCCCTACGATGCCGTTTGGTTACAGATCGAGACGATGCAGGCGATTGTCGACGACATGCTCGCTGATGCGAAGGAGGACCTTCGCCAGGCGTGGCAGGGCGAACTGGATTACGCGCATGGCCTCCGTATTCAGGAGCGGACGGAGGTGGAGGGACCCTCGGCCAATCAACTCGCAAAAGGCTATGTCCGCGCCCGACGCCGCCAAGATGGTCATGGCTGGATCGCGGGCCACCCACGGCAGGACATTATCCTACCGCTCTGGGCCGAGGTCATGAAATTGAATCCGCCCGAGGTCACCATTACCGAGCTAGACGCTTTCTTCACCGCCGCTGGAGAGGACGACCGTCTGCAAGCCGCAGGGCTCAGCGTCATCGCTGAGCGCCGCCTTGAGTTTGGCCGCGACCGAGTTTTCGCCGCCCTGACCACGGGCGCGCCAAAGGCGGTCGAAGCGGCGGTTCGCGCGTTGTCGTTTCTTGAAGGCGACGACGAAGGTAGGCCTGACCGCCCCGCCGCCCAAACCATTTTGGTGGACCTGTTGCATACCCTCCCGGCGACGCAAGTTGCGATGCTGGCCTCGAAAATCATCAACGATGAGTCTGGAGGGTGGAGGAAAAGGCTGGCGCAGCAGGTCCTGGACTCCACATCGCCCGAGACTGCGGCCGCTGCTCAGCTTGCGATCGCCTGTGAACTCGGCGCAGACAAAGAGACGCTTCTGGACTGCTATCGCGCGCTCCTTCCCGGTCAAGCCAAGACCCTAATGGATGAGGGCCCGCGTAACCTAGCCCGGCTCCTGTTGCAGCTATCTGGAGAGGAGCATCTCGACATTCAGCAGCTCGCCGAACAGTGGGCGCGCTCCGACGACGAGGACGACGCCCAGGCGGCGGTGCGGGCGCTCTCGGAACTTGGAACGCCTGAGGCACGGGCCGCGATCGTCAATGCGCTTACCCACGCACACTTCGAGGTCCGGCGAACTGCGCTGAACGTGCTGGCTCCCAGCTCTGATACGGCTGAAAAGACGGCCATACTCGACCGTGTCGCCGACAGCAGCGCGCTGGTCCGCCAGGCTCTGGCCCAGGTGATCGGCCAACAGGCATGGCCCGAGGCCCTCGACGTCCTGGTGTCGCTCCTGGGCGACCGTCGTAACTATTGCCGGCATCCCGAACACCAGCGGCGCGACGAGCCAGCATATCAGGTCGCCCGCACGGCTGCCGAAGCCTTGGCCCGGTACGACACGTTGCCGCCCCAAGTGCTTGATCAGATCACCACCTTCCTGGCCGACGACAGTGGGGCCATCGACGTCGTGCTGCACGCGATGCTGCTCGATCTCTTGACTTGCCCGGACCATCCCACAGCCTGGACTACATTTGAGCGAGGGCTTACCGACGTCCACGTCGTCGGGAACGCGGACGAAAACCTCTATCCACTACGGTACGCGGCCGCCTGGGCGATAGCGGATCGGATTAGTCAGCATCCACTCGAGCGCGACCTCGTTCCCTGGGAGGCAGTCACGGCTGCCGCAGATCACTTCGACGCCCAGCTCGCCGCGCCGCTTCTGCTGGCGCTCGGCACTCAGCTGAACGTCGACAGCGACGCCGCCACCCTCGAAGCGCTTCGGGGGCCGAACGCCTCAGATGTCCGAACGGCCCTAGCTCTGTCGATGATTGACGACCATGAAGCCGCCGCCGACATGGCGCGCAGGTACGGTCTCCTAGCTGCCGACCACCCGTTTCTCAATCAAGCCGACGATCTGTCGGCCGGAGACACGGAGCTGTCGCGATGGCCGCTGTCGACCCGGGCTCGGGAGTGGCTTGACGGCCTAAGGGAGGGCGCGGACGTCGAGGCTACTCTGCTATGGATGATGGCCCGCCGCACCGGCATCGACTTCGGGGTCTCCGAGTTCATACCGCGGGCGCTGCGTCGCAATACCTCCGTCCCGATTACCACCTTCGCTGAAATGTTCGGAATGGAGTGAGTGGTTTGAAAGGCGTCCAGGGATGGGGCCTTCACAATTCCCCTCGTTCTGACTTGGCTCGCCGATTATGTGCTGCAGGCAAACCAAATATATACCACCCCTGCACATACCCCTCACCCCAATGCCCCCCTGCACCCCCTCCACCCGGGCTCCCCCATTATCGGCCCGCGCCCCGCGCGCGATAGAAGGGAAAGGGAAGGAAAAAAGAG